>CAZGZO010000020.1:3260-21355 GCA_964529695.1 uncultured Lentimicrobiaceae bacterium
ATAGTAGCAAGTCCCGGAATGAGCTTTTGATCAAGAAATTGTATAATCATATCGCGAGATGATTCATATCTTTTTTTATTTTCCAGAAACCATTCGCGGTTGTTATTTTGTTCTAATTCTTTTAAGAATTCTAATACTTGTTTCATAATGGTATTTGCATGAGGTTTTCAATTCCGAAAATAATATGTAATTTAGTCAACGAAAATACACAATTGTGTAAACCCGATCCGACATGTTATTTCCTTTTTTTAAAAACAACCCTCCGGGGAAGTATTTCTATTTTGTATTGTTGCTTCTGTTGACAGGTACCTGTTCTGTCTCCGCTCAGGATCTATTGTCTGTTGAAGGCGCCCGCAACGCTGGTATGGGAAGATGCTCAGTAGCTCTTTCCGGATTTTGGAATATTAATGCCAATCAGGCCGGAATAGCGCTTGTCAAGGATTTCTCTGCCGGAATTAATTATGGGGAACGATTTGGTATGAGCCAACTCAGCACCAAGAGTTTAGCATTTCTTTATCCTTCCCGATATGGTGTGATAGGAGCATCCATGGATTATTTCGGCTATTCACTTTATCATGAGACAAAATTCGGACTGGCTTATGCCAAAATTATTACGCCTCACTTGCGAGCCGGATTAAAACTGGACTTCTTTCAGACAGCTTTTGGAGATCATTATGGCAGCAATAATATGGTGACTTTTGAGATTGGTGCCCAATATGATTTATCTAAAAATCTGACTTTTGGGGTGTCTGTGTTCAACCCAATGCCAAAACCCGAATCTTCTGAAATTTATTTCAAATTTCCTTTGATTTACAAGATTGGTTTGGCTTATCGGTTTTCAAAAAAACTTTTGGTAACAACAGAAGTGGAAAAGAACTCGGATTTATCATTTTATGAAGTAAGGGCAGGAGTTGAGTATACTATTCAAAAGTGCTGCTTTTTTCGAGTCGGATTAGGAACCAAACAGGAAATTTTCTCCACAGGATTAGGATATAGATTGAAAGGACTTTCTTTTGATTTGGCTGCTGTAGTGCATCAAACACTTGGCATTTCACCTCAGGTTTCACTAATTTACTCGTTTGGCTCATGAAAACCTTGACAAAATATTTAATACTTTCTATTTCAATAGTTTTACTGATTCTTCCTGTCCATTTAAAAGCACAGGAAAAAGATACATTGACCATTCAAAATGGGAATTTAGATAACAATTTGGAAGATATCGCCCGATCCAATGATGGAGTGCAGGATTATTCTGATTTGGTAGATGGCTATGAATTTTATAGTCAGCATCCCATAAACATAAATGGCACAAATGTGGAAAAACTTGTGCAGCTGAGATTACTGAATGAGGCACAGCTGTTTTCGATACAATCATATATCAAAAACAATGGGCCTGTAAAGAGTGTTTATGAGCTAAAGTTCATTCCGGGACTTAGTATTGAAACATTGCAGAGGCTTTCAAAATACATTTATGCAGGGAAATCCGGAAAAGAGTATAAAATTTCCATGAAAAAGCTTTTGAAATTGGGAAGAAGCGATGTTTTGATGCGATATCAACAGGTTCTGGAGCCAGTAGCTGGTTATGATATTCCTTCGAATTCTGCTTATTTGAGACCGGGATCAGTTTACCTGGGAACACCGCAAAAGTTATACCTCCGCTATGCGTTTAATGCTCTGAACCGTTTCCGCATCGGCTTTACAGCTGAAAAAGATGCCGGTGAAGTTCTTTTCAAAAGAACTTTCAGCGATAGTATAAACAGGATGCTTGGGCATAAGCCTGTATTTCCCGATTTTCTCTCTGCTTATGCTTATATTTCAGATGTTGGAATCATTAAAAACGCCGTTATCGGTGACTATCATCTTGAGTTTGGACAGGGGTTAACGCTTTGGTCGGGACTTACTTTCGGAGCATCATCGCAGACTTGTCAGGTTAAATATTTTGGCAAAGGAATCCGCCCAAATACCTCAGCCAATGAAAACCGATATTTTCGGGGAGCCGCGGTTACTTTGCAGAAAAAAGGTTTTGAACTAACAGCATTCTATTCAAAGAAAAAATATGATGCGAATTTGTTGCCTCCCGATAGTATGGGGGTCGAGTATGCTACCAGTTTACAGGAGACAGGTTACCATCGTACCATAAACGAATTACAAGATAAAAATGCAATGACTATCACTGTTTATGGCGGTCAGCTGGCTTATCAGTACAAAAGAATTCGTGTGGGCGCTGTTTATTACCAGACGCACTTGGATCATCCACTGGCAGCAAGCAGTGCTCCCTATAAATTATTTGGTTTTCATGGAGATGCGTTAACCAATTTTGGTTTGAACTTGAATTTTAATGTGAACCCAATTTCTTTTTTTGGAGAAGTGGCTGCAAATCCAGGCGGAAAACCGGCAGGAATAGCCGGATTAAATGCCTTTTTATCGGATCGTTTCACACTGACACTTCTTTACAGGAATTATCCAAGGGACTACCATGTGATCTTTGCCAGCGCCTTTGGAAAAAGTAGTGGAGATGCTAATGAACGAGGAATTTATCTCGGATTTAAAGCTTTATTGACAAAGTCTCTGACGTTATCCGGCTATGCCGATCATTACGAATATCCCTGGCTTAAATATCGTGTCAATGCACCATCACATGGTAAGTCTTATTTGCTGCAGATGAATGATTTGGTGAATAATCGACTATCTGTATATTTTCGGTTCAGATTCAATAAAAATGAATTAGATATCACAGATACTACCGGGTATTTTTCTTTTCCGATTCCTGATGACCGTTATGAATTTCGACTGGAAACTTCTTATGCTCTGTTCAATTTTCTGGTGCTTAGAAATCGGATAGAATATGTAAAATTTCAGGAAGCAAGTGACCTTGAACAGGGGTTTATGGTTTTCCAGGATATAAAATTAAAACGTAAAAATGCTCCCTGGGAGGCTGTTTTTCGCTTTGTTTTATTTAACACAGATGGATGGAATAGCCGTATTTACACTTTTGAAAATAATGCACTGTACACTTTTAGCGTTCCGGCACTAAGTGGCCATGGTGAGCGCATGTATCTTTTGCTTAAATGGGCCGGGATCAGGAATCTCAAAATTTGGTTGCGAGCTGCAACAACCATTTATTTTGACAGGTCAACTATCAGTTCGGGACACTCAGCCATCAATACCAATCACAAATCAACAGTCACCTGTGAAATGCAATGGAAATTCTGATAGCTGCCGTTTAAGAAAAGCAACTATTTAAAGAAAAATAGAAGAATCGGATTAAAAGTATTGTTCCAGTTTCTTAACAAGAACAGGTTTTGGTACCGAACCTACCTGTTTATCAACTACTTCTCCGTTTTTGAAAAACAAAAGCGTAGGAATGTTACGGATACCGTATTTTCTGGTCACGTCCGGGTTGTTGTCAACATCAAGTTTTCCAACAACTACCTGATCACTATATTCTTCACCAATTTCCTGAACAATAGGGCCGATAATTCGGCAAGGGCCACACCAAACGGCCCAAAAGTCAACAATTACAGGTTTGTCTGATTTTAAGACAATATCTTCGAAATTGGAGTCTGTTAATTCTAATGCCATATTTTTAATTTTTAGGTGCAAAGATAATTAAGAATCTATTTTGAAATAGAAAAAATATTTTTCTAAATCATGAACTTAAATTAAAGTGAACCCCCAGCGGTTCAAGTTTATTTAGCAGGAGTTGCGCATCTACTTTTGAGCTTTTGGCCCGCAACAACACGGGGCGGTTGTTTTGCTCATCAAGGATGGAAATATACAAATCCATTGAGCCCGGTGATGTTTTTACTTCATCCTGTAAATGTTTAATCAGTTGATCGTTTATTTCGCCGGGTTTGAAAAACAGCGTCAGCTTGTTCATCACTCTTTTCAACGCATCTTCCAACAAAACAATTTCTTTAATGTTGATATTCAGATTGTTTTCATCAAAACGGCTGCCTTCAACACGGGCTTTGATAAACAAATTGTTCCCGGGAACGAGGAGGTGTTTCATTTTAAGATAGGGTTCTGAGAAGAGTCTTAGCTCCGTGGAACCGGTAAAATCTTCCAAACTGAAGATGCCAAACAGCGTATTTCTTTTGGTGGCTTTTTGTACCGAATTGGTTACCATGCCTGCAAATGTTACATCTTTATCCTTGAACTGTGTCAGATCATTACGAAGACTTGCGATATCGGTACTGCAAGCTGCTTTGATGGTGATTTTGAAATCGTCAAGCGGATGTCCTGAAATATAAAATCCCAATACATCTTTCTCATTTTTAAGCCTGATGGGAATCGGCCAGGGCTCACATTCCGGTACAGAAGGATGTTCAAGGTCAACTGCTTCTGCTTCACCAAAAAGTGATGTTTGTGTGGATGCCTGATCTTCTTTGTATTTTGCTCCGAATTTAATCAGGCTCTCAAGGAAACCCTGGCTGTTTTCATTCTCTTTATAGAAATATTGCGAACGGTGAACATCTTCAAAAGTGTCGAATGCACCAGCTTTGGCTAATGCTTCAAGGCTTCTTTTATTTACTGATTTCAAGTTCACGCGTTTGACCACATCGAAAATATCCTGATAAGCGCCGTTTTCTTCCCTTTCATTGATAATATCCTGAGCTGCAGTTTCTCCCACTCCTTTGATGGCGGCTAACCCGAAACGAATAATGCCTTGCTGATTCACGGTGAAATTTAGAGCACTTTCGTTGATGTCCGGTCCCAGAACCTGAATTCCCATCCGGTTGGCTTCTTTAATGAAGAATGTGATTTTATCAATATTGTTCAGGTTCCGACTCAGCACCGCTGCCATAAATTCGGCAGGGTAATGTGCTTTCAGATATGCCGTTTGATAAGAAACATACGAATAACAGGTAGCATGAGATTTGTTAAAAGCATATTTAGCAAATTCTTCCCAGTCTTTCCAGACTTTATCAGCTTTTTCCTCACTGATTCCGTTTTTCTTGCAGCCTTCCAGGTACTCGATTTTGAGCTTATTCATCTCCTCGATCTTCTTCTTACCCATGGCTTTACGCAATGAGTCAGACTGACCGCGAGTAAAACCGGCCATAATGCGCGACAAAAGCATCACCTGTTCCTGGTAAACGGTAATCCCGTAGGTTTCCTTAAGAATTTCTTCCATCATAGGAAGATCATATTCAATCTTTTCCTTCCCGTGCTTTCTCGCGATGAAATTGGGGATGTAACCCATCGGTCCCGGACGATACAGCGCGTTCATAGCAATTAAATCTTCGAACCGTGTTGGTTTCAGCTCGCGAAGGTATTTTTTCATGCCATCAGACTCAAACTGGAATAAAGCAGTAGTTTCGCCCCGGCTGTATAATTCATAAGTTTCTTTATCGTCAAGCGGAACATTGTCTATGTCCACGTCAATGCCCTTGGAGCGCTTGATATTATCCAGCGCCTCCTTGATGATGGACAGAGTTTTTAAGCCCAGAAAGTCCATCTTCAGCAACCCAATTGACTCAATGAATTTTCCGTCGTATTGTGTTGCATAATCCAAAACAGATTCTTTTACAGTAGAAACCGGAACATATTTGTCGAGGTGGTCCCGAGCGATAATAATTCCACAAGCGTGTGTTCCCGTGTTTCTTACGGAGCCTTCCAAAGTCATCGCATTTTGTATTACCGACTGTATTTCCGGCCTTCCTGAATCCAGTTCTTTCTTAAGTTCGGGAACTTCTTTGATAGCATCTTCCAGAGATGTTCCTGGTTTTTCAGGTACCATCTTTGCTAAACGATCGGCTTCAGACAGGGGAAGTTTCTGAACACGAGCCACATCACGGATGGAGGATTTCGCTGCCATCGTACCGAAAGTGATAAGGTGTGCTACCCGCTCTTTTCCATATTTTTCAGATACCCAATGCAATACTCTTTCCCTGCCGTCATCATCAAAATCAATATCGATGTCAGGCATGGAAATCCTGTCGGGGTTCAGAAAGCGTTCAAACAGAAGATTATACTGAATTGGGTCTATTTGCGTTATTTTCAAGCAATAAGCTACAACAGAGCCTGCTGCACTACCACGTCCCGGTCCAACGGCCACGCCCATTTTCCTGGCTGCTTCAAGAAAATCCCAGACAATGAGGAAATAATCCGGGAAACCCATATTTCTTATGGTCTCAAGCTCGAAATCGATGCGCTCTTGTGTTTCAGGGGTAATGGATCCGTATCGCTCTTCAGCACCTTTGTAAGTAATGTCCTTAAGGTATGCATTGGCATCTTCAAAAGGCTCCGGAATAACAAATTCCGGCATAATAGGCTTGTGGTCAAGTGGGTATTCTTCAACTTTGTCTACAATTTCCTGTGTGTTTTCCAGTGCCTGCGGAACATCTGCGAAGATTTCCCGCATTTCCTGCTGGGTTTTGAACCATTCCTGCTGGGTATAGTGCAGCCGGTTAGGATCGTCGAGATCTTTTCCTGTGCCGATACAAATTAGCCGGTCGTGTGCCCCGGCATCTTCTGCATTAATAAAATGAGAATCGTTGGTGGCAACTACTTTAAGATCGTGTTTCACAGCCAATTTCATCAACTCTGCGTTGACGTATATCTGGTCGTTATATACATGCTGATCCATTTCAGGATCGCCTGTCTGATGCTTTTGTAATTCCAGATACAAGTCGTTACCAAAAATATCTTTGTATTCTAATAAAGCTTCTTCGGCTTTATCCACTCCTTCATGCATGATTTTGTTCGGAATTTCTCCGCCAAGGCATGCCGTGAGCGCAATCAAACCTTCATGATGTTTTTTCAGAAGCTCTTTGTCAATCCTGGGTTTATAATAATATCCCTGGGTCCAGGCCAGGGAAACCAGAGTCATCAGATTCTCATAACCTTGTCTGTTTTTTGCTAACAATACCAGATGCCACCCTGAGCCGTCCATTTTGTTTTCCTTAAGCTTCAAACCTCGCCGTGCCATGTAAACTTCGCATCCCAGAATGGGTTTAATCCCGGCTTTTTTAGCTTCAAGATGGAATTTTTTTACGCCAAACATGTTTCCGTGATCGGTGATGGCGACAGCTTGCATCCCATCTTCTTTGGCCTTTTTTATGAGGTCGGGAATTTTTGAAAGTCCGTCCAGCACAGAATACTGAGTATGTACATGCAGATGGGTAAAGGGAATATCTGTAGGAGCTGCTTCCATGGGCTGGGCAGCAATTTCTTCCGGAACAACTTCTTCAACCACTTTTTCTTCATGATATGAATCTACTTCAAGACCAATATCTTCAATAGGTTCAAGATGACTTTCTCTAAAAGCCTGAACTGAGTTTTCTGGAAGGTCAACCATTCCGGATTCAACTACTCCAATACGCAATAATTCCAGAAAACAGCGGGCTGTTGCCTGAACGTCTGCCGATGCATTATGAGCAGCATCAAAATCTGATTCAAATAGTTTAAAATATAGTTCAGAAAGCTTTGGCCATTTGAATTTCCCTCCGCGACCTCCCGGAATAGCACAAAATTCTGTGGAAACTTCTTTCGTGTCCAGGATAATCTTTTCAGGAATGCTACAGGGCATTTCTTTTCGCAGATATTCAACCTTCATCACAGTATTGTCAAATTCAATGTTGTGACCGACAATTACTTTTGTGCGGCTTAATGCCTCGCTGAAGATTTCAAGTACTTCACTCAGGTCGTGCCCCTCTTTTTCTGCCCTTTCCGTGGAGATTCCATGAATTTTTTCGGCACCACGCGGAATAACAAATCCCTCTGGTTTTATGAGGTAATTTTTTACTTCGATGACTTCACCCTTCTCATCATGCATTTGCCATGCCAATTGAATTAATCTGGGCCAGTTCTCAAAATCTGTTAATGGCGCCTGATCGTTTTTTGGCAATCCCGTCGTTTCGGTGTCGTAAATTAAAAACATAAAACTGTGAAAATCTGTATATTTCTGATTGTCTGTGAAATAACAAAAAATTGTTATGTTAACAAAGTTAAATAAATAGTGTTTTATTTTGGGGGTACTTACGAACCGTTCGAAAAAAAAAAGGAGGATTCCGAACCATTTTGCCTGTCACATACCCAATTACATTGTTAATAAATTTTATGCTAAAAGTTTTAGCCTGATCGCAATAATCTTTTTACAAATATTGAGCATTCGTAGAAATCTGTATTTTTACAAAGTGGAAAATAGAGACATATCAAACCGGGACAGAATCTATAGCGAGCCTGCCAAAAGGAAAAGGAAGCGCCCCATATTCCTAATTTGTTTATTGTTGGCCACACTTTTCTGGATTCTGGTAAAACTTTCCGGCGAATATTCTGTTACTTATCCTTTAAAAGTCAAATATAACCACATTCCCGAAGGAAAAATGCTGGTGATGTCGGAGGATAGTATTGTTAATGTGAGTTTTAAATCAGATGGGTATAATCTGTTGGACTTGTTGATAGAGGGGAAGTTAAAATATCTCCCAATCGATTTATCCAGACTAAAGATGGAAAAAGTCAGAAACAATTCCTATGCTATTTTTACCCAGGGATTGAAAGAACCGTTGGCTTCAAGGCTTAACGTGAACGAATCGGAAATCATTTTTTCTACTCCTGATTTGGAGGTGAATTTTGAAGATTTACATCGGCGAAAAGTGACTATTCAGCCAAATTTAAATCTTCAGTTTAAAAGTCAGTATGGATTATATCACGCGACTGTAATCCCGGAAAAAGTAACGATTTGGGGACCGGAGAAAGAGGTGGACACCATAAGTTCATTACAAACAAGTTCCATTAATCTTAAAGATTTGGACGAGGATAAAGAGGTGAGCGCATCTGTTAAGAATCCGTTGCCGGGTGATTTAAAAATCAATCCCAGGGAGGTTACTGTAAAGCTAACAGTTGCTAAATACACCGAGTTCAGCTTGAAAGTCCCCATTGATGTTTCTGGGATTGATCCTCCAATACGTACATTTCCAGCTACGACAACTTTGTATTTTAATATGTTTCTTAAGGATTACAAAGAGTTGAGAACAAATGAATTTAAAGTAGTACCCGATGTGAAAAATGTGAATTTGAGGAGTGTTAAAACACTAAATCTAAGAATAATTACCCATCCGAAAATTACCCGGGACGTAAGAATGGATCCTTACTCAGTAGAATTCATCATCGTAAAATAAGATCAGTACATGTTAAAAGTTGGTTTAACAGGAAATATCGGCAGCGGGAAAACGTTGGTGTGTCAAATATTTGAATCGTTAGGTGTTTCTGTCTTTTATGCTGATAAGATTGCACTTGAATTGTATGATAATTCTGAAATAAGAAACCTGGTTAAGCAGGTTTTTGGAGATGATGTTTATGATTCCAAAGGGAAACTTATCAGGCAAAAACTTGCTTCGCTGGTTTTTCATAATGAACAGGCACTTCGTAAAATTAATGGCATTATTCATCCGGGAGTCGTAACAGAATATTTAAAATGGCTTGACAAACGTGCTGATGAGGATTACACTGTACATGAAGCAGCTATTCTGTTCGAAAGTGGTCTTGAGCATGAATTTGATCATATTATTATGGTTTCAGCACCGGAAGAAGTGAGACTTCAGCGTGTGTTGGACAGAGATGGTGTCGATGAGAATGAAGTTAAAGCTAGAATGAAAAATCAATGGCCCGAAGAAAAAAAAGTGGGTAAAGCTGATTTTGTGATTATTAATGATGGAAAACAATTTTTGATTCCACAAATTTTAAAAATTCATAACCAATTAAAAATTAGGTATATATAATGGATCTTGAACAAATAACAAAAAAAGTAATAGAAATAAGTAAACAAGCAGGACAAATCATCAAACAAGAAGTAAGTGGTTTCAGTGAGTCGTATGTGGAATATAAAGGTTCACATGATTTGGTATCTTATGTCGATAAAAAGTCTGAAGCATTTCTTGTAAATGAGTTAAAAAAGGTTGTGCCAGAAGCAGGTTTTATTGCGGAAGAAAGCCCGGAACTGAAGAAAGCGGAACGCTACAACTGGATCATAGATCCGTTGGACGGAACTACTAACTTTGTTCATAAAATACCGGTTTTTTCAGTTTCAATTGCTTTAGCAGAATATAATAATCCTGTTGTTGGTGTGGTTTTTGAGATTAATCTCAACGAATGCTTTTATGCGTGGAAAGGCGGTCCGGCATTCCTCAATGGAAAGGAAATTAAGGTTTCAGAAACCAAAATCCTTGATCAGGCATTGATTGCAACCGGATTTCCTTACTATGATTATTCCCATTTAGATGCTTATTTGGTTTTGTTTAAGGAACTAATGCAAAGCAGCCGGGGAGTTAGGAGATTGGGTTCAGCAGCAGTCGATTTAGCCTATGTTGCCTGTGGCAGATTTGAATTGTTTTATGAATATGGATTAAATCCCTGGGATGTAGCAGCCGGTGCTTTGATCGTGGAAAGAGCAGGAGGGGACATTACCACTTTTAATGGAGATGATGGTTTTATCTTTGGCAAAGAAATCATAGCTTCGAATGGAAGAGTTCACGATGAATTTATGACGAAAGTAAAGACTTTTTTTAATTAAGAAATTGAAAAAAATAAGTATGCCGAAAGATAGCGTAAAGAAAAAAGATAGCCCAACAAGGAGTATATTAAAAGCCATCAGCTGGCGTTTTATTGCTTCAGGGGCAACCTTTATTATCACTTTTATTGTGTTTAAGAATTGGACAGATAAGACGGATTCTCAGATTTTGCAAATTTCATCAACCATTGCCACTGTTGATGTTGTCGCCAAACTGATTCTCTATTATTTTCATGAAAGATTATGGACAAACATCACCTGGGGAAAATACTGGAGTCGTCGAGCCTGGAGAAATGCATACAACCGCATGCACAAAACGAATGAAGGTGAACAAAATGAATAATCCATACAATCAAGATATGAGTTCATGATATTCGAAAAAATAAAACTGGTAAGTGGCGATATTACACAGCAGGCCGTTGATGCCATCGTGAATGCTGCCAACCGGACATTGTTGGGTGGCGGTGGCGTTGACGGTGCTATTCATCGGGCAGCAGGGCCGGATTTATACAAAGAATGTCAAACGTTGGGCGGTTGTGAAACCGGTTCTGCCAAGATAACCAGAGGTTACAGGTTGGCAGCAAAATTTGTGATTCATGCTGTTGGTCCGGTTTGGCGTGGTGGTAACCAAAATGAAGAAACCCTGCTTGAAAACGCGTATAATACCTGTCTTGAAATTGCAAAACAGAATCACTGCAAGACAGTGGCGTTTCCCAACATCAGTACCGGAATTTATGGCTTCCCAAAAGAAAAAGCTGCTGAAATTGCCATACGTACTGTTCAGCATTTTTTAGATGAAAACAGCCTCCCTAACCGGGTGTATTTTGTCTGCTTTGACCCGGAGAATTATCAGATTTATCAAATTAAACTTGGTCTGTAAATAACAATAATTCATATGTTTAAATAAGATTTTAAAGAAAAAATCTTTGGTTCGAAGTTATGTTTCAGCACGCCTTTAGATAAGTCATAAGCTTTTACTTTGCTTTGGTCAATGATGTTTGAATCCGAAGTGCATATCAATCCGGTTTCTGTTTCTTTGAGAATATGGTCGGGTGAAAATGCCGTTTCTGCTGTGCCATTCAATTTAGCTTCGCCCATTTTATGAAGTAAATGATTTACCAAATCACCGCTGTGACTTATGGGCGAATCAAAGTAAAAATGAGCCTGTTTGCATTCAGTAAATTTCAAAAAATCAACAACCAGTTCAGCGACTCTTTCCAAAATATCCCAGCTTAATTTTTGCCTGTGCAGTTCAGATGCATCTCGCACAAAACCGTCCATTCCTTCAAAAACAAAATTACCGGTCAGGTAACTACCGATGGTTCGGAAAACATTAAATCCATCCACATAAAGGACGCTGTTTTTAGGTAATAAGCTAATTTTCTTTTCGCTTCTTAGTTTCAATTGCTGCTTTTTAGCAGCACCGCGGAAAAGCAAAGCCCGTTCATCTCCGCTCAAAGCATAGTGGTCTCCAACCATTTTCAGGATTGTTTTCTGCGGATAGCGGCGGTCAAGCAGAAATAAATAATCTTCAAGTGCCTTTAAAAAATTGGCTCCCGGTCCCATAATTTGCTCTCAATGATTACTTTTGTAAAGTTAAATAATTTACCAGATGAAGATCATTATTATCAACGGCCCCAATCTCAACTTGTTAGGTAAAAGAGAACCTACGATTTACGGAAATGCTTCTTTTGAGGAAGTACTTCAGGAATTCCAAAAAGAATTTTCTGATATACAAATTTCTTATTATCAATCAAATGTGGAGGGTGAGCTGATTAATAAGATTCATGAAAGTGATGAAGATATGGATGGGATTATCCTGAATGCCGGTGCTTACACCCACACCTCTGTTGCATTGGGAGATGCCATAAAGGCCATCAAAACACCTGTTGTGGAGGTTCATATCAGTAATATCTTTTCAAGGGAAGATTTCAGGCACGTGAGTTTTATTGGGCCAAATTGTGTTGGATCCATTATCGGGTTTGGTATGGATTCATACAAATTAGCACTACAATATTTTCAAAATAAAAAGTGATTTAAGAAAACTGCTCTGGTTCGAGATCGGAAAAGTGTTTCCTACCTTTTAAATAATATTCCGAAACCAGACTTTTTTGATATATGTATGAAACATTTTGTTGCTTCAGAAGAGCCCGTTTTTCCTTCAACACAGTTAGGTGGCTGTAGAAATAAAAATGGGCATTAATGATGGCAGTAACATCTCTAAAATTACCTTGTAATAGAAATTTAACCCCCGCAAGACCATCTAAAATAAGTCTGGTAAACAGTACTTTGCTCAACCTGTTTGAAGGCAAATTTTTATATAGCAGCATGAAGTTATTTCTAAAATTCAGGTAGGTTTTTTGAGGCGAGCTTTTAGGCAAGGTACCACCACCTACATGAAACACAGAAGAAGTTGGTTCAACCATGATTTTGAAATTGGCATTTTTAGCCCGCCAGCAAAAATCAATCTCTTCCATGTGTGCAAAAAAATCCGTATCCAGTCCGCCCAGTTTATGAAAAACAGAAGCTCTTACCATCATGCAAGCGCCTGTTGCCCAGACTATTTCTCGAGTATCATTATACTGTTTCTGGTCCTGTTCCAACGATTCAAAGACCCGGCCACGACAAAATGGATATCCGAATTTATCTATGAAACCACCGGAAGCGCCGGCATATTCAAATCGTGACTTTTCATCATAGGATAGAATTTTTGGCTGGCAAGCGGCAATATTTTTATCAGAGTCCATAAGCTTCACCAGTGGGTTTAACCAGTTCTTACTCACTTCTACATCTGAATTCAAAAGCAAATAGTATTCTGCGTCAATTTGTTCAAGCGCCCAATTGTAGCCGCCGGCAAAGCCCAGGTTCTTTTTTTGTTGTAATAAAATAACTTCTGGAAATTCCGTTTTCATCAGTGAAACGGAATCATCCGTAGACCCATTATCAGCAACAATTACTTGGGCATCAGGACTATTTCTTAAAACGTTCGGGAGGAATTTTTGCAGAAAAACTTTCCCGTTATAGTTTAGAATTACGACTGCCGTTTTCTCTTTCACACACGCCATTTTTATTAACGCAAAAGTAAATTTTAATTTCTAAAGTTTTCTTATGTATTTGAATCTTTGAAAGATGTATCTATGCGTTTTTCGTAATCTACTACTGTTATTTAAAATTATTCTTTATTAGATATAAATTTTTATCTTTGCCAATCGTTTGAAATACTTGATCCTATGCAGGTAGAATATGTAATTTTAGTCACCAAAGATGATAAACCCCTGGGAACCATGGAAAAAATGGAAGCTCATGAAAAAGGGGTTCTTCACCGTGCTTTCTCAATATTTGTTTTCAATTCCCAAAAACAACTTTTAATGCAGAAAAGAGCTCAAGAAAAATACCATTCTCCGGGATTGTGGACCAACACGGTTTGCAGTCATCCCAGGTCTGGTGAGGATGTTCTGGATGCCGCAAACAGAAGATTAGATGAAGAAATGGGGCTAAAATGCGAGCTTTCCGAACTTTTTTCTTTCTTGTATAAAGCTGACGTTGGAGATGGTCTTAAGGAGCATGAATACGATCATGTGTTGACTGGTGTTACTGACATAAAACCTGTTCCGAACCCTCAGGAAGTATCGGATTATAAATACGTTGATTTTGATTGGGTAGTTAAAGATGTTGCAGAAAATCCGCAATTATACACCGAATGGTTTAAAATTGCCCTCAAAGAGATGAAAAAACATAAGGGCCAATTTTAGAAAATTACAACTATAATTTCGAATCTCTTACCAACGCTGAAAAGTCTGAACTTTTCGGAAACTGATATATCCGCAAATTAAATTCCGGAATAATGGCGAGAATGTGATCAAAGATATCTGCCTGGATATTTTCATAATCTGCCCAGGCTGTTGTTTTTGTGAAAACATAAATTTCAATGGGAATTCCCTTTTCCGTCGGAGCAAGCTGCCGTACCAGAAAAGTCATATTGCTGTGGATATCTTCGCGGTTGTTTAAGTAAGCCACAAGGTAAGCTCTGAATATCCCTAAATTGGTCAATCTCCGCCCATTTACCGGCTCAGAAAGGTCTAAATCTGCATTGACATTGTATTCCTCAATTTCCTTTTCTTTTTTATTTAGATGTGGCTTTAAGAGTTTTATTTTCCGAAACTTCTTCAGCTCTGTTTCGCTGGCGAAATGAACGCTTTCCATATCAAAGTTGATGGATCTTTTGATTCTCCGGCCACCTGATTCAACCATGCCTCGCCAGTTCTGAAACGAGTCAGAAATCAAGCTGTACGTAGGAACCGTGCTGATTGTATTATCCCAGTTTTGAATCTTAACAGTGGTAAGATTAATTTCCAGAACCGTTCCGTCTGCACCATATTTGGTAACCGTAACCCAGTCGCCAATCTTTATCATTTTGTTGAACATCAGCTGTAAACCGCCGATAAATCCCAGGATGGAATCTCTGAATACCAAGATTAAAATAGCCGAAACCGTACCCAAGCTGATGAAAAGCGAGCTCAAATCACGGTTTAAAAAAGTAGCAATTATGAGGAGCCCTCCTACAAAGTACATGATGATTTTGAAAACCTGGATTAACCCTTTTATTGGGTGATCCTTTGAGAATTCAAAACGATCATAATAACTATTGATTGTTGAAAGAACACTGTCGAAGATTAACAAAACAATTATGATAAAAAACGCATTCGCTACCAAGGAGATGAAGTCTGTCAATCCTTTGATATGTAGTATGATATCCTTGTTAAAATAATAAATCAGGGCGGCCGGAACCAGGTAAGAAATCCTTCTGAAGAAGCGATGTTTTACGAGTAGATCGTCAAATTTGTTTTTAGAAGCCTGCAAAATCGGAATGATGATTTTTTTAATGAGCTTCCAGGTAACAAGGTAGGCGAGGTATGAAAAAACACCCCACAGGAGAAACATCAATATTTCTCCGATGTAAATAGATGCGTCCGATCCAATGCCTAATCTGGTAATGGCATGAATCAGGATTTGAGTAAGTGAAGTTAAATAGTGTCCCATATTAATTTCTAACCTGGTTTTGTTTGTGCAAAATTACAGTTTAGAAATGTATTCCAGGTATTTGTTCCGAATAAATGTGAGTTTTTTAAGTGAAGAACGGAAATCATAAATTCTAATGACATCTATAACCGCTCCTTCGTAGTAAATAAATCCAAGGGCCGCATCGAAATTGTTGTCTTCTATGTTGTATTTAAGGTTTAATGTCATACTTTTAAAATCTTCCCATGAAAGAAATCGAGGAATCGTTAAGTAAGTGAAAAACTTCTGATCCATATCCTCATAAATTCCTTCATCTAATTCTTGAATACTGAAAAATTTTCGAATTTTCAGAATGGCGCTAATCCTATTTATTTTTTTGTTTTTCATAATTTCAATACCATGTTCTTGTATCGTATCTAACAGTGTTGGTATATTTGGAGCTTTTATATGTCTGATTCTTATTACATTATAATAATCCTGCTGGGTGATAATAGTCCCCGGTGCCCCATCAAAGCTAAAACGAACAACTTGCTTCGCATCCATAAGTGTTCGAACAATTTTTTCATCACTGTTACTTTCTTTTGTAACAATAAAGAAAGATTCCGGATCATAAACCTCTGGTAAATTCTCGCCATGATATCCTGGGAATGGCTGGGCAGTTTCAAGTATTAAATATTTGCTGTCCGTTAAAACTCCGGTTGAGGCAACTGATTCTTCTTTAGAAATCAGTCCCGTAGATTTAATAATTTTCGTGTCCATAATTAAGGATTATTAGGTGTTTCTATGCGAATATAAGAAATTATTTATCTAAATAGTTAATTAATAAATCTTATTGTTAAAAATAAACAGTGATTCAAATTAGAATGTTTGATGCAAGTCTTGATTTCTCCTATGAAAATAAATCTACTAAAGCTTTTCCAAAAGGAGTGCCATTTATTCAGAAATTATTGGGAACTTTGGTTTCCCCATCTGTCAGCACTTTTGTTCCTCCTTACTGGACGAAGAAAGGGGGTATTAAAAACAAAAAGAGGTATTTCTTATGAAGAAAATGATTTTACAAACTATATTGATTTTAAGTTGCTTATTTGGTGTTGTGCCTTGGGCTTCCGCTCAGATCACCAATCACGAACCTGTTTTTGAACAGGATGTACAAAATCATTGGGTCGATTCGGTTTTTCGCAAAATGACCCCGGAGGAACGGATAGGACAGCTGATTTTTGTAGCTGCGTATTCCGATCGGGGCGCCAAAGAAGAAGTAAAAATCACCGATTTAATTAGAAAATACCACATTGGTGGATTGATATTTTTCAAAGGAACACCTGAAAAACAAGCTGAATTAACTAATTTCTATCAATCGCAGTCCAAGATTCCTCTCATGATTGCAATGGATGCGGAATGGGGGTTGCATATGCGGTTGAAACATACAATACATTTTCCTTACCAGATGGCGCTTGGCGCATTAAAGAGTGATACTTTAATTTACCAGATGGGAAGAGAAATTGGTCGAGAATTAAGGCGCATTGGCGTTCAAATGAATTTAGCTCCTGTGGTGGATATCAATAACAATCCCAAAAATCCTGTTATTGGATTTCGTTCTTTTGGAATGAGCAAGAGGAATGTAGCGGAAAAAGGTATTGCATACATGCAAGGGCTTCAGGATGCCGGTGTTCTGGCCACAGCAAAACATTTTCCGGGACACGGTGATACTGGCAAGGATTCGCATAAAACGCTTCCTGTCGTCCCATACAGTATTCAGCGATTGGATACGCTGGAGCTATATCCTTTTAAAAGGATGATAAATGCCGGAGTAGGAGCGGTGATGACGGCCCATTTGTATGTACCTGCATTGGATTCTACCCCTCATTTGGCATCTTCATTGTCAAAACCAATTGTTACAGGGTTACTTAAAGGAAAACTGGGTTTTCGGGGTCTGGTTATTACGGACGCGCTGAATATGAAGGGTGTCACAAAATATTTCCCTCCGGGAGTCGTGGAAGTAAAAGCACTTCAGGCAGGCAATAATATCCTGGAATTTACAGAAAATGTACCGCTGACAATTAAGTCAATTAAAAAAGCGTTGGCACAGGGAAGGCTGACATGGTGGCAAATCAACCGTAGTTGTAAAAAGATTCTGGCTGCAAAATATTGGGCTGGTTTGAATCATTTTCAACCAATTGATACTGCCAATTTGAGAAAAGATTTGAATACACCTCAAGCAGAAGTATTGGATCGCAAACTGATTAAATCTGCTTTGACTGTTTTGCAAAACAACGACAGTGTTATTCCTGTTAACCTGATGAAAAATAGGAAGATTGCATCCATATGTATTGGTGATTCATCCCCGATACCTTTTCAGAAAATGTTGGATAACTATACCAATATTGACCATTACTATTGGGTAAAAAGTGATGCTTCAAGAGATAGTTTACTTATTTCCAAGCTTAGAAATTATGATCTGGTCATTGTTGGTTTGGATGAAAAGAGTCCGTTCCCAACAAGGAATTTTGGCCTTTCGTCAGAGATGGTGAAGTTTTTCAACGAACTCATGGAAAACCACAATAAT
>CAZGZO010000021.1:0-20717 GCA_964529695.1 uncultured Lentimicrobiaceae bacterium
AAAAATATGATAAATCACTACATTTGCATCTTAACCAAAATAAAAGAAGCGGTTAGCAGTTTTAATATCAAAAGTCTTTTTTGAAAGTTAAAGGGAAACATCATTTTTTTTACCTGATTCTATTTTCCGGCCTTATGCTGGGAATCTCGGGGTGCTCAACGCGCAGAAATACGTTCGTGGCGAGGCTTTATCATCGTTTGACAGCACATTATAATGTCTATTGGAATGGAAAACAAAGTCTTGACAAAGGCGTAGCAGTGATTCGTAATAATGCGGTTGATAATTACAGCCATATTTTACGGGTTTACAATTATGGTGATGCTGCCCTGGCGAAGCAAGTTTCTCCACTTATGCAAGATGCCATCAAGCAGGCTTCCGAGGGTATTCAAAAGCATTCCATGGTTTTCTATGGAAAAGAGCTGGTTCGCTGGGTGGATTACAGTTACCTGATGATGGGGCAGGCGAATTTTTATAAAAAAGATTTTACGGCTGCCCGCCGAATTTTTGAGTTTGTCACGAAGAAATATACTTACGATCCAGTTCATTATGAAGGCATGCTCTGGCTTGCAAAAACCTACATTGAATCAGGAGATTATGAAAAAGCTGATGCCCAGCTTAATTTGCTGCGCAGCCGCTTAACGAATGATGATTTTCCCGTGAACGTGAAAATACAATTGCCACTGGTGGAGGCGGATTTATATCTTGCGGAAAACAATCTTAGTGATGCTTATACTTACTTAGAACAAGGGTTGAAAACCTGTAGAAAAAGGCAGTTACGAACCCGAATTTTGTTTATTCTCGGGCAAATCAACCAAAAAGAAAATCACTTGGATGCCGCGGCCAATTATTTTAAACAAGTCATCAAAAGAAACCCGGAGTTTCATCTGGATTTTGAAGCAAGATTAAGGCTTGCAACCAGCTTTGACACCTTGCAAAAAGACCATAAATATGTGGAAAAGACTTTGAAAAAAATGGCTTCTTCCCATCAGTATCATCAATTTCTGGACAAGATTTATTACGCGTTGGCCGAAGTGGCTGAGCGAAGTCATCAGGATACGTTGATGGTTCATTATCTGAAGCTTTCGGTTAGTCATGGTCAAAAAGATAACTGGCAAAGAACCACAGCTGCTGTGAAACTGGCAAAGACTTATTTCAGCAATGGAGATTATGAACCGGCCCAGGCTTATTATGATACAGCTGTCATGGCAATGCCCAAAGATTATCCTAATCATGACCGGATTACAAAAACGGCCGCTGTTTTATCTCAGGTTGTTAGATATTCGCAGACCATTCAAATGCAGGATAGCTTACAGAGACTCTCAAAATTAAGCAAGGCATCACTGAATGCGCTTGTTGATAAGGAAATAGAGAATTATAAAAAAGAACAGCAAAAGAAAACGGAACAACAAGCTGAAGGTGCCCAGACCCAAGCATTCGCATCCAATACCCCTTCACCAACGCAGCAAACCGGCGGGCTCTGGTATTTCTATAATTCCGCGGCCCGATCTAGAGGATACAATGAATTCATTCAGCAATGGGGTAACCGGAAATTGCAGGATCTTTGGTTCCTAAGCAGGCAGCAAAATTTGAGTTCTGGAAATATGGCTGACAATCAAAATGAAACAACGTCCGAAGGCAGTGGAAAGGCTGCCGGTAATAAAAGTGCATCAGCAGAAGCTTCAGGTCCGACAACCCGGGCTTTTTATCTCAAAAATATACCAAGAACACCGCAGGATTTTGAGATCTCCGATTCTCTGATTCTGAATGCCTATAAAGGGTTGGGATTTTTGTACCTGGAAACCCTTCATGACACTACCCGTGCGTTGAAAACTTATCTGGCTCTGCAACACAGAAACCTGACCAATCAGGAAGAACTGCAAAACTGGTACACAATATATCAGATATATTCCGGATTGAAACAAAAAAGCAAGGCTAAAGTTTATAGGGATTTAATCGTTCAACATTATCCTAACAGTCTTTATACAAAAGTGATTCAGAACCCGGATTACTACAAACAACTGGCAAGCGCTCATGCTGAAGCTGCCAGACTTTATGACCGAACCTACAAAGCTGTTGAGAACCAGGAATATTACCGGGCTTTGAATTATGTTAAAAGGGCCAAAAGTATGTATTCAAATGATACTGTGCTGATGCCCAAATTCTTATTCTTAAGAGCAGTTGCGATTGGCAAGGTGGAAGTTCCTGATTCTTTGTATAATGCGATGCAGCTTTTGGTGAAAACTTATCCGCACAGTGATCTGGTTCCACGTGCCAAGGCTATCATTCTGATGCTGCAAAAAGAATATGGTATTGGAATTACTCCGGCCCAAAGAGCGGCACTCCTGGCAAAAGAAAAGGGTGGTCAAAAACAAAGTATTTACTCTTTTGATGTAAACGCTCCTGAAATGGTAATGTTAGTCGTTAAATCCGGTGTTGTTCAAATAAAACCGTTGGTTGTCCGGCTCTCTGATTTCAATCAAAAATATTTCAAGGAAACGCAACCTCGTATCAAAAATATCCCTTTCACTGAGGCAAACCAGCTCATAACGATTGGGAATTTTAAAAATGTTCCTCAAGCAGTCGAATATTTCCGGGCTTTAGAGCAGAATGCTTATGTTTTTTCAGGAGTTAATAAAAAAGATTATCAGGTATATATAATTTCTTTAGATAATTATACGTTATTTTACAATAGTAAAAACTTAAAATCCTATCAGGAATTTTATAGTGAACATTTTCAAGCAAAATAATCAACCCAAACCAAAGAAAGAGATGAAGATGCATTCAAATGGTGATACTCCCATGCCTAATATTCTGGCACGGGGGACGAAAATCAAGGGCGATTTGGAAACCGAAGGAGATATTAGAATTGACGGAAGTGTCGTAGGAAAGGTACTTGCAAAAGGAAAAATTGTTGTTGGAAGCGGAGGCTATGTGGAAGGAGAGGTTTTCTGCAAAACGATTGACGTTTCCGGTGAAGTCAAGGCTAATGTAAAGTCAGGAGCGTTAATTTCGCTTAAGGCAACAGCTAAATTTACAGGCAATATCATTACCCCTAAGATTTCCATAGAGCCGGGCGCGTTATTCGTCGGCGAATGCAAAATGGATTCTGCTGAAAAGCTACAGGGGGATGAACCAAAACAAAAAGAAAAGAAATAATTATTTTGGTTTTTACGCCAAATATTCAGCTTTGGCATTTGAAATGATAATCATCATTTTGGCCGGAGCTTTTGGTGGCAGAGAACTGGATAAAGTGGTAAAATGGAATTTCCCCGTTTTTACCCTGACGCTGACGCTTATGGCTGCTGTAGGTGCTGTTCTTTTCGGAGCCCGCGATTTGTTTAGGAAGAAAAAATGAACAACGACCAAGGATTAAAGATTTGGGAAGTAAGGTGCAGATCAAAAATCAAAATTCGGTGTTCCTTGTTCTTAAATCAAGGAATACAGAGAAAGAAAGTAACGAACAAGCATTAATGATTTAAGTGTTAATAAAGTGGGGCAAAAGGGGCGCAACGAACTAATTTCTATTTTTGTAAAAAGCGTTTCTACAGCACGAAATAATACAATCAACCCATGAAAAACATTAAGAAAAAAAGCATTATTTTTCTCTCCGCCATGACTTTGGTACTGGTATTTCTCACGGTAATGATCTCGCTTATCTTCCCGTCACTTCATGTCACACCTGCTTTTCCATACATCCTGATTTTCTATTATGTTATTACCCTGCTCATTATAGTGATACTGGGGAAAAGCATGCAAAAACGGATTCGCTATTTTGTAAATACGTATATGATTGTGACTTTTGTCAAACTGATATTGTTTTCACTTATCGTGATTGCATACTTGCTTCTCAATAAAAAAGATGCTGTGCCCTTCGTGGTTACTTTCTTTCTTTATTATCTATTTTATGCTATATTTGAAGTGGTTGCACTCAGAGAAATGAGTGAATCGACCAAAGAAAATCCCTGACAAAAGTTGTGCAGGTTCGTTGAAAATTATTAACTTTGAGGTTCCTTAAGCGTTTATGCAAAGGTGGACACAAACAGCGTTTCTTAGATATTTGCTGAAATCACAATACCCGATTTTTACATTTTTAGAAGATTTGCTTTAGGATTCATTAAGTATTTGCTGTAGGAAAAATAGGAATTATTAACCGTATTTGATTTGATAAAATGTCGGAAGATTCTTCCGGAACGAATGCAATAAAAGTTAGCAAAAGTGTATAATATAGTTTGTTACAAAGAGAGATTTTTATGCGGAAAAAGTGATTGTACTTTTTCAAGCAAGTAAATTTGTATCTTTGTGGCGCAAAAAGGCTTCCTCCGTGTAGGGAGTCTTTATCTTTTTTTAGAACGAACATAAAAACGAATATCATGGCAGATTCAAGGTATTACACAGAAGAAGGGTTGCAAAAATTACGCGACGAGTTGGATTACCTTTCTACCGTTGAACGGAAAAAAATCTCAGAGGCTATCGCCGAAGCGCGTGATAAAGGCGATTTGTCGGAAAATGCTGAATATGATGCTGCTAAAGAAGCACAGGGCTTACTGGAACTGAAGATTTCCAAGTTGCAGGATATCGTCAGTAAGGCGCGCGTAATTGATGAATCTAAACTGGATAAATCCAAGGTGCTGATTCTCTCAACCGTGAAGGTTAAAAACCTTAAAAACGATATGGTGATGAAGTATACATTGGTTCCTGAAAAAGAAGCGGACCTGAAAAGCGGTAAAATCTCTGTGAACTCGCCGATTGCTAAGGGATTACTTGGTAAATCGGTCGGTGAGAAGGCGGAAATCACGGTACCGGCAGGAATGATTGGTTTGGAAATCATGGAGATTTCAAGATAATGAATCGAACTTCATACAGCGATTATCTCTCAAAGCACTTTGTATTTTAAAAAAAACATTGAAATATGGCAAGTATTTTCACGAAAATCGTCAACGGGGAAATTCCTTCTTATAAAATTGCAGAGACAGAAGATTTTTATGCTTTTCTGGATATTAACCCGCTGGCCAAGGGACACACACTTGTGATTCCCAAGAAAGAAGTGGATTATCTTTTTGATGTGGATGATGATTTGTTGTCGGGCATGCTCCCGTTTGCCAAAAAGGTAGCACGGGCTATTGAGTCGGTGGTTGAATGCAAACGCATCGGCGTGACTGTTATTGGGCTGGAAGTCCCACATGCACACGTTCATCTTATTCCACTAAACGGTCTTTATGATATGGATTTCAAACAACCTAAACTGCAGCTTCCTGCGGAAGAATTTGAAAAGCTTGCTTCGGATATCCAGGCGGCTTATACGAAGCTTTAATATTATTAGAAATTAATGATACAGGCGACTCAACCGAGCCGCCTGTTTTTGTTTGTTCTTACTTCTTTTCTTTATCCAAAAGTTTGTCCCCCGTTTGATTCACAATGCTCTGATAGTAAGTAGAATCATAACCAGGCTGTTCCAGCTTGGGGTTGACATATTTGTACCCTTTTTTAGGCGGAACGGCGGTTTTGATGTTGCCGTCCATATACCTCATAAACAGATAATGATACAGATTCTTCCAGGTTTTAAAGGTTTTGGAAGCCATGTCGTTGCTGTATTGCGTCAGGTAGTTTACGGCCAGTTTGGGATTTTCTGCGTAGAGTTTTTGTGCTCCCGCATCCACGGCAGGTGTAAATTCAAAGAATTCATTTTCCAGCTTATTTTGTGCTTTTACGATGTCGGGATGAATGCGGTCCCAGGCAGTATAAGCGAAGTTTTCTACCTGGTTGAAAATCCAGAAACCGGAAGTGTCTGACCATTCCATCATACTGCCGTTGCCTACTCTGAAGTTTTTAGGAACCACGGTGATGCTGGCGTACATGGGCATGTAAACTGTGCCTGAAGCATCATCCACGCCCCACCAGATAATGCCGCCGATGGCATTTGGGAGCCAACTTCTTGACTGAGCAACGAAGGTAAATCCGGTTTGCTGGGTGGCGGTGGCGCGCTCGTTTACATACTCTTTACCCTTGACTTTCCAGGTAAGTGGTCGCCAGCGGTAAGGACAATGAAACGGACCTGCCCCGATATCTTTGCTCATATCCAATTCCGTACCTTCCAGGTGATTTCTCATAAAATGCATCATATCGCTTAACTTTACCTTTTTGTCGGGTTTTACCCAAAGCGGCAAGCGGTTGGTGGCATAATGGTTGACATTTTCATCCCCGTTGGCAAGCGTTTTGGCGTGTTGAACATCACCTTTGGCGTAATCCCAGTATTTCTGCATCCCTGATTTTACTTCGTTGAACATCGCCCAAACACGAATTTCACAAAAACGTGCGGCTTCAAAATCGACTGGTGCGTAGGTGTCTGAAAAAGAAAAATCTCTGTCGGGACCTTTGAACCATCCGTTTTCGCGTGCGAAGGAAATTACATCCGAAGCATAAACGGTATTTACATCTTTATTAAAGATTTTTTCAATGTCTTTGGAAGTAATGGATGTTTTTCCATTGGCCAGCGGGAAGGTGGTGATTCTTGCCTGATTAGCATGTCCCGAAACATAACCGTCCGGAATGCGGCGGGCTACCCAAACGGCGCCTTTCTGGTCTTTTCCTTTGCCGATCATTTCCAGAATCCAGGCTTCGTTTTTGTCGGAAATACTGAAAGATTCTCCCTCGCTGTAATAACCGTATCTGGCCACCAGCGAAGTCATGATTTTGATGGCGTCGCGGGCGGAAGTGGCACGTTGCAAAGCAAGATAAATCAGACTCCCATAATCGACAATAGCTGAAGGCTGTTCCTGTAATGATGGCCGACCGCCATAGGTTGTTTCGCCAATAGCTACCTGGTTTTCGTTCATGTTTCCAATAACATTGTAAGTTCGTTGCGCCTGCTCGATTCTTCCTAGATATTTTCCCGTGTCCCAGTCGTAAACGTCCATCATGGTTCCCTTGGGCCAGACACCGGCAGACCAGTGGTATAATTCCCCGTAAAGCAAGTGGGAGTCAGCATTGTATGAAATCATGACCGAACCATCGGCAGAAGCGCCTTTGGTCACTAGAAAATTGGTACATGCCGCCGCTTCTGTTGTCAAGAGAAAAAAGAGCGAAAGGAATAAAATAAAAGCTGTAATTGAATATTTTTTCATGTTTTTTAGGTTAATAATTTTCAAATCAAATATAATGTTTTTGATTGAAATACTTATTATTACGGGCTGTTGAAATAGTTCAAAAAGTGTAAAATTTTGTCACAAGCGTCTCGCTTGTGCCAGGCCGTGTTACAGAAATGCTAAAAAAGTGTAGATTTTTTGTTGTTTTTTGACCCAAGCAAAACACTTGCGCCAATCTGAGATAATTGGTGATTGTTATGGATTGGAAACTATGGCTTGACTAACTTTTTTGTATTTCGGTCGATGGACCTGAAACATTAAATTTTTCACAGTATGATACGGTCCGGTGGATGCCGTAAGTCGCATCAGCCATTTGGGTATGCTGCCGCCCAGATCAACGCTTAGTTTCAATCCGATTTTAGTAAAGCCATTTTTTTCATGAGTAAAAGCCCATTGAGACCACGCGTAATGAATGCGAACATAGTTGGGCTTTGCCGGAATGGAGTCGTGGAAGGTATGTGAATTAATAAAAACGGTACCTGTGGCAGAATCATGGACAAGGTACACTTTGGTAACCACATCGCGGTTTTCGAATGGCCAGGGTGCATTGGCCTCACTATAGTAAATCCATTCGTTGGGATTGATAAGGCGGACAACTTTACCTAATTTACAGAGATAAATCCAGTTATGATGGTTTGATGCGTCTCTGACAACGGAAACGAAGGAAGAAACAGGGGCTTGTGCCTCGGCAGTTACAAAAATCTCATCGAGCTTTGTCTTACTGTTTTCATGCGAAAAAACCTGGATGCCGTCGGCACTTTTGACGAGTTGCCAAGAGCTGTCCTGGGCATACACCGCCGTGTTGCCAATCCAAACCCAGACGAGGATGACGAACAGATAATTTAATTTCAAATTTGTTTCAAATCATAAAATGGATAATGTGTGCTCCCGATCCTTTACAAGTTGTTGTTTCAGAGCATCTAAGCTTTCGAATTTCTTTTCGTCCCGCAGGCGGTCCACGAAATAGATAGTGATGGACTCGTCGTAAATATCTTTATCAAAATCAAAAATATTGATTTCGATGGTCAGGTCTCCGTGGTCAATGGTAGGCCTGACTCCGATGTTGCTCATGCCTTTATAAACCCTTCCTTCTATGAGGGCGCGACAGGCATAAACACCGTTCGCAGCAATGAGTTTAAATTCGTTGGGAAGCTGAATGTTGGCCGTTGGAAATCCTAGTTTGCGCCCCAACGCGTTGCCTTTGACCACTTTGCCGGTAATGGCATATTCGTAACCCAGCATCTTGTTGGCTTCTTTCAGATTTCCTTCTTTCAGCATGTTTCTGATGCGAGTGGAACTCACCGGCAATTCGTCAACGTAAAGCGGGGGCACCTGGATAACTTCGTAGTTATATTTTTCTTTCAGTCTTTCCAGTAATTCAATGTTACCTTCACGGTTTTTCCCAAAATGGTGGTCGTAACCGATAATGATCATTTCGGGATGAACGTGTTTTACTACGTAATCGGCGATAAATTTCTCAGAAGAGTTTTTCGAAAATTCTTTGGTAAATGGAATGATAATCAAATGATCAATACCTGATTTTTCAATCCGATCAAGCTTTTTGGCCTGTGTATTAATGAATTTCAGGTTTTTGCTGTCCTTATACAAAACGAGGCGGGGATGTGGAGAAAAGGTGATAAGCACTGTTTCACCGCCACGCTTGGCTGCTGCTTCCTGCATTTGCTTAAAGATAGCCTGATGGCCCAGATGGACGCCGTCGAATGTACCAATGGTTACGATGGGATGATTGACCGGTTTAAATGATTCTATGCTTTGATATATTTCCAATTTCCCGTTTAATTTCAGTGTGTCAAATTGTGAGCTTTCAAATATTCTGCAATTTGAACTGCGTTGGTGGCGGCTCCTTTCCGGAGGTTGTCTGCCACAACCCAAAGATTCAATCCGTTTTCCAGCGTTGGATCGCGGCGAATACGTCCCACAAAAACATCATCTTTGTCTTCTGCAAAGATAGGCATGGGATAAAGATTTTTCTCAGGATTATCCTGTAATGTCACACCTGGCATCTCGGAAATTAAATATTTTACTTCCTCCAGTGTGAACGGCTGTTTGAGCTCCACATTAACAGCTTCTGAATGGCCGGCTACTACCGGCACGCGGACTACGGTTGCCGAAACAGCAATTATATCATTTAGAATCTTTTGCGTTTCGTTTACAAGTTTAATTTCTTCGCTGGTGTATCCATCTCCGTCAAAATCACCGGCATGTGCCAGTGTATTCATATCAATGCGGTAAGGATAAACCATTTCCCCTTTTTTATTTTTTCGCTCGTCCATCAGCTGGTTGATGCCTTTGACGCCGCTTCCGCTTACCGACTGGTAGGTGGAAACTACAATACGTTTGATACCAAAACGACGATGTAATGGTGCCAGCGCCATCACCATTTGGATGGTGGAACAATTTGGATTTGCAATGATTTTATGCTCTTTTTTCAGTACAGAACCGTTGATTTCCGGCACCACCAAAGGCACTTTCGGATCCATACGCCATGCTGAAGAATTGTCGATAACCGTAATTCCTGCAGCAGCAAATTTGGGTGCCCAGATTTTAGAGGTCTCACCACCCGCAGAAAACAGCGCAATATCCGGTTTTTGCTCAATTGCGCTCTCGGCTGAAACAATCTCGATTTCAGATTCTTCAAACTGGACTACGTTGCCCACAGAACGTTCCGAAGCAACCGCGATCAACTTTGTGATGGGTAGATTTCTTTCTTTCAGTACCCTTATCATCTTCCTGCCAACCAGCCCGGTGGCACCAACAACAGCAATCTTCATTATAATTTTGTATTTTTATAATCCTGTTTAAACCGACAGCAAAATTATCAAAATAATGGAACGTGTTTGATTTAATAATTATTAAATCACAATAAGTTCCATCTGACCAACAAAGTAAAACCCAAAGCTGATGAAAACGCTTGTTTTAATTTTCCTGCTTATTCCCCTCATGACATTTGCTCAGGTATCTGAAAATTTTGGGGATGGTAATGTCACCCAGAATCCTGTATGGTATGGAAATCTGAATAAATTTATTGTCAACGACTCCAAACAGTTACAATTACATGACACTACTGCCGGAACCGCATATTTGTGTGTAAGACAATCTGTTGAAAAGCAAATGGAATGGCTTGTCTGGGTAAAGTTAAGGTTCAGTCCTTCAGCAAATAATAATCTGAGAATTTATTTGATGAGCGATAAAAAGGATTTAAAAAAGCCTTTGAAAGGTTATTATCTACAGCTGGGGGAATCGGGAAGACATGATGCTTTGGAACTCTTCAGGCAGGATAGCACTTCTAATGTTCCCGTTTGTCGGGGAAAAGATGGCACTTTGGCGAAAGCTTTTCAGGTTCGAATTAAAGTGTCGAGAAATAGCACAGGGCAGTGGCAACTTTTTGCTGACCACAGCGGTGGCCATTATTTTCAAAAAGAAGCAGCAGGAAAAGATAATACGTACCGCAGCGGCACATATTTTGGGTTTTATTGCAAGTATACCAAGAGCAACAAAACCAAAATGTATTTCGACGATATTTATTTGGGACCGCAAACCATCGACACGGTTGCGCCGAAAATAGTTTCGTTGAAAGTTACCTCAGACAGCACATTATTGATGAATTTCAGTGAAAGCGTGGACAGTACATCGGTGCAAGATACAATTCATTATAAAACAAACCCATCCTGTGGGAAGTTATCAAAGGTTGAGCCATCGATTGGAGGCAAATCTGCTGAACTTTTCTTTGCTCATCATTTTACCAATGGCACAACTTATTGGCTTCATATTTCCGGAATCAAAGATCTTTCGGGAAACGTGATGAAACCGGATTCTCTTTCTTTTGTTTTCTATCGGCCTAAGCCGCATGATGTCGTTATTAATGAAATCATGGCTGATCCGACACCACCTGTTGGATTACCTGATTATGAGTATCTCGAATTATACAACCGAACAGACTTTGATATTGATATGTCTGGTTGGCAGATACAAACTGGAGTTCATAAAAAAACCATTGACTCACTTATTTTAAAGGCGAAAAGTTATCTCATTGTTTGTGGAACCAAAGGGACTTCTTTTTTTGAACCATTTGGGAAGGTTTTTGCGTTCAGTAGTTTTTCTTTGAATAATCGTGGTGAAACGGTTTCCCTGCAGGATGCCAAGGGGAATTTAATCTCACAGGTTTCTTACTCAGATGATTTCTACCGAGATGATACTAAATCGAAAGGTGGTTGGTCGCTGGAGCAAATTAACCCGGCAAATTATTGTTCAGGTAAGGAGAACTGGAAAGTTTCCGAAGCTCCGAAAGGAGGCACGCCGGGTGCTCAGAATTCGGTTTATGATGATAAGATTCTACCTCCCAAACTGAGTAATTTTCAGGTTTTGAGTCAGGACAGCATAGATGTTTTCTTTGATCAGGTGATGGATTCCAACTCTATCTGCAATAAGCGTTTGTGGCAGGTAACCCCGGATGTAGGTGATCCTGGTGTAGTTTCTTTTTATGATTCAATTCCCAATAAAGGACAATTGTCTTTCTCAGCTCCGTTTGATGGTGGAAAAAAGTACATTTTGAACATATCAAAAAATATAAAGAACTGTGCCGGAGTTCCTATGGACAATGACACATCAGTGCGATTTGGATTCCCTCAGACCGCTGAAAAATATGATCTTATTATTAATGAAGTGTTACTCAACCCTTTTTCGGGTGGAGTAGATTACCTGGAGCTTTATAACCATTCTAACAAAGTGATAGATCTGAGTAAAATCCGTCTGGGCTATATTCGTGAAAGCTCCTCTGATACAATTTTTTATGATGTTAGTTCCAATCAAAACCTGATGTTCCCTTCCTCTTATCTTGTGCTGACTTCTTCTCCTGAAATTGTGAAGCAGCAATATGATGATTTTGCACCGGATAACTTTCTAAAGATGGGGCGGTTTCCGAATTTCAATTCGCAAGATGGAGGTGTTTTGATCGAAAATCAATTCGGAAAAATAATCGATGCCTTTGATTATTCTGATAAGTTGCAATTTCAGCTCTTGAAGCAAACCAAAGGAGTTTCACTGGAGCGTACTTATTTCGATGGGAAGACGGATGATCCCAAAAACTGGCATTCCGCTGCTGAGAGTGCCGGTTATGGAACTCCTGGCTACCGCAATTCCCAATTTGAACCAGACACGGCTTTCCCAAATTCCATTCATATAGATCCTGCTATTTTCTCACCCGATGGAGATGGATATGAAGATAAACTGCAAATCAAATATGATTTTTCCACACCAGGGAATACAATCAGTGTTGAGGTCTTTAATGCAAATGGATACCTTATCAGGCATTTGATTCGGCACGAATATCTTGGAACACAAGGCTCTTTTTCTTGGGACGGTAAATGGGATAACGGTACCTTGGCATCGCCCGGAATTTATGTACTGTACTTCGAACTCTTCGATTTACAGGGGCATGTAAGAAAATATAAGAAGGCTGTGGTTGTGGCATACAAACACAGATAGCTACTCGACAGTTACTGATTTGGCCAGGTTTCTGGGCTGGTCAACATGGCAACCTCTGAACACAGCAATATGATAAGCCAGCTTTTGCAGAGGAATGGTGGCTAGCAATGGGGTAAAAATTTCTTCCGTTTCAGGAATTTCAAACACATAATCGGCCATGCTTCTCACAATTTCATCTCCTTCAGTAACCACTGCAATAACTTTCCCGTTACGGGCTTTTACTTCCTGAATATTGCTGACAACCTTGTCGTAAATTCCTTTGCTGGGAGCAATAAATACAACAGGCATATCTTTGTCAATCAGAGCGATAGGACCATGTTTCATTTCGGCTGCCGGATAACCTTCAGCGTGGATGTAAGAAATTTCTTTCAGCTTCAGGGCGCCTTCCAGGGCGACGGGGAAATTATATCCTCTTCCCAAATACAAGAAGTTACGGACGTCTTTATATTCGTAAGCAATTTGCTTTAATAAATCACCATTTTGAAGTGTTCTTTCCACTTTTTCAGGAATGGATTCGAGTTCCAAAAGTAGTTGCCGCCATTTTGAAACAGGAATGGTCCCTTTCAGTTGAGCCATTCTCAAAGCCATCAAAGTAAGGATGGTTACCTGGGCTGTAAAGGCTTTGGTAGAAGCAACGCCAATTTCAGGGCCGGCATGTGTATAGGAACCTGCGTCGGTTGCACGTGCAATGGAAGAACCTACTACATTACAGATACCAATAATAGTAGCTCCTTTTTCTTTGGCCAGATTAATTGCTGCCAGCGTGTCAGCAGTTTCCCCGGATTGCGAAATGGCTATCACCACATCGTTTTCGTTGATAATGGGATTCCTGTAACGAAATTCTGAAGCATATTCAACTTCCACTGGGATCCGTGCAATGTCTTCAAAAAGATATTCTCCAACCAGTCCGGCGTGCCAGGAAGTTCCGCAGGCGACGATGATAATCCGTTCCGCATGAAGGATTTTTTGTTCATAGTCTATAATTCCTCCAAGAGAAACGATGCCTTTTTCGGCATTCAGCCGGCCTCGCATACTATCTCGGATAGAACGTGGTTGCTCGTAAATTTCTTTCAACATAAAATGGTCAAAACCTCCCTTTTCAAGTTCAGTCAAATCCATTTCCAGGGCTTCAACGTATGGTGTTTTCACCTTGTTTTTGATGGTTTTCAGCTTAATATCAGAATTGCGGTTGATGATGACCATGTCTTCTTCTTCAAGGTAGATTACCGATTTGGTATATTCAACAAATGGTGTTGCATCCGAGGCAACAAAAAATTCGTCATCACCGATTCCAACTACCAGTGGGCTTCCTTTACGAGCGGCTATTAACGTATCCGGACACTCTTCAGATAATACAACGATGGCATAGGCACCTGTAACCTGATTGAGTGCAATTCGCACAGCCTCTTCCAGATCAACGCGTTCATTTTTTTGAATATCTTCTATAAGGTTGGCCAGAACTTCGGTGTCTGTATCAGAATCAAAATGATAGCCACGCTCTGTAAGTGCCTTTTTCAGGACATCATAATTCTCAATGATTCCATTGTGAATAATAGCCAGTTTTTGATTGTTTGATTTATGAGGATGCGCATTGGTTGTATTAGGCTCTCCATGCGTTGCCCAACGGGTATGTCCTACACCAATGGAAGCGTGTATTTTTGTCCCGTTTATTTTGTTTTCAAGTGTAGAAACTTTTCCTTTAGCCTTGTAAACTTGTAGTCCTTTATCAAGCAAAGCGATTCCAGCACTGTCATAGCCCCTATATTCCAATCTGTGCAGTCCGTTTATGAGAATGGGGTAAGCTTCTCTTGAACCCAAATATGCAACAATTCCACACATGTCGTTAGTTTTAAAATGTTATTAACACGATAGTTATAACAGAAGATTTTGCCATACAAATATATAATTATTTTGTTGGCACAGTCGTATAAAGTAGTTCAAGTTTTGCCCGGGATAAAGTATCTGATACAGGTTTAGGACCATTAAAAATGAAATGTTGTGGCGTAACCGCATTATTAGGCACGTATAAAATTAATCCTAAATTTTGTTGTGTCGTGTCCTGAATCATAGACTGAATGTAGTGTGTTATACGGAAGGTATAAGAATTTGTCGAGGAATTGTAAGATCCTCCGAAAAAAGCACCTCCTTCTAACTGATCATTCAAGATACTGAATGACGTATCTGAAGCTATTTTTATAAGTGATAAAGACGATGGCTCGCCAAATGTAGGCGTACTTTCAAAGCCGGGAAGTACCAGTTTCGCCTCATTGATACTAACAGTTTTACCCAAACGTGCAAGATTCTTAAGGTTAGGAAATTTTAGAATTGTTTCTACGCCTCCGAGGCCTTGTACATAAAATTGTTGCTCACCAAGCGAGGTGTCTTTTTGTACTACCTGATTTACAAACTCTGAACTACCAGTACTGAAATCGTGTTTGTAATGGTTGAAAAGAGCACATGAATCAGTAATGGCATAGTTGAACTGTAATGAATCTGTGCTGTCATTGTGATAGTAAAGAGTTAATGCTGTATAGCTGCTGAGCGGATAAAAAGCAGCAAGTGCTCCTCCACTGGAAACAGGACTTGCTGTTATATAAAGCCCTTTGAAATATTGCTTAAAGTAGAGATTGCTGTCAAGTACAGTCGTGTCGGTTTGCATGAGCTTTTCTGCCAATGTATTGGATAATTTACTCAAATTTATTCTAAGAACTTTCTTTAAAGTGTCTCCCGCAGCTAAAATAATGGTGTTATTGGTACGTGGAAGAAAAGTATAATCAGCAAAGTCTGTTGGATTTACTGATGCGGTGCTGGTAGAGTAATAGGTACTGTCGTTATAAATATCTTCATTAACTTCATAAACATGCAATGTCATAGGTTGTGTAGTGTCTCCAAAAACCGAATCAATGGCCATCTGTAAAACTAACGAATCCGGTTGTGGATTGGTACCGAAACGAGAATGGGTAAAATCCTGAATAAACTGGGTATAAAAACCGGCAGTAGTAGTTCCAAAGACCGGATCTTTTTGACTTCCCACAAAAACAAGACTTTGATGGTCGGTAACAATTGTGTCAACGGGTACCGAATGGGCTTGGATGGACACAGTGTCTGTAAATTTTGATGATAGGGCACTGTCGGGAAGTAATTTGTTTCCAACTAACCCCGGGTTTTTAGTACAGGAAGACAGTGTTCCCAAACCCATTAAAAATATCCAAAAAGCCGATCCTAAAATAGTAGCACCTCTCTTGTGCCACAGGAATTTAATTGTCTTCAATAATTTGATCATAAAACTGGTTAAACGCCTCAAAATAATTCTCATCTCCCTGATAGTCTAGTAATGGTTTACCACTTTGTTTCGCATAATTAAGAAGTTCTTCATTAATATTTTCATCTCCCACGATAAAAGCGTCTGCAAAATTCATGGCATTTTTCATGAATGAAACGTAGTCCCCCTTATTATAGTATTGAAGAACATCTTCAGGGATTCCACTCATCTTAATTTTGTTGGCAAAGTCTTTTGAGAATGACTCCTCAAATCCATCATTATAAAGCGATATGACCAATTTCACGTCGCTGAAAAGCGGGTTATTACTATATGCTGTTTTTAAATACAAAGGCATTAATCCGGAAAACCATCCGTGACAGTGGATAACATCCGGAGCCCAGCCTAATTTTTTAACGGTTTCCAATACTCCTTTTGAGAAAAATATGGTCCGTTCGTCGTTGTCTTTAAAAAAGGCACCGTTTTTATCTCTGAAAATAAATTTCCTGTGGAAATAGTCTTCATTTTCAATAAAATAAACTTGCATTCGGGCTTGTTGGATAGATGCTACTTTTATAATTAAAGGATGGTCAATATCCTCTATAATTAAATTCATCCCCGAAAGGCGAATTACTTCATGAAGTTGGTTGCGCCGTTCATTTACCAAGCCAAAGCGTGGCATAAATACCCTAATTTCTTTTCCGGACTCCTGAATTTTCTGAGGAAGGAATCGGCCTATTTTACTCATGTGAGATTCAGACAAGTAGGGCATGATCTCCTGGGCAACAAACAGCACCTTTTTCTTAACCATGGAAACTAAAATTTAGAGATTTGCTGTGCAAAGGTAAAGAAAAATTGCTTTCAAGGGTCAGTATGAACATTTAAACAACCCTATATTTTCCTGTAAAGTCTATTAATTTTCAGAATTTTAACACTCGTTATGAAATAATTTCCAACTCTAATTACGAAAATGGGTTATCTCCGAATAAAAAGTGCTTTAATGATGTCTGAAGCCATTTTCGGATTTTCTTTCAAACGGCGTGTCGAATAAGGGAACCATTTTTCACCGAAAGGAACATAAACACGCAAACGGTGTCCTTTTTCCACAATACTTTTCCGCAAGGTGGGAGCTACGCCGTAAAGCATCTGAAATTCATACTTTTCTTTAGGAACTTTATACTTTTCTATGAGTTTGTAGGCGCCTTCTACCAAGGGTGTGTCGTGGGTTGCAATTCCCGGGTAATATCCTTGCTGGAAAATGAATTCCAAATCTTCAAGATAATGCTGGTTGATTTCCTCGTATTTTTTATAAGCAATTTCCTCAGGTTCCACATAAATTCCCTTGCAGAGTCTGAAGTTTAATGGATTTTCTTTTTCATGCATGTCAAGCATGTTCTCCATATCTTTGAGGGTGCGGCGCATATAAGCCTGAAGTACTAATCCCACGTTTTTCGGGAATTCTTTTTTCAACCTTCTGAAAAGTCTGATTTCTTTGTCAACGCACTGGGAATCTTCCATATCTACCCGGACAAAATTATTGTAGCTAACTGCTTTTGCAACGATAGCCCGAATGTTGTTGTAACAGGCTTCTTCGTCAAGAAGGAGCCCAAACATGCTGGGTTTTAGAGAATAATTTCCATCAATTTTATTCTTTTGGATGGTATCAATAATCTGAAGATATTCATCTCTGTTTTTGTCCGCTTCTTCAAGCTGTGTGATAAATTCACCCAACAGGTCGATGGTCACCATACAACCTTCATTATTTAGCTCCCGGGCAATCCTTACTGCGTCTTCAATCTTTTTTCCAGCAATATATCTTTTTGAAAAAACCCAGACAATGCTTTTTGGCATAAAGGGTAATATGTTGGCAATCATTTTGTTAATAAACATCATTGCTATGTCATTTTGTTATGAATAATATCACAGCAAAATTATATTTAAATTTTTCAAACTTAGACATATTTTATTCAATTTATAATGTGTAAAAAGAAACCCCGAAAACGATTTAAAACTGAGATTGTTGGCTCTAATCCTTTCCATCAAATTTATCATTTGGGCAACGATTTGTCCCGAGAAAATAAAAAAAATTGCCCCTAATTTTTTCTTAATGAAGATTTATTGATAGTTATAATTTAAACTGCAACCATAATCGCCACAAAAAGAATTGTGCAATGCGTTTTATCGTGGATAAATATATAAGATTCTATTTATGAAATTGAATACTGGATAGAATGCTGGGTTTACAAAAATTGGTTTTTTCAAAAAAGGTCTTTAAAAATAAAATTTACCGGATTTAATCATCTTGTTTCTATCAGTTAACTGGTAGATATAAACTGTTTTTGAGAGTAAAGGAATGCTATATCTGTGCTGGCCTTGTACCCTGTTGATTTCGTCAACTTTTTGTCCGCTCAGGTTGAAAATAATAAGGTGGTAATTATTTTTGGGGGTAAGTTTTCCTGTTTGCAGGAAGAATTTGCTTCCCGATTGCGTGATGAATACCAAATTCTCAGCTGGATCCTGAATTTTTTTTACAGCCGTTGTAGTGCTTCCTGCAAGCCAGATACTGGCATTCATTATCAGGCGTTCGTGGTTCCCGTTGGCATCATGCGTCCAGCCGTTATAAAGATTTCTGTCATTGGGGTCGCCGCTGCCATCGTCTGCAGGTGAACTGTCGCTCATAGCAAAGACCTTTCCTTTGCCGAAAGTAGCGGTTGCCACAAGCACACTGTCATTACCGAAAGAAGAACCGGTTTGATATACAAGCCCCTTAACGGAAGCATTGTCAGCAGGATTCAATGTCATGGTGGTGGCGCCGTAATAAGCGACTTCTGTAACATCGCCCATTTCGCCGTGAAGAACCGGGTTTCCGGGGAGATTGGGAATATTAGTAACCGGATGGTAATCAGCCCAATTATAATCAAATGAAATGCCGAAGGGATCGGTTTGAACCGAATTGTTCTGCATCAGGTCATTCCACACGTGAGGAGAATCCCAACCGTTGTTATTCCGATCTGCACCTTTGTGATCAGAAATCATACAAAGGCCACCGCCGTTTTTCACAAAATTCAAGATGGCTGTTTTTTCAGATGCTGAAAAAGTATTGTTGGGTTCATCCACTACAAAAACATCGTAATTACTCAGATCCTGTGGGTTGCTGGCATCACCGTAAGTGATTTTACCGTCGTAAGGCAATGTTTCTACTTCGTATCCTTTTTTTACCAGATCGATACCCCAGGCAGATAGTGCTCCATCCCAATAGGTTTCCGGCGTGCTGCTTGTAACGGTCGATTGGTCTGGTGTTGGAAACTGCTGTGGATTAGACTCATTACCATTTCCCACAACAGCGGATGAACCATTAAACCCAATGTTATGTTGGTCTGCATCAATTACCCAGTCGGCATTGGAAGCCATTTCGGCTTTGGTGGCATCAAACAGAAACTTCTTTTGCGCATGCAAAAGAGGTGTAAAACAAATAAAAAGTATTATAAATATATGGTAACGTAAGGACATTTTTCTGGTTTTTATGAATTATTTATCAATGGGTTGGCAAAAATAGTATAAAATGATATTGCCTTGAATAAGGAGTTGAAAATTAGAAGAATTAACGCTTTATAATTTCATATAGTGTTTGAAACAGAACAAATGAACATAAAAAGGATAAGAGACCTGTTACCTTTTTGTTTGCGTGGAATCCAGACAAATAAAAGGCTGCCTGTTTTCGCAGGCAGCCTAGAATCCTATTTTAACTCAGTCTTTACTTGGAAGTTTCTTTTACGCGGACATCTCCAAGCAACACATCCCAGAAACCAATCATCTTTCCCTGGATTTGTGTTTGTTTCCTTTTCACATAAACTGTTATGTCTTTTTTCGTGGTATCTTCATAAACCAATTTACCTTCTTTACTAAAGCCTTTAAACTTTTGGAAGATGGTAATCACACCTACATAGGTTCCGTCCGGCTGACGTTGCAAGTCGCTGACATAATTAATTTTATACCATTCAATTTCTACTTTGTTATAGTTCAGACGCATGAGCCTTTCAAAATATTTCCGCACGGGATAATATTTTATTTGCGGATGCAATAACGAAGAAACTCCCATTTCAGAACCTGGCATGAACAACTCTTCAGCGCGACTAATAACGCGGTTGGCTTCACTCCACGGGGTATTTTTGCTTCCTATGATGGTAATATATCTGCTTAAGTCATGAACTTTTTCCAAGGCCAGACTGTCAATAGCCTGTTTACGCGCCGGGCTCAGATTGTCCTGTGCAGAGGCAGGAACTACTATTAAAACACTTAAAGCGATCAGGATAAAATATGCGTCATTCTTCATTTTCTAATTTGATAATCAGTTCTAATTCAATAATTTTCCCCTGTGCATTCCGTTTTGCGGACGATACCTGATAACGGTAAGCTTTCATATCTTTCAGGTAATGCAAAAACCTGACGATGGTGGTAGGCCGGTCGTAGTCGTTAAATCCCTGGTTTTGACTGATGATAATCAACACCGGGGTTTCTGAAGTAGCGAACATGTTAAGCGCCTGTGCAATTTCCTGGTCTGCAACATTGTAGGAAGGCGCCTCGGCAATCTTCTGAAAGGTGTCATTTAAATCTGCAAATTTAGTTTGTTCCGCTTTCTTTTTTTCCGCTTCCTGCTGTTGCAATTTCTTTTCCTCAGCCATTCTGTCGGCCTGTGCTTTTTCTTTTTGCAGCTTATCACTCACTTTTGAAATTAATGCTTTTACCTGAGGATCGTCAATGTTGTACGATTTAATGACTTCGAGACGTTTTAGTTGTTGATCCAGAGTCAT
>CAZGZO010000022.1:0-20368 GCA_964529695.1 uncultured Lentimicrobiaceae bacterium
ACCTTAAAATATGCAATCTATACTCATCATGGTGCTGGTATTTGCAGGTTATCTTGTCATGTACCAGCTGTACGGAAAATTCATTGGTAATAAGATTTTTAAGCTCAATGACAATAATTTGGTTCCATCCGTGGAATTTGAGGATGGTTCAGATTATGTTCCCACAAAAAAAGAGATAATTTTTGGTCATCATTTCGCCTCTATTGCAGGAACAGGACCGATTGTAGGACCAGCAATTGCCGTCATCTGGGGTTGGGTGCCGGCTTTGATGTGGGTATTTATCGGTTCGCTGGTCATGGGTGCTACGCATGATTTCGGAAGTTTAATTATTTCCATGAGAAACCAGGGCAAATCTATTTCAGAATATGCCGGCAAATACATCAATGCCCGAACAAAATATTTTTTCTTTTTTGTCATATTTCTTGAATTATGGATTACTGTTGCGATTTTCGGACTGATTATCGCCATACTCTTTAAATTATATCCAGAATCCGTCTTTCCGGTCTGGGGTCAAATACCCATTGCTATTTTCCTGGGATATATGGTTTATAAAAAAGGAAGAAGTCTGACACTTTGGTCCCTAATCGCTGTGGCCACCATGTATTTGACCATCGTAATAGGTTCGTATTTTCCACTGGCAATGCCTTCTTTATTTGGCTTATCGTCAGTCGCTCTATGGGCAATCATTTTATTAATATATGCTTTCATAGCTTCCGTTTTACCCGTTGTAACCCTTTTACAACCACGCGATTATATCAATGCGCATCAACTCGTAGTTGCTATGGCATTGTTAGTATTTGGTGTTATTTTTGCCGGCTTTAGCGGGCATATGCCCACAGTAGCTCCGGCAGTCAGAATGCATCCGGCAGGTTCCCCTCCTATGTGGCCGTTCTTGTTCATTACTATTGCATGTGGTGCTGTTTCCGGTTTTCATTCATTGGTTTCTTCGGGAACTTCCGGAAAGCAGGTACGCCGTGAATCTGACTCACTTTTTGTTGGTTATGGAGCTATGTTGCTGGAAGGAACATTGGCTACCCTGGTTATTATTGCCACGACAGCGGGTATTGGAATGGGCTATGTTCATCATGGAAAAGAGATTACCGGCCTTGCCGCCTGGACAAGCCATTATTCATCATGGGCCGCAGCAGGTGGGTTAAGTTCTAAAGTAGGCGCCTTTGTTGAAGGTGCAGGAAACATGATTGAAACCATTGGAATTCCTAAAGCCATTGCCGTTACACTGATGGGTGTTTTTGTGGCTTCCTTTGCGGGGACAACGCTGGATACCGCAACACGCGTTCAACGTTACCTGCTTACTGAAACTTTCCCAAGAGTTTTTAAAAACAAGTTCGTTTCTACTGGTTTTGTAGTACTGGCTGCTTTGGGACTAGTTTTTTCTTCAGGAGCAAGCGGGACAGGTGCCATGTCGTTGTGGCCGTTATTTGGAGCAGTAAACCAATCACTGGCAGCGCTTGCACTCATCGTGATCACCATTTACCTGAAAGGAAGAACCAAATGGGGCTGGATGATCAGCACCGTGCCTGCTGTCTTTATGCTTGTGGTTTCTCTATGGGCCACCATCGACAACCAATTGAATTTTATTGCAGGACATAATCTGGTTCTGGAAATCATCAACTTCATTATTATCATCAGTTTGATTTGGATTGGAGTTGAAGGCGCAGTTATCTTTGCAAAGACCAAGTACAATGAAAAGCTCATGGAATCTGAGATAAGAAGCGCCAGTTGATTTTCACAACCATGAAGACCATATTTTTCCATAAAAGAGATTAAGTTTGCTCTATGAATGCCAAGGTAATTTCAAAGCAACTCAAAAAAACATATTTCATTCAGTTAACTCCTGCTATTGTCCTGATTGGGCTGCTTTATTTTTTAGGAAGTCAGTTTAAATGGCAAGGCGCCCTACCCGGCCAGGGAAATCTGATAAACTATATCCTTATAGCTTTAGCTGCTGTAATTGGGATCGCTTTCCCTGTGTTTTTCAGGAGTTTCTTTGTTTACAAAATCAGAGACAAAAAGGAAATTTCTGAGGAAATTTTCATTCGTTTTGAAAAAATATTGGTAACATTTTCTCTAATAACGCCTTATATCTTAGCACTTTCCCTTGTGTATGACATGAATAACAGAGCCAATATTATTATTACAATCCTCGCACTTTATTCAGCCTATTATTATTACCCGTCGGTACGGAAGATGAAATTTGAGATGAAGGTTTTCAGGATACATGAGAATTCAGGCAAAGAAGAGCAGGCATGAGGTGTCTTTATTTTTTTATATGGATTAAAGAATTAATCATCAAACTCTGGCATTCCTATCGAAGGATCGGAAGAGAATCTGCGGTAGGCACGTTAGAATTTGAATTAGGAGAAATGGAAAACATTTTCGGATTGCTGGTGTTGGGTTCTTTTATTGGTTTTCCTTCGCCGCCTTTGCAAATTACATTGGACCTTTTGCCGGAAATGGAAGAACACTTTTTATTGATGCTCAACAAAGTAGATACAGCAGAGGCTCCCCTCTCAGATTTATTATCCACTTTTGACGTGATTTAATATGGATAAAAACATAAAAAATATCTTTTTTCTGGGAAAAGGTGGTGTGGGGAAATCGACATCTTCTGCTTTAACAGCCATGCATCTAGCTGAAAACGGTAAAAAGACTTTGCTGGTCTCACTCGACCCTGCTCATAATCAAAGTGATATTTTTGATAGGCATTTTTCAGATAAAAGTGTAAAAGTCGTTGAAAATCTTTCGATAAAAGAAGTTGATACAAATACCTGGGTCAGCAAATATCTAAAAGACATTCAGCTTCAGGTAAAACATACTTATTCTTATCTAACTGCTTTCAACCTTGAAAATTATCTGGATATCATTAAATATTCTCCCGGTATTGAAGAATATGCATTACTCATGGCTTACAAAAGCATCCGTGAGGCGGCGAAAGATGTTGATTTTATCATTTTTGACATGCCTCCCACCGCGCTCACACTAAAATTTCTGACCCTGCCAAGCTTCTCATTAAAATGGCTTGAAAACTTGCAAAGCCTGCGTAACAAAATCATAGAAAAAAGGGAAATCATTACAAAAATTAAATTGGGCAAAAAGGAAATTGAAAGAGATAAAATCCTTAACAAACTCAACAAGCAAATCACTGATTATAAAGCGATAAAAGATATTTTCGAAAACAGCGACCTGACAAGCCTCAACCTTGTCTTAAACACGGATAAACTTTCCTTTTCCGAATCTCAACTAATCCTGGATTATCTTTCCAAATTTAATATCAGAATTAAAAATATTTTCCTCAACAAATGTCCGGCAGGCTTCGATTCAAAAACTATTCAGAAGAAATATTCCGGTTACGGATTCCAGAAATTTCCTGAAAGTACCCTTCCTTTAATTGGAATTCCTGCTCTTTCAGATTATCTGAACAACATAAACGAATTTATTGATTTATAATACTTTGATAAGATTTTCGATAAAAATTGAAAGTCCGATAAGAATAATGAAAATCGAAAAAATGCGCCGCAACCAAACCTGGTTAATCTTTTTCGCATAAAAAGCACCGACGATACCCCCAACAGCACCTCCTACAACGAATATTGAACTTACAAGCGGATCGATATGCCGTCCCTGAATGATATAGCTGCCCAACCCGAACATCCCGAAAAGGAAAATTATAAAAAGCGATGTGGCAATAGCTTCTTTCATTTTAAGTTTTGCTCCAAGGAAAAGTGCAGGCACAAGCAAAAAACCGCCTCCAATTCCGAAAAATCCGCTGGCTAACCCGGTTATAAACCCTAACAACAATACTCTTCCGTACTGAATTTCGGATGAATCCAGCGTTTTTTCGACATCTTTACTTTTTTTCACTGCCATCAGATAGCCTATGTAAATCATCAACAAAGCAAAAGTCAGTAGGAGAACTGGCCCTTTGATTTGTTTATTAATTAATGCTCCCAGGTAGGTACTAATAAGGCCGGGAGCGGCCATAAAAAAGGCAATTTTAAACTTTACCAACGATTGTTTCATGTAGCTCACGGAGGATATCAGGGCGGTTACTCCAACAGCCACCAGAGAAGTACCAATGGCCAGGTGTACATTCTCCCCTACAACGTACACCAACATTGGAACTGCTAAAATGGACCCCCCTCCACCGGTCAGCCCCAATGCTCCTCCAGACAAAACACCACTGAGCAACGCGTAGAAATAATGTAAAAACATTTCTTGAGTTTATAGGTTATTAATTATCATTTAATTTCTTCTTTGGTAACAGGACGATTTATTTTCGGATTGTCCCATGCTACCGGTAAATTCATTTGAATCCAATCATTAATTCCCCCTCTTAAGTTAAATACTTTTTCATACCCCTGATTTTTCAGAAAAAATGCTACCTGCAAGCTTCGGTTTCCGCTGTTGCAACCCACAATAATTTCCCTTTCCATGGGAATTTCCTTAAATCGAGCCCCGAATTCACTCATTGGAATCATTAATTGTTCCTCAACATCAAAGTTGAATATTTCAATTTCTTCCCATTCGCGAATATCTACCAACAACGCGCCCTGATGAAGTTTTTCAAAGGCTAATGAGGAATTTATTTCTTCAATATTCTGATTCATTTTCTGTCGCCTTTCAATCAATTTTTATCAAAAATTACTTTTAATGTTATAACTTTTAGTTTTAGAAATTAAGCGATGCAAACTTTCTAAAATTATCGTTATTACATATATTTCAGACGGCAAATTTAAATCAATGAACCTTATGATTCATATGATATTTATTTATAGATTATAACTTTAGGTTATAGTTAATGATTCATAAAAAGATAGTTGTTAATGGTTTCGCAGTATAGATTTTTATCCAAAAGCTACCAAAACACGTAAGGCTTCTTCGACATTATTTTGTGCGATTAGTTTTTTGGCATAAAGATGAACCTGCTCCTTCTTACTCTTAACAGATTCTATTTCAGGAGGTAAAATCACATGCTGCAAATCTTTGTCGTTGGGTAAATTTTCAATATTCCCCAACTTTCCAAGATCATTACCTGTTAAGACATTACTTCTTTGAACAGATTCAGGCAGACTGTCTACACCAATTCCTATGGTTCGAAGCGGTTTCTCAACCGTGAAAATAGCATCACCGGAAGCGCGAACATAATAATTCCCTCCCAGGCGCCCCACGATATCCAGTTTATGTGGATCTATGATACCATTTTCATCAAGAATCTTTTCATCAATATGAATGGTAACTGCTTCGCAGATGATAAGATTTGCCGACCCCGGACGGCCACTGGTTTCAATGATATCTCTTACTTTACATTCTATCTGAAAGGGAGATTCTTTTACCCTGAAGGGTCTGACAGAAACGGATTCTACCGGTGTTAGTCCCGATTTTACAAATTCATTGACCCCTTTTGCATAATTTGTGCTGGAAAGACTGGTTTGCTGAACAATAGAATAGGTTACTGCGTTGATAACCACTTCCGGGACTACCTTTAAATTTTCGAAAGTATGTTTTGTGGTATTGTCGCTTCCCCTTCTGGAAGGGGAAAAGATTAATGTAGTTGGATTTACACCAAATGTATTAAAACAGCTAAAAGGTGATAGATTAGGATTCCCGTTTTTATCAATGGTGCTTGCAAAAGCTATCGGACGCGGTGTTACGCCACCCAGCATAATTTTATCAAGTTTGGTGTGGATATAATCTTTTGGATTAATTTGAATCATTTGAAAATCAGTTTTGAAAATATTCAACTAAACAGCAGGCAAGATCTTGACAACACATTCTCCAAAACCCACTCTCAGTCCACCTTTCTGGCTGTAAGCACGCATAATAATTGTATCGTCATCCTGAATAAAGGAACGTGATGTGCCATCATTTAAAATAATGGGCTGGGTCCCGTTCCAACATAATTCCAGCATAGAGCCAAAAGAATCTTTCGTAGGACCTGAGATAGTTCCCGAGGCATAAAGATCGCCCACACGAATATTACAGCCGCTCACCGTCTGATGAGCCAGTTGCTGCGACATATTCCAGTACATGTATTTGAAATTCGAGTGACAAAGCAGATTTTCATTTCCATTTTCCGGTTTCAGAGCAACTTCAAGGTCGATATCAAAGTTTCTTTTCCCACTAAATTGAAGATACGGTAGTGCTTTGGGATGCTGTTTGGGCCCTTCCACCCGGAATGGCTCCAAGGCTTCCATAGTAACAATCCATGGTGAAACAACTGAGCCAAAACTTTTACTTAAAAACGGCCCCAACGGGACATATTCCCACCGCTGGATATCTCTGGCAGACAAATCATTGAAGATTAACATACCAAATATATATTCTTCTGCATTGTTGACAGGAATACTTTCACCTAATTGCGTTTCTTTTCCTGTAACAAAAGCCATTTCCAGTTCAAAATCAAGCCGTCGCGTTGGTTTAAAAAGAGGGACAGGTGCATCCGGCGGTTTAATTTGACCTTGGGGCCTATGAATTTCAGCACCGGAAACTACAATGGAAGAACTGCGTCCATGATATCCAACGGGAAGCGATCTCCAGTTGGGCAGCAAAGCATTGGCCGGATCACGAAACATTATACCCACATTAGTAGCATGTTCAATGCTGGAATAAAAATCAGTATAATCACCCACATGAATTGGAAGTACCATTTCAACTCCATCCGCTTTAAATAAAGCCACGGTGCAGGTTTCCTTGTCTGATTTCAATTCAGGATTATCTTCCGAAAATAGATCTATAATTCTTTCCCGGACTTTTCGGGTTATCTTTTTACCCAATGCGATGAAATCATTTAACACCGGAGCATAAAAAGGACTCAAATCCGGTATTCCCAGTGTATCAAAATATCCAAAATCGGCCAATACAGAAAGGTCAATTACTGTTTCTCCAATCCGCGTTGCCGGACGTGGTGCGCTTTTATAAGGTTTAATTATCCCAAAAGGAATATTTTCCAGCGAAAAATCACTATCCTTCGGGATATCAACCCATGCATTTATTTGACGGTTCATATCATTAATTTTCTAATAAATTTATCCCGGATTTCTCCACTATAAAATTAACGAAATCTTATCAGTTTTTATTACAGCCCACATCATAATGTTCCTCTGCTTTCCTGCTCTCTTTCGATAGCTTCAAACAGGGCTTTAAAGTTACCTTTTCCAAAGGATCGTGCCCCTTTTCGCTGAATAATTTCAAAAAAGAAAGTCGGGCGATCCTGAACCGGTTTTGAAAATATCTGAAGCAGATAACCTTCGTCATCTCTATCAATCAGTATTTTATTGTCCTTCAAGATTTTATGATCTTCTTCGATTGCACCTACCCTATCCCAGACTTCATCGTAATAGGTGTCTGGTGTATCAAGAAATTCAACACCTCGCCTTCTGAGTTCTCTAACCGTTTTGATAACATTCTCGGTTTCCATAGCAACATGCTGTGGACCAGGCCCCAGGTAAAAATCAAGATATTCCTCGACTTGAGATTTTTTCAAACCCTTGGCCGGCTCATTGATGGGAAATTTAATCCTAAAATTCTGGTTTGACATCACCTTGCTCATCAATGCGGTATATTCAGTAGAAATATCTTTATCATCGAATGAAATTAGCTGCTTAAATCCCATTACATCTCGGTAGAAATCAACCACTTTGTTCATCTCTCCTTCGTTGACATTTCCGACAATGTGATCAACATAAAGCAAACCGGTATCCTCCGGTTTAAAGGTAGGTGACCATTTAATAAAACCAGGCATGAAGACACCATGGTAATTTTTTCTTTCAACGAAAGTGTGAATGGTTTCCCCATAGGTTTTGATGGAAGCTACTACCACCTCTCCATGTTCATCTTTTAACACCTTGGGTTCCTGAACAGGTTCAGCACCCCGCTTCGTTACCTCCTCGAAAGATTTCCTGACATCTTCAACCCAGAGTGCAATATCCTTCACGCCATCTCCATGTTGGGCCTGGTGTTTAGTTACTTCAGATTCCGGGTTCATTCCTGACGTCAGAATAAAAGTAATTTTATTTTGCCTGACAACATAAGAAGTTCTGTCTTTCAATCCCGTTTCCAACCCGGCATAAGCTACGGGTTGAAAACCGAATGCAGATTGATAATAATGCGCCGCCTGCTTGGCATTTCCAACATAAAATTCAACGTAATCTGTTCCAGATATAGGGAGAAATTCTTGCTCACTCATAGTCCATTTATTTTTAGGTATTTTAAAATCAAAAACTTATGGCACGCGATACAAGCGCGCGCAAGTAATAAAGTTTATAACATATTTTAAATTATGAAATCCAACTTTTATAATAACCGGGCTCTTCAATATTCATAGCTTCCCGGGTCAGCTTCAGCGGTTTAAAAGTATCTACCATCACCGCGTATTCTTCCGTATCTTTTGCACCGATACTTCTTTCCACAGCCCCTGGTTGCGGACCATGCGGAATTCCCATAGGATGTAAAGTAATTTGACCTTTTCCAATGTTATTCCGGCTCATAAAGTCACCATCCACATAATAAATTACCTCATCTGAATCTACATTGCTGTGGTTGTATGGAGCAGGTATTGAAAGTGGGTGATAATCAAAAAGTCTGGGGACAAAATCACAAACCACAAAGCCTTGTGTTTCAAATACCTGATGAACCGGCGGTGGTTGATGAATCTTTCCTGTTATCGGGTCAAAATCGTAAATAGAAAATATGTAAGGATACAAACAACCATCCCAGCCACAGGCATCAAATGGATGATTACCATAGACATACGGAAAAATTGTATCTCTTCTTTTAATCATTACTTCAAACTCACCTTCCTCTGTAAAATGTTCTTTCAGAACAGGTGCTTTGATATCGCGTTCGTAAAAAGGTGCGTGTTCCAGCAACTGCCCCTCAGCATTCATATAACGCTTTGGAAAACGGATAGGAGAATAAGATTCGACAATAAAAAGTCTGTTATCTTCATCGTTAAACAAAAGCTGATAAATCGTTCCTCTCGGGATGACAATCTGATCGCCCTTTTCAAAAGGCAATTCACCATAAATTGACTGCATGACTCCTTTCCCGCGGTGTACAAAAATCATCTCATCGGCCAAGGCATTCTTGTAAAAATACTCTCGCATAGATTTTCTTGGAGCTGCGAGTATCAATTCAACATCATCATTAAACAGAACAGGTTTTCGGCTTTTCAGATAATCATCTTCAGGCGTAACTTTGAATCCGCTTAGAAGGCGGTGCTGCATGTTATCCTCAAGAGCAGTTTGCTTATTTAATAAAACAGGTTTCCCTATTTTCAAAATACGTGTCGGGGGAAACTCATGATAGACAATGGAAAAAATGTCGGAAAAGCCTTCGGTAGAAACCAACTCTTCGGCATACAATGTTCCGTCATCTTTTCTGAATTGTGTGTGCCTTTTCGGCGGGATTTTCCCTTGTTTTTGGTAGTGTGGCATTTTTATTTAGATTTAATAAAAATTCTTTGCAAAGTTACAGAATATTCCGCTAACGTTTGAGGAAATGAAAAAATGAATGTAGAATGAAGAACGAAAAATGAAAAATATGGATGACCACTTAGTGATACTTTGTGCTTTCCTTCGTTACCCTTTGTGGTAAAAAATTGAACCACTAAGGACACAAAGTGCATCACAAAGGTTCACAAAGGAAAAGTTATGAAAGAAAGGGCGTTAGTTTTTAGAGATCATAATCAATCGATGCAGTCAAAGAGATTACCGTAAGATTCAGTAAGCACGCAAAAAAACGAAGAAACAAAGGGTCAATTGGTCATAAAGCTCATAAAAATCTTAAAAAATCAGTGTGCTATTTTCTGAGTACCGGTAAAAAGTAAAGAATCAAAAATTAGTCAAGCAATATCATCCAATTGTTTGACAATCGCCTGACTATCGTTTAACCATTGTTTTATATCTTTGCAGGCCCGTTGTAAATGCAAAAACAAAAACAAATATTTTGAGGAATAGCAGCAACATAAGGATTAAAAACAAAAGGGCTACTTTCGAGTATTTTATACTTGAGAAGTATGTAGCAGGTATTGTCCTAACGGGAACAGAAATTAAATCTATCCGGAACGGGAAGGCTAGTATCGCTGAGGCATATGGCTATTTTGATGGTGGCGAACTTTTCATCAGAGACATGCATATTGCCGAATATAAGTATGGTACATACAATAACCACCTTGCCAAACGTGACCGGAAGTTGTTGCTCAATAAACGCGAACTCAAGAAACTAGCTGTTAAGGTTAAGGAAAGAGGGCTCACCATTGTACCTCTTGTTTTATTTATAAATGACCGCGGACTCGCTAAACTTGAAATTGGCCTGGCACAAGGAAAACATCACTACGATAAGCGTCAGGATCTGAAGAAAAAAGATGCTAAACGGGAAATTGACAGACACTTTAAGAGATAAACAATTGTCAAGCGGATAGTCATGCAATGGTCAAACGATTGTTTGATATCCTTCTAAACACTTTCTTACCCTTACAAAGAAAGTGTAAATTCAAATTTTCAACAAAATCCCGGGGAAAATTTTTAGAGCTCATTATAAGTTCCAGACGGACGCTTGAGACAGTTCTCAACATGAAGATTAAAACAAGTCATATACCTGTTATGCAATTGTCTGACCACTGACTGACAATTGTCTAACAATCGTATTACATTAAAGAAAAAATACAGCCCTTATAAATATCTAGAAGGCTTCACGAAAGAAAGTTATTTAAAACCCCGCTCCTTCTTAATCGTTTCGTAGGCTTCATTCACTTTCTGGAATTTCTTTTCTGCGGAATGCTGAACCTCTTCTCCCAAATGGGAAACCAAATCGGGATGATATTTTTTCGCCATTTCGCGATATGCGAGTTTTACATCATCATCGCTGGCACTGGAGTTAATTCCAAGAATTTTGTAGGCACTGTCTGTGTCTTTGACAAACATAGCCTTAAGCGATTGAAAATCGGCTGATCCAACACCCATAGCTGCGGCAATCTGACTAATTAAATCTACTTCACTTTTGTCTGCATTCCCATCAGCCAAAGCGATGCCAAATAAATAATGCATCAGTTGCAAACGAGAGGAGTAGTCCATGAAACGTCCGATTTGCCCACTTACATCCATCACATTGAAATCTCTTTTCAGGATGTCACCCAGCATTTTAATGTATTGCCGGGAAGCTTCTACGCCAAAGTTTTGGGTATAAAAACGCTTTACATAATCCAATTCGGACTTCCGAACCGTCCCGTCGGCTTTCATCACAGCAGCAGTAAGCACCAGCAAGCTGACATTGAAATCACCAGCCCTTGTCGGAGCGCCAATTCCAAGTCCTTGTCCAAACTGTCCCCGGTCGTACATGGAACCCATCACATAACCCAGAATTCCTCCAATGGGACCGTCGAACGCCCATCCCAAGGCACCACCTAACCATCTTGCATAGCCACCATTGCGACGGCCATACCCATTATTACCTCCATAAGGGTTATTAGGCGGACGGTTTCCATTACCCCCATTGGTATTGGAATAATTTGAATAATTTGTATTTGAATTTGTTTTTTGCTTTGGCGCTGTTTTATTCCATTTAGAAATATAATAGTAAGCGATGCCAATCAGCAACAAGAATAATAAAAAGCTCATGACGTAAATTAATGCGGCAAAAGTAAAAAAAAGACAATTGTCAAACGATGGTCATACAATTGTCAAACAATAGATAAACTTTGTAGAAACAATTGCGAGACAGTGGTAAGGTAATTGTAATGACGCCATGCATCGCGTCATTACTCGCGTCATTACTGCTGTCACGCTTTCAAATCTATCACCCTTTCACCAGTTATGAGGCATCTACTAAATACTCCGATTCCTTGAATTTAATTCCGTAAGTTTCCAGTTCCTGAAGAATGGGTTCATAAATTTCCGGAGTAATAGGACGATGAATTCCCGTTTTGTCTATCTGCCCTGTGGCCAACAGTTTTGTTGCAATTCCTAACGGTAATCCTACTGTTTTGGCCATGGCAGTTTCCTCCTGGTTTTCACCAATGATAGCCATAGCAGAAACAATCATTTTATTATCATTGCCCAGTCTGAACTTAAATTCGTGTTGCATGATGAGCATATCTTTATCATCCGGATCAAGTGCCCATTTCTCACGAATAAGTTTCTGCAGAATTTCAGCAGGTGTGGCATTTTTCAATCCAATCTTCCTTCTGTCAAAAATTCCCAGCCACTTTAATTTTTCCATCACCACGGGGTCTGTTGCATCCTCGCTGTAATTCTGAAGCTTGATTTCAACAGGAACCTTGGGTTCGTACTGCATAAATGAATTAATAAACTCACGGTAAGTCATATTTTCAGAGTTCTCTATTCTGTATGAATCATCAGTAGCTCCCAGCTTGACAAATACATTCCATGCTTTGGCATAACCAGGACGGCGCAAGGTTCCCCGGTACATGGAAGGAATGTCCTTTAATCCATATATTTCACGATAACTCAAGGAATCACGATTAGCATAAGCTTCAAACGAACCATAATTCAGGATTTTACGCTTTAAAGTTCTTTCAAACAGACGATAATAAGGAATGTATTTATAGCTGCCTTCTTGTATAAATTTGGAAACGCCGTTACCCGCCATCACTACATTTCTCGGGTTCCATGTGAGTTTATAATTCCATGGATTATTATCGCTTTCCGGTGCAACCAGGCCACCGGTGAAAGAATAAAACGAAAGAATGTCACCACCCAAATTTTTAATACGGTTAATAACGCGCATAGCCGACATATGGTCAATGCCCGGGTCAACCCCCAGTTCCATCAAAATTGGGATTCCTGCTTTTTTGGCCAGTTCATCATAGGGTTTCATTTCATCAGTCACATAAGAAGCTGTCAGCATGGGCCTTTTCAATTCAACACACTTTTTAGCTACCAAATGATGCATAAAAGCAGGCAGCATAGACACTACGATATCAGCATCAGCGATGGTTTTCGTACTTTCTGCTTCATTATTGATATCGAAGGAAATAGCTTTTCCCCTATCATGGTTATTTACTTTTCTAATGGCTAAATCCTTATCAATATCAGCCACTGTTATCTGCCAATCGCATTCGGATGCATTATTCAGTAAATACTGAATCAAACTGGTGGTGGATAATCCTGCACCCAAAACCAAAATCTCTTTCATACAGTTTAAATTTTCAATTTTTTGATAATCAGAGAACTAAGAAACTATAAAGGTCCGTGCTTTTTTATCAAACAGGCAAATTCAAACAGAATTAGCCTAAAAAGTCTTCTAAATATTCGTAATCAGGTGTGAGTTTCCCCTTATGAAGAATCATGGCTTTTTTCATGGGTTCAGGAATTCTCAAATTCTGAAACTCTACATCGAAATCTGCAGTCACTAGTTCAGAAAGGTAGGGGAATAATGCCTCGCTGAAAGCTATGGAAGATTCACGGGGCAATTCGCTGGGCAAAATATCCACAGCCATTACCAAAACTCCTTCCCCATCAAATCCGGAAACAGGTTTTCTTGTCACTGGATTATAAACAAATACCGGGTCATCAATCGGAGTTCCCATATGTGTAATTTCAACAGAACCATCTGGATCACAGGTAATATCACCGATAACCTCTAACTTTAAATTCTTTTCATGATAGGCTTTTTCCACGTAATCTTTAGTAACAATCCGTGGATAACGAGCATCCCAGTACATACAATTCATCAATACTGTCATATGAGGCAGATATTGTTCAAAAACACCTTCAAATTCTTCAGGATGATTGTAATATTGCTGCAAGTCAAAGGCTTTCTCATCTGAAACAGGTTTAGCCAAATGTTCTTCCTTAAAAACAACTTTATATAAGATATTGGAAGGCAAGTCCTTGTTAGAATTTAATTTCAACAACTCAGCGGGCGAGATTTCTTTCACAGGCAGAAGATCCAGAATTTCCTGCGCACCACCCGAAACATGACCATATCCGGTAATTCCAATGACTAACGGTTTCAGAGCTTCCGGAAGTCCAGTCAAAGCAATTTCTTTGCCTACTTTGGAAACAGCTTCTTTTGCCTGTTCCAGAGAATCATAAAGATGAGATTGCTGTAATTGTGTAAAAGGTGTTTTTATACCTTTATTTTTCAGTCTTTGCCCCAACGACCACAAAGAATTAATCGTACCGGCCAGACCTGCAAACCTTCCAAAAAATATAAGTCTCCTACCCTTTTCGTCTACAATCCGCTCGTAATCAATAAGATTTATTTTATTAGCCATCATATTCTTTAGCAATGGCATGTTGTAAGATTGCCCTTTCACCGTGTGGCTGAAAAAAATGTAGGTGTTGTCTGCCTTAAAATAGCCGATAGGCATTTCCTTGACACCAAGAATAATATCCGCATCCAGCGGTTCCTCATTAATTACAGCCCCGGCTTCGCGGTATTCCTCATCCTTAAAAATTCTTTTTTCAGAAGGAACGACACTTATTTCAATGCCATTTTCTGTGAGCTGTTTTACATGTTTCGGGGTCAACGGGACGCGTTTTTCCAGCGCGTATTTGTCTTCGTAACGGATTCCAATTCTATGCATTATTAAGTGTCCATTTTTTTCAGCAAGCAAACTTAGCAATTTGAGTCGAAAAAAATCTTAAAAACGGTTAAGATTTAATCAATATCAGTAAAACACGCACGAAATTCACCTCCTTAAAACTGATGAAAAGGCCCTTAAAAACTTCATTTATCACCAAATGCAAACGATTGAATCACTAAATTTCATTCAAATCAGAAAAAAGGCCATTTGTTTGATATTTCTTAATACTTGTTAGAACTCAAACTGTCTGTCTTCATGCATGATTTTGTTATCTTTGCACTCGCAAAATCGAACGCATTTTTAACAAATTAAATAATTTAAGATGTCTAAAACAAAGAATGTTTACCTCTTTGGCGACCGCAAAGCCGAGGGGAATACGCAAATGAAAAACCTGCTTGGAGGTAAAGGCGCCAATCTGGCTGAGATGAACCTTATCGGAGTACCTGTTCCTCCAGGTTATACCATCACTACTGAAGTTTGTACCCTGTACAACGAAAAAGGGCGCGATTATGCCATTGATTTGATTAAAGAAGAAGTTACCAACGGAATTCACCATATTGAAAGCATTATGGGAACCAAGTTCGGCGATCAGAATGATCCTTTACTGGTTTCTGTTCGTTCCGGAGCCCGCGCTTCTATGCCTGGTATGATGGATACTGTTTTGAACCTGGGACTTAACAATGATGCTGTTTTAGGTATTGCCAAAAAATCAGGAAATGAGCGTTTTGCATGGGATTCTTATCGTCGTTTCGTTCAAATGTACGGCGACGTTGTTTTGGGCATGAAACCCGAATCAAAAGAAGATGAAGACCCATTTGAGGTTATCATCGATGAGATGAAAGAAAAACGCGGTGTGGATCTTGACACGCAACTTTCTGCTGATGATTTGAAAGAACTTGTAGATTCATTTAAAGCTGCTGTTAAAAAACAAACTGGAAAAGATTTTCCGGAAGACCCTTGGGAACAGCTTTGGGGAGCCATTATGGCCGTATTTGACAGCTGGATGAACGAAAGAGCTATTCTGTACCGTAAACTGAACAAAATTCCTGATGAATGGGGAACAGCTGTAAACGTTCAGGCTATGGTTTATGGAAATATGGGCGACAATTCAGCAACGGGTGTTGCTTTTACTCGTGATGCCGCAACCGGAGAAAATATTTTTACCGGAGAATATCTGATTAACGCTCAGGGTGAAGATGTGGTTGCCGGTATTCGTACCCCACAGCAGATTACTAAAGAAGGCTCTTACCGATGGGCAAAACTGGCTAGTGTTTCTGAGGAAGAAAGAGCTTCTGTATATCCTTCACTGGAAGAAGCTATGCCAGCTGTTTATGAAGATCTTTTCCAAACCCAGAAAAATCTGGAAAACCACTACCGTGATATGCAGGACCTCGAGTTCACCATTCAGGATGGTAAATTATGGCTGCTTCAAACCCGTACAGGAAAACGTACTGGTGCTGCTATGGTAAAAATTGCTGTAGAAATGTTAGAAGAAAAACTGATTGATGCAGATGAAGCATTGATGCGTGTTGAGCCTAATAAATTGGATGAGTTGCTGCACCCTGTATTTGATAATGATGCCCTGGCCTCAGCAAAGGTGATGGCTAAAGGTCTACCTGCTTCTCCAGGTGCTGCTGCCGGACAGATTGTGTTCCACGCTGATGATGCTGAAACAGAAGCTGCTAATGGTAAAAAAGTAGTTTTGGTTCGTATCGAAACATCTCCTGAAGATTTAAAAGGTATGAATTCTGCTGAAGGTATCCTTACCGCTCGTGGTGGAATGACCTCCCACGCTGCTGTGGTTGCCCGCGGAATGGGTAAATGCTGTGTTTCAGGTGCCGGAAGCATTAAAGTTGACTATAAAGCCCGTACACTAGAAATGGACGGCAAAGTATATAAAGAAGGTGATTTTATTTCCCTCAACGGAAGTACCGGACAGGTTTATGATGGTATGATTAAAACCGTAAATCCTGAGATGAGTGGAAACTTTGGTAAGATTATGGAACTTTCAGACGAAAAAGCAAGGCTTGCTGTTCGTACCAACGCCGACACGCCTCACGATGCACAAGTTGCCCGTGATTTTGGAGCCAAAGGAATTGGTCTTTGCCGTACTGAACACATGTTCTTTGGTGGCGACAAAATTCTCGCTATGCGTGAAATGATTCTCGCTGAGGACGAAGCCGGAAGAAGAAAAGCTTTGGATAAACTGCTCCCAATTCAGCGTACTGACTTTGAAGGAATTTTTGAAGCCATGCAAGGACTTCCTGTAACTGTTCGCTTGCTTGACCCACCCTTGCACGAATTTGTGCCTCACGATGACAAAGGTCAGCAGGAAATGGCTGATGTAATGGGCGTTTCTGTTGAATCAATTAAAGAAAAAGTAGAAAACTTAAGCGAAGTAAACCCGATGCTCGGACACCGTGGCTGCCGTTTGGGAAATACTTATCCTGAAATAACAGAAATGCAAAGCCGCGCTATCATTGAAGCTGCTTTGAATTTGAAAGCAAAAGGTGTTGAAGCACATCCTGAAATCATGATTCCTTTGGTAGGTACCATCGCTGAATTGAAACTGCAGGAAAAGATTGTTCGCGAAACCATTGCAAAAGTATTCGAAGAAAGAGGCGAAAGCATTGATTTCCTTGTAGGAACCATGATTGAGGTACCTCGTGCTGCTTTAACAGCTGATCAAATTGCCGAGTCTGCAGAATTCTTCTCATTCGGTACCAACGACCTGACTCAGATGACCTTTGGTTATTCACGTGACGACGCCGGTAAATTCCTTCCAATTTACATCGAGAAAGGTCTGCTGAAGAATGATCCTTTCCAGGTGCTGGATCAGCAAGGTGTTGGACAGTTGGTTGAAATGGCCGCTAAAAAAGGTCGCGCTACCCGCGAAAACATCAAGCTGGGTATCTGCGGTGAGCATGGCGGTGAACCAAGTTCCATTGAATTCTGCCACCGGACTGGTTTGAACTACGTTAGTTGTTCACCTTACCGTGTGCCGATTGCTCGTTTGGCTGCTGCTCAAGCTGCTATTAGCAACAAGTAAAAATAGAGGAACATTTAGATTTCCTTTTATTTATAAGAAAGCCGTCTGTATTTTATGGACGGCTTTTTTGTTTGGAAGCAAATAATTGAAATGTTTCAATAAAATTGTGAGGTATTACAATAAAACCACAATTTTAATACTTTTGATTCCGCAGACTATCAAAGTTTGGACAGTTATCATAGCAAAAACAAATTCCAATTTAAAAATGAACCTGGGCCAGATAATAAGCACAGAAAGGAAAAGCAGAGGTTTTTCACAAGAATTGCTTGCCGAGAATTCCGGCATTTCTTTACGAACAATTCAGCGGATAGAAAATAACACATCCCACCCAAGACCACATACTTTAAAGACCATTGCGGATGTTTTACAAATAGAACCTGCAGAATTAGCTGAGAAACAACACATGAATTCGGAACCTGAAACCAATTTAAAATCCCTGTCGAAAATCAATTTGATTAATTCTTCAGCATTAATAGGGTTAGTGATTCCCTTTTTCAATATTATCGCAGCTATAATTATTTGGAGCATTAATAAATCAGATGCATTTGTTAAAGAAAAAGGCAAAAAAGTGATCAGTTCTCAAATTTTGTGGGGTATAGGCGTAACGCTTATTTTATCAACTACACATATTATCTATTATTTAATAATGGGAAAGTTTATGTGGGGACGTTTACCCATTGCAATGATTATTTTCGCATTAATGGTCTTAACAAATGTATTCTTAATTATTAGGACATCCACTCAATTGAAAAAGGGGAACACCGAAATCTACTCGTTCATCCCGTCACTCTTCTAAAAACATAAGATTGTCGTATAAACGACGCAATAACGGCGTTAAAAAAAGAACCATACGAAAGGTAATTTTGCGGGAAATAAATCCTTAAAAAAATTATAAAGAATAAATTTATGAGTGAATACATAAAAACCGGACTTTCGGCAACTTGGTACATAGTTGTGACCTATTGGTTTATTACAGGACTTAAAGCTAAAAAAGTTCAGAGTCAGGAACCTTTTGTAAAGCGATTTATCCAATATTGGTTACCAATTATTATCGCCGTATTATTATTAGGACCGGGAGAATGGTATGGACATACCTGGTTAAGAGAGAATTTTGTAGAACACACTAATTTGGTTGGTTTGACCGGTCTTTCAATTAGCATTTTAGGTGCAATTATAGCTTGTTGGGCAAGATATATGCTGGGGAGAAACTGGAGTGTGTCAGTACAAAGAAAAAAAGATCACGAATTGATTCAGAGTGGAATTTACAACGTGATTCGCCATCCGATTTATACAGGGCTTTTGTTTCTTTTTATCGGGAACGCAATCATAGTGGGTGATTATCGGGCTATAATTGCTGTTGCAATTGTATTTATCCACCTTTGGCTTAAGTTGATAAAAGAAGAAAAACTTCTCACTGATGTTTTTGGGAGTCAGTACACAGATTACAAACAAAGAACGAAAGCTCTGATTCCTTACGTACTCTAACAAAATGGCATCGTAAAGAATTCAGGATAGGTATGGGATTAATTTCCTAACTTTACATCACCTAAGATAACCTTTTGACCAAAAGAAATTTCAATTGTAATTTACAGGATAATAACAGAGGTTACCCGAGGTAAAGAAATATTCTTTTTTAAGAAAAGGTTGTCTTCAACAATTAAGGAACCAATAATAATGAGATGTCAGATTTCAGATCCATAAAACGATTCTGCTATTTAGCAACGATTTGGGTAATTATTTCTTTTTTCGGTTGCGCACAAAGCAATGTAAAACCCAATCCATCCGACCAACCGGTTACTCCAAAAGATTCTGTAGTTCACATCACAATGATTTATACCAATGATGAACACGGCTGGATGGAACCCGATGGAAATTACGGAGGCGCTCCCGGTTTAATGTACAAATGGAAGCATAATGAGGGTTACGATAAATCAGATAACTATCTGATATTAAGCGGTGGAGATATGTGGTCCGGCCCGGCTATTTCTACCTGGTTTCGGGGAAAATCCATGGTTCAGGTGATGAATGCCATGGATTATGATGCTTCGGCCATTGGTAATCACGAGTTTGATTTTACAGTGGACACCCTGAAACAACGGCTGTCGGAGATGCATTTCCCCTTATTGGCAGCCAATATTACCGTAAAGGGAACTCATACAATCCCCGGTTTCGCAAAGCCCTATATCATCAAGAAAATTGATGGCGTAAAAGTGGGAATTATTGGTCTGGCTTCACAAAGCACACCTTACACTACTTTCCCGACATACGTTGAAGGCTATCAGTTCACAAATTATGCAGACGCGGTAAATAAATACTCCAAAGAGGCTAAGAAAGACGGCGCAACCGTACTCATTGTAATTGGACATATCTGCAGCAGCGATATGAATTCGTTGGCAAGTACGGCCCATCAGGACGGAGTATGTATCATTGGAGGCGGACATTGCCACGAAAAATATCTCAACGTAACTAACGGTGTTGTTTTAATGGAAGCAGGAAGTTACATGAGGGCTTATGGCAAAGTTGAATTCGATTATCATACTGCCGATTCCACCGCTTCAAACTTCAAGTATAAGCTCGTTGATAATACCGTTGGTGGTGTCGATGACAGTATTCAGGATATTGTCAATTATTGGAAAACACAAACAGACAATGAGTTATCAGAACAAATTGGCTACACCGATCAGGCCATTCGACAGTCATCTCCGGAAATGCAAAATATGGTATGCGATTCATGGCTGCATGCTTATCCC
>CAZGZO010000023.1:0-19889 GCA_964529695.1 uncultured Lentimicrobiaceae bacterium
AATGGCACTTACTGCAACTTCAGCACCTTGTATTTCTGGTGCGGGCACTCGGGGAACACCTGTGGGTCCGGTTACACTATCGGGTAGTTATCAAACTTTAGTTTCTACTATAGAAACAAGTCATTCGGACACTGGGTTTCAAGATGGTTATCAAATTACTTTTACCTTGTCACCCAGTAATTATGGCCAGATAGCGGCCGGAACTTATAATGTAACTGTTCAGTTTCATATGAGGGGGTCTTTATTCAATTAGATAAAAACGAATATCAGAATATTTGTATAATGTTAAATTACATTGTGATATCAGATATATTTAATGTGTCATTTTGAGAGATATGTTGTTAATAGTTTGATTTGCATAAAAAAATCTGCGTAGGAAGAGAAAGTTATTTAAAATGAAAAGCCTGAAGTTAAATATTAGAAGTGTTTTGATTGGGACGTTATTGATGTCCTTAACTACGCATATGTATTCACAATCGAGTTATTATACACAGTCAATCACTATTGTGATTCCCGAAGTGCAATTAGTAAATGCTGTGGATGCCACGGGTAATCCGGGTGCTGTTACGTTAGTGTTAACAAGCAATGTGGCTGGTACCAAGTTACAAAGTGGAACCGGTACAAGTTATGTGCAGGTTTCTTCCATAGTTGCTCCCGGACAAACTCGGAGAATTCAAGCCAGTTATGATCAAATCCCTGGAGGTACAACACTGGATGTCACCGGAGTTCTTCCTTCCAGTAGTAATGGTAGCGGAAGTTTTGGCGCTTCTGCCAATACCGTAACATTGTCCACTACTCCACAGGATATTTATACGGGGATAGGAAGTTGCTATACAGCCACTGGACCGGGAGATGGGTATGAGCTGGATTGGCAGTTTAATCCGGGAACTGGAGCAGCCTACTCATTAATTAATGCTACTACAGGGTTTGCTACCATTGTCACGTTGACTATTACTGCTGGAAATTAATGAATATATTTAACTTATAAGACATATCCAGTCAGGATAAATTGGTTAAATATGGAGTTTGAGTTTTTTTACATTTTTTTGAAAAGTACCCTAAAATAATTATTTGATGGAAAAGATACTCTGGTTGTTTTATTACTTATCTCCAATAAAAACTTCTTTCTCAGACTTACTGAACCAAAATTCAGTATTTGGGAAGGCGTTTTCAGCATTTAAGAAGTCTATTTGAGTAAGATCCCTATTGTTCAGACCGCTAAGATCCTCTAGATTTGCGAGTTGATTGTATTGGATTGTCAAAATTGAATTTGAAGATATAAATTAAAATATTGGTTATTATGAAAAATCTAAAATTACTCACTAAATTGTTGATGGCAGGTGCTTTTCTCCTGCTTACTACTAACTTATTTGCTCAGACAAATCAGTCAACCCAGGAATTAACCATGGGTATTCCAGAAGTTCTTCTCATTAATGCGGTTACTTCTACGGGAAATGTTGCACCAGTCTCACTACAGCTTACTACCACCACCGCCGGTGATGCTATCAACGGTGGAACTGCAACAAGCTATGCACAGGTTTCTTCTATTGTTGCCTCTGGTCAAACCAGATCTATTACAGCAAGCGTCACAGGGGTGCCTGCTGGTACTACTTTAGATGTTTTAGGTGTCACTCCAAGTTCAGGCAATGGTGATGGTACTTTTGGGTCTTCTGCTGGTTCGGTCACACTAGGTACAACGGCCGTGAATATTTTTACCGGAATTGGTAGCTGCTATACCGGTACAAGTGCAGGGGACGGTTATGAGTTACAATGGACCTGGAATGCGGGCGCTGCAGGGACTTACGCAAATATTGTGGCTACAGGTGGAGCTACCGCTACTGTTACTTTTACAATTACTGCAGGAAGTTGATAAGTATTTTTGAATCAGCTTTTGAATTAATAAATTGAAATTAAAGATCATGAAAATTCTTAGATTAATATCAAAAATTACGATAGCAGGAGCTTTCCTGTTAATCACGACGAATTTGTTTGCACAGACAAATACTACAACCCAGGTATTAACCATGGGTATACAAGAAGTAAATCTTATCAATGCTGTTGATGCCAGTGGCAATACTGCGGCAGTCGCATTAGACCTTACTACCAATACTGCAGGTACAGCAATTACGGGGGGATCTGGTACCAGTTATGCACAGGTTTCTTCAATCGTTTCTTCAGGACAGACTCGGAAAATTCAGGCAAGTTACGATCAAATACCTGCTGGTACTACTTTAGATGTTACGGGTGACCTTCCAACCAGTGGAAATGGTGGTGGCACTTTTGGTGCATCGGCTAATACGGTAACGCTGTCAACAACTGCACAGGATATTTTTACCGGGGTAGGTAGTTGCTATACCGGGACAGCTGCAGGAGATGGTTATGTGTTAAACTGGCAATGGAATGCTGGAGCCCCTGGAAATTATGGACAAATAGTTGCCACATCAGGTTCTTCAACCAACGTTACCATAACAATCACTGCTGGAAACTAACCAAAAAATGTTTTTTGAACAGACTATATTATATTCAGTTATTTAGGGGCCCTAAGGCCCCTGTTTTTTATGTTTTTAACCCTTCTTTTTCCAGTATAAAAAATAATTACTAACAAGGATTGTTAATTACATTGAGAAACTCTTTTTAATAAACCGGAAGCAAATCTACTGTGGATAGCTTGAATTATTAATAAAATTAAATATAAAAGATTAATAATTAATACCTTATGGATAATTCTTAATTCAGAATGATGCAATTTGTAGAAACCCAGAAATCGTTATAGCTCTTTAATAATCAATAATAATACTGATGAAAAAAGTTGGCTATTAAAGCATTAAGATATGGTAATTTTTACTATTATTGTGTTTTGGAATCAATAATTTGACAACATGAAATTCAAAAATTTTTTCTTGGCTGGTTTCCTGATATTTTTATTACCCTTTACATCTAAAGCTTCAATTGAGGTTGTGGGTAGTTTGAGACATGTTCACAAAGGTGTAGCAGGTGAGGTTTATACAGGTGAAATTAAAATCCAGAATACAGGTTCGACTGACCAGGAAATAAAAGTTTATCAAACCGATCTGTTATATAACTATAAAGATTATACGTATTATAATACACCGGTTTCTCAAAAGCGTTCCAATGCAAACTGGATTAAATTTAGCCCTAAAACAGCAGTTGTAAAGGCTAATTCTTCTATGTACATTTCATATACTGTTACGATTCCTAAAGGTGATACTCTTAAAGGTACATACTGGAGTGTCTTAATGGTTGAGGGAGTGTCTCCCATCAAACCTTCTCAAGCGGGACAGGTTACGATAAATACGGTAATACGTTATGCAATTCAAATAGTTACAGAACTTAAAGACAGAGGGGTTGGTAAGTTGGTATTTTTGAAACCTACTTTGGTAAAGGAAGGCAATCAATTGTTTTTGGCAGTGGACCTAGAGAATAGAGGTGATCATTATATAGCACCTGACTTAACGATGAAACTATTTAATACAGAAGGTGGTCTTGTGAAGGAATTAACAGCTACACGAAAGGGTATTTTCCCAAGCTGTTCGACTCGTTTCAGATTTAATTTAAAAGGACTTAAATCGGGACAAACGTATAAAACTGTGATTGTTGCACAAGGAGAAGGTCAAGATGTCTTTGGATTGAATTATACGCTTTATTTTTAGCTTTTTCTGATGCAGGAATAAATTGACAAGAAACTCAATACATCATTTTTGCTTTAATCTAAAAAGTTAGCCCAAACTAGTAAAGGACTCTTTATAAACAAATTATAAGTTTTTTGATGTGGATAAGGATTTCAATATTCATCTTGAGTCTATTGGTATCCAATGCTATTTTTGCCTCAAATGATGAGTTAGAAATACGATTGGTTAGTAATAAAGAGATTAGTTTAGATCCCGGATCTTCATTTTGTGTAGCTGTCATGCTTAATAACTATACTCACACTAACAAGAAATTCCATCTTAAAATAAAAACACCTGAAGGTTGGAGCCAACTTATGGATTATTCAACGGAAGATGTTAATGCTTCTAGAAAAAAATTGAAAATTCTCAGCTTTTATGTTCCTGATAATGCTTATGTAGGCGACTATAATATTTATATTGAGGCTTATGATAATTCGAACAATACAAAAATAGGGACGGCTGTAGTCCCCGTGTACGTAAAACCTCAATATGGAGTTCTTACAAAAACCATGAACCCTCCGAATTATGTATTTGCAGGCGACACCTTAAGTGTAAAATTTATGTTGCAAAACTCATCAAACGTTGGGGCCACGCTTAAAACAACTATTACTAACAATAGAGTATCTGAGACAAGAAATATTACACTACCTCCAAAGGCTTCTCAAGTAATTCGTGTTTTTATTGCAACAAACAAGGAGGCTAAAACGATTACTACTAAATCGGTCAAAATAATGGTTTCTGTTCTTGGAGCACCTAAAATTAATAGCGCCAGTTATTGCACATTTAAAGTAATTCCAACTGAAAAAGTCAAATTTGATGCCTATAACAGAATCCCGGTGAGAGTATCAGGGCTTTTTGCAACAAATAACCCGGGTGGAGTAAGGACTTATGGGTACATGTATAATATTCAGGGCGGTGGTCGTGTGGCACCTGGAGAGAAGAAATGGGTGCAGTTTCAGTTTCGTGGGCCAAATCGCCAGGGAAATCCGGTTTTGGGTCAGACGGATAAATATTATGTAAAATACTCTAACGAAAGCTCAAAAGTTGTTGTCGGTGATTATAATTTTGGATTGACTCCGATAACTGAAGGATCCAGATTGGGTCGTGGAATCAGCTATAATCATGATTTCAAGAAAATAAACGTGGGAGGTTTTGTTAATTTCCCAAGATTCTATCCTAATTTGAAAAGAGTGATTTCTGCACACGGAGGCTATTTTTCAGGTGAAAAGGTTAAGTTAAATGTAGGATTTTTGAATAAAACTTTTGTTTCAGACAGCTCAACACAGTTGGTTACAGTTTTCGGGAAAATAATGCCTTTTTCTTGGAGTAAATTCGGATTTGAGTATGCGGAAGGGATGGCTAAGGGAAAATCGAGTAAAGCCTATTCATTTGATTTTAGAATCCATCGCAAGACATTAAATTTATTTGCTACTTATACAAGAGCAGATCCGGATTTTCCGGGATATATATCAAATACAGAATTTGTTTCATCGGGGATAAGCTATACGTTTTTCCATAAATTAAGTCTGTCGGCTAATTACTATTTCAATCATATGAATATGGCGCTTGATACCATGTATTCAAATGCACCGTATAGTAAGAATATGATTTTTGCTTTGGGGTATCACTTTTCTATTAATACTAGTCTAAGTCTGAGTGTAAGCAAAATTACAATGGAGGATATGAATACTCCAAAGCAATTTTATTATAGCGATAATAGGGCACAACTTACATTTAGTACTAGAATTAAACGAATTGAAGTTAATTTGTATAGTTCAATTGGGAAGACAACTAATTATCTCAAACCAAAAAATAACGAGTTAGATAAAAAAACTGTAATGAACACAAATTTGTCAGTCCAATACAAGATTAACAATCACATAAATTTTTCGAGCTTTGTCAGTTACTTGGGAGGTCAGCAATTTATAAACAGCAATTTTAAGAGCTATTTATACGGAGGGTCTCTTAATATGGCCTGGAGAAATAAGTTTAAGCTATCGCTTCAATATCAGAATAATTATACCATGCAGGAATATTATAAAACAAGGAGTTTGACGGGATTTGGAGCAAGCTATAATTTGAGTAAACACGACGAGGTGGGAGCAACGCTAAACTATATCCTTAGAAACGACCAACTGAAGAAAACACAACTAAGCGCTACTTTGAATTTTACTCATTCCTTTAGGATTCCCAGCTCCAAGAGAAAGGATGTGGGAAATCTGCATGGTAAAATAATTAACAGTGGGGTAAGTAATATTAAAGGTTTAAGGATTACCCTGGACGGCAATGTAATGTACACTGATAAAAATGGAGCGTTTGATTTTCAGAATGTTATGATAGGAACACATTATTTATTTGTCGATGTATCCAATGCTGGAATTAACGCAATTGCTGTTACTCCCGGACCTTATAAAATTGATATTATGCCTGGTATTACTGTAAACTTTAAGATGGCATTGACATTGGCAGCTCAGGTTAAAGGTAAAATTTCTATTAAGAAAGATAAGAATTTGACCAAACAGGGCTATACTACTGTAAAAAAAGCACTAAAACCTCTTATTGTTGAAGTGAATAATGGAAAGGAAGTGTTTAGGGCTTATACAAATCCGGACGGGACTTTCCACTTTACAGATCTTAGGCCTGGGAAATGGAAAGTAAAAGTATATGATAAGGGAATTCCCGAAGGATATAAGCTTGAAACTAATGAATTTAATGTGGATCTGGGCCCGAATGATGTTAAATCTATTACTGTGATTGTTAAGAAGGTATATCATAAAATACAATTTCAAAGTAATAATTGGTAGTTTAATTTGAGCGTGGTTTAGTGGGTAATTATGAAAAAACAGAAACAAATATTAGGATTAGCCTTATTTTTTATGGTTTGTACCGGAGCCTACGCACAAAATAATATCTCTGTAAGTAACCAATTCCCGCAATACATGAGTTTGGACCGCAATAATTACGCGGGGAACCCTCAAAAACTGACATTTCAATATTCGGAATGGATTAATTATACCACACTTATAGATTATTATGGTGAGCCTTCATTTTCAATTTCAATCCAGATGGTTTCCAAACATAAACCCAAGGGTTTGACATTGAGCGCAGAGGCAGATACATATAAAGGCTTTAGTACTGGGGATGTGGGAATTCCAACAGGAACAAAGATAGTTTCAAAGGGTGCAGCACGTGTGTTGATTGATAATATAACTACTTGTTATACTGGTTCGGGCAGAGGACAGGGGCATCGCACGGTTTTACATTTTACAGTGCCGAATTATTATATAAGGCCGGATACTGCAACATACATGGTTGACGTTGTATTTACGTTGATGCAATAATTTTTATGAAAATTCAAAATACTTAAAATAAATGGCGGGATATAAAGAAACACCGAGGCAGAAAATGATTGCCATGATGTACCTGGTTCTATATGCTTTATTGGCATTAAATGTCTCAAAGCAAGTACTCGATGCATTTATCGTTGTAAATCATAGTATTGTTGTAACAAATAAGAATCTGTCGCAAAGACTGGGGGATATTTATAGCGGTTTTGAAAGAGATTATCAATTTAACCCCGAAAAAGTAAAGCCTTACTGGGAAAAAGCAATCAAGGCCAGAAAACTTTCTGAGGATTTTCAAAAATATTTAGAACAGGTTAAATATCAGTTGGTTTCAAAAACAGAAGGTATACCGTCTGATTCGGCAAGAGTGACACCACTAAGAATGCTCAATCAAAAAGACGACTATGATAAACCTACCAACTTTTTTCTAGGGAATACTGATGATGGTAGAAATGGAGTCGCAATACAACTGAAAAAAAGACTGGATCAGTACAGGGAAAAATTACTTAGTCTTGTTGGTAAATCTAATTTTAAGGACATTGAATCTAATCTGTCAACTACCGGCCCCTATTACAATGCGGATGGTCATAAGGAAAACTGGCAGATACACTATTTCTATAATACTATATTGGCTGCGGACCTCACAATATTAAACAAGTTTAAATCTGATGTGTACAATGCGGAATATGAGGTTGTGGATAATCTCTATAAATCCATTGGAAAAGGGAATTTTAAATTCGATAAGATAGATGCCAAATTGCTGCCTCAGAGTGATTTTGTGTTTTTAGGTGATGACTACAGGGCACAAGTGCTTGTAGTTGCATACGACACGAGTCAGAGCCCTACTGTCTATTTTAAACAAGGAGTTAATTATCTGCCAGTAGATCAATACAAGGACGCGAAAAAGTTAAGGGGTAAACCGGGAGAAATGATGATTAATATTCCTGCCTGGAAAGTAGGAGTAAATAAATATGCCGGGTTTGTGAGAAGAACTACTTCTACAGGGGAAGTAAAAGATTATCACTTTAGTGGTGAGTATATTGTTTCCAAACCTTTGATCACCGTTTCTCCTAAAAAGATGAATATATTTTATATTGGTGTTGATAATCCGGTCTCAATTGCTGTTGCCGGGATTCCGGCTGAAAATTTAATTCCAACCATTTCAACCGGCACAATCAAACAAAACCCAACCGGGAATGACTGGATTGTGGATGTCCCTCCAGGTAAAAAGCTGGCACTTGTCAAAGTTTATGCTAACATTGATGGAGAAAAACGGCAACTGGGTTCAAAAATATTCAGAGTTAAAAACCTTCCCACTCCAGTGGCTACAATTGCTGGCAAAAATTCTGGTTTTGTTGATAAAAATCTCATATTGGCAGCTGGCGCAATAGCACCAAAAATGCCTGATGATTTTGACTTCGACCAGACCTTTGTCATCAGTTCTTTTACCATGACCATCCAAAGAGGATTCCAGGTTTATCATTATAAGTCAAAAAATTCTTACTTAACCACTGACATGAGAGACCAGATTAAACGGACCAACCGGGGGCAACATATTATTTTTGAAAATATTATTGCCCACGATTCCAATGGTATCAGTCGAAAACTGGCACCTATCATTATTTCAATTGAATAATCTAACCCTGTCAGGATTTTAAATCCTGACAGGGTTCCCAAAAAATCAACAAGAGATTTCCACAAGCTTCAGCTTGTTTGTACCATTGAAAACCCAACAAAAAAATGTCTACAACCCTAAAAAGAATCCCAGACGGAAGCCTGATAGAGTTTGACAAAGGCACCTTCGACAACTGGTGCGTTTACCTGACAAGAAAAGGAGAAGCGAGGTATGCGCCAAAAGACCTGGAATATTTTACGGAACTCAATTACCTGGCTGGAAAATACGGAAACCGGAAAATTTATGATGATTTTGTCAAAATCTACGAACGGACTTATAAAATCATTGACAAGGAATTGTTGAGGAAAATAAACAGAATTTCAGAGAGTTATGATGAAGACAAATATAAAATAAACACCTGGTTTACAATAATCTATGGTGGGATGGTAGCCGAAGAAAACAAAGAAAAGGCCATCCTGAAAAGGCGCATAAAAAGATTAGGAATGTACCAACTGTTGATTGAAAAGCGTTCTCCGGATTTTGCAGCCAATTTCAGCAAAGGGAAAAACTGGAAAGAGCTGGATGCTTTGATGCAAGGATTCGGTTTCTAAAACTGACTGTTGGCTTTCACCTTATGAAAAAACCATGGTAAAACCAGATGGAATTGTCTTTCTGAAACTAGTGAAGAAGCCGTAGTTAAAAAGATATAATCTAATTATAGACCCTTCGCTTTGCTACCAATGACAACTATTAATAAAGTGTCTGTAATTTAGATTTTTAACTATGAATAAGGCTCTCACGCTGGCTATGACATTTCATATTAAAATACAAAAACCCCCAATGCCAGCTCAGAGCTAAACGAAAGGAAAAAATAACGTTTAATTCTGAGCGACCTAAGGAATCCTTTCAGGGAGTGCGTCGCGCGAGAATCCTCCATGAAAAAACACGATAACTAATAATATCCTCGTTGTCATTATACGATCTGGAACAAAAACTTTGGTCTTGGGCCTCAGGGTGACAAAGCGAACGTTTTGCATAAACCTACTTATTTATAATTAGTAATCAGTAGTTCATTGAGTTCGCCTCTTTTCCCAGCAACCGAATTAATCCTCCGTTTTGCTCTCACGCGCTGGATGTTATAATCCGCGTAAAGCCTGTCAAAGAAATCATCCTGATTGTAGGCACTTTTTACATCCGAATTGCTTAACATCCAAGTGTGTCCCTGTTTATCCAGCTTTGCGCAAAATTGTTTCAAACGGATTTGCTGGCCGTCGTTAAAATCTACTTTTGAATAGGAATTAAAATTGGATGTGGCATTCAGCGGTTTGTAAGGCGGATCAAAATAAAAAAAGGCGTGCTCAGTGGCGTGGCTGAGTGTTTTTTCATAGTTCCCGCAAAGGATTTCCACATTTTGCAAGACCTTGCTAACGGCCAAAAGATTCTCCTCATCGCAGATAGTTGGGTTTTTATAAGACCCCATCGGCACATTAAATTCATTATTTTTATTGACCCGGTACAGCCCGTTAAAACAGGTGCGGTTCAGAAAGATAAAAATCGCCGCCTGTTCAACTTTGCTGTTATTGCGCCGATTATAGCTTTTCCTCTTGAGGTAGAAATAATCTGTTTTTCCTTTTTTGTTGTCTTCGAGGAAACGATACTCTGCCTGAAATACTTTTAAGAGTGATATAATTTCTTTCGGATGGGAAACGATAACCTTGTAAGTGTTTATCAAATCCTCGTTAACGTCATTAATGACTGCCTTTTTGATATTTGGGTAATTATTTATTATCCAAAATAATACGGCGCCGCTTCCCACAAAAGGCTCTACATAAGTGTCAAGATTCTTAAAGTTTCCGGGTAGGTTTTCAGCAATGGCATCAATGAGTTGCGACTTTCCACCTGCCCATTTCAGAAAGGGTTTTGCTTTGTTTGAATTTTGATGGTTCATTGGCTCGACTTAGCGATTTTTTCAGGCAACTAAATTAGGAAATTTCAAAGCAAAAGTAGTTTGTTAAAAAGTTCGGAACCTTGAAGATTTATCAAAATACCAGATTTTAGGTATTGAGCCACTGTCGTAGGCGGCTTAGTTTTGCTTCGTTATTTAAAATACATCTAAATAAAGAAGAAATACATAAAAATGATAACGACGCAAATTAAAAATACCGGCCGGAACAGAAAGTCAGGGTTGCTGGCCTTGCTGTTATTTTGTTTTCTGGTCCAGGGTTATGCACAGACCTCACGGAATGCGGACAATTTGAGTACAGAAAAACCTGATACGCTTGTTCACGGCTCAATACACGAAGTGACGATTAAAGCTTACAGAACCATGAATGGTGTGGGCAGGATAAAAAGTGTTGCCAAACGGGTGATTTATGCCGGGAAAAAGACTGAAGTTGTTGTGGTAAATAAGTTAGATGCTAATAAAGCCATTAATACTACGCGCCAAATCATCGGCCGTATTCCGGGATTAAATATAGCAGAAACAGAAAGCGATGGATTTACAGCCAATGGCATTGGCTTTCGTGGGTTGAATCCTTACCAGAGCATCGAGACCAACACTCGGCAAAACGGTTATAATATTTCAGCAGATGTTTTTGGATATAACGAAGCTTATTATCTGCCTCCGATGGAAGCCGTAAAAGACATTATATTCCTCCGCGGGGCGTCTTCGCTGGCTTTTGGCCCCCAGATTGGCGGTATGATTGATTATGAACTGAAAGACGGCGGTCTTAAACCCGTTGAGGTTACAACCTCCCAAACTATGGGAAGTTACGGCATGTATAATAGTTTTACCTCTGTTGGCGGAACGTATAAAAAAATCAGGTATTATTCCTTCTTGCAGTATCGTTATTTTAAAGGTTGGAGAGACAATTCTCAACAAAACCAGTTATCCGGATTTGCAAGTTTGAAATATTTTCCTACAAAAAAACTGCATATGGGTATCGAATACACAGCATTGCGTAATACCATCCGTATGCCGGGCGGACTGACGGATGCCATGTTCAAAGAAAATCCCAGACAATCTATAAGGGCACGAAACTGGTTGCAAAGTCCGTGGAATATTCTCGAAGCCCATGCAAGCTATAAATTCAATAGTAAAACGTCCATCAGCTTAAAATCAGCTTATAATCATAGCGAACGTGACCTGGTTTGGAGAAATGAAGACGACTGGCCTGTGAAGGATACAATAACGCCTTCGCTTTCCTATGTCCCGCGCGAAGTAGAACACGAGTATTTCAGAAGCATTACAAATGAATTGCGTTTTATTACCGGATATAAAATCGGAAAACATAACCAAACCCTTACCATAGGGTTGCGGTATTCATATAACGTCAAACACAATCTTCACGGTGCCGATGGAACAACAGGAAGTAATTTAACCTATGTCACCACTTCGCCTTGGGGCGGTAATATGCATTATTATACTACCAACATGGCGGCATACGCAGAAAACCTTTTTAGAATCACCAACAGATTTTTTGTTACACCTGGTTTACGTTTTGAATACCTGAATACCCGGGTCAATGGCTTCGATGAAAACACTGCGGATGATAGTTCTAATCCAGATGTTTATGCACATAATGAAAGACGTACACGGAAGTTTGTGCTGGGGGGCATCAGCCTGGAATACAAAATATCCCGGACCACAAATATATATGCAAACAGTAACCAAAGTTATCAGCCCATTACTTACGACCAGCTAACTCCGTTCGGAAGTATTGCCAAAATAAATCCTAATATGAAAGACCCCAGGGCCGTCAACTTTAATATTGGATTCAGGGGAACCATTAAACATACTTTAAACTTCGATGTGGGTGGATTCTATATGAGCTATAAAAATGAAATCGGCATCATCAATAAGACCAATGATACAACGAGCTTTGAGTACCGGACTAACACTGGCAATTCTGTGCACCAGGGAATCGAAACTTATGTAGAAGTGAACATCCTTGACGGGATAATCCCATCCACGCGATCAGGCAGGCTAAGTATTTATAATTCATATGCTTATATAGATGCTCACTATGTTTCCGGGCCGTATAAAGGCAATGAAGTGGAGTATGCCCCTAAGAATATTGAGCGTGTTGGATTAAACTACAGTTTCAAAAATTTTTCGATGAATCTGCAATATTCTTACACTGCTTCCTGTTACAGCGATGCTGCTAATACGGTTTTTGCTGCCAATGCGTTAACCGGAATTATCCCGGCTTATCATGTTGTTGATTTTTCGTCTTCTTACAGGGTAAATCAGAAATTGAAACTTAAGTTTGGAATCAACAATTTAACGAATGAAAAATATTTCACGATTCGAACTGACGAGTATCCGGGACCGGGCATCATCCCTTCGATAGGGCGGATGTATTATGCAGGGATATCAGCAAAATTCTAAAAGAGATTCTAATTTAGTAATCTGAAAGGCATTCTGGAGACAAATAGCATCTTTCAGATTGCTAAATTATGGAATTTCAGGTTTAACAGCACTGATGCAATAATAAACGGTCAAGCTTTTTCGATAACAACGATGCAAGGCCCAACCCGATTCGGGATGCCTGCGTGAAAACTGGTATTTGGTTGGGTAAAAGATGAAATATAAGGGAATGGTTATAAGTCCCCAGAATGCGAGTCGATACATGTGTTGTACGGATTTCCGAATCTGTTTTGTGAGATTCTCTGTCTGAATGTTTTGAAAACCTGTTTGTTCTAGTTTTTTAATGGTTTTGGGAATATCATCTAAATCATGAACAGCCCAGCGATGCCACCACCATTCAAGTGGTTTGCGATTCTCAGGTTTTCCCCCTTTATCCGAAGTAAAATAATCCAGGATGACTACTTTCCCCCCGGGCTTCAGCACCCGAAAAGCTTCTTTGTAAACAGCTTCTTTTTCCCGGGCATGGCAAATACTCTCCAGACCATAAACCAGGTCGAAACTACCTACCGGAAAAGAAGTAGCGGTATAATCCTGCAATGATAAATTTACTTGTTTTTTTAGTCTGGCATCACGGATATATATCTGCCCCTGGTTGATTTGCACTTGGCTCAAGGTAATTCCTTCTGCCTGGCAGCCATAATTCTTTGCCAGGTACATCGCTGTCCCACCGACCCCGCAACCTGCATCAAGGACTCTTGCATTGCTCTTTTTGGTAAGGAATCCCGCGATTTTTTCATTGGCATTCTGAATAGCATCATGAAGATTTTTTGTGTCCTGATACCAATGGCCCATGTGTAGTCCCTTGATTCTTTTCAATTGCCAACCCACCTTGTAGTGCATTAATGTATGGTTGTAATAAGTTGCGATCTCTTTATTCGAAAACATAAATGTTATTTGAAATTTAAATTTCAGCGAGTATTTTTGGATGCCGGATTCAATTCTGTTGCCAAAAATAGTGATATATCTTTTGTATTTTTATCCGTCTTAAATTATTAGAATTATGAAGTCTGCCTTTTCACCCTGGAAAACCCTGATGTTGGTTTTTATATTGATATTTTCAGCTTGTTCCACTAAACATCATCATTATCACACCCTTTTCCAAACCTCCACCATCAACGCCCTGCTCAAAGGTGATTATGATGGCAACATGACTTTCAAACAACTGAAATGTCACGGTGATTTCGGATTGGGAACAGTCAACACGGTAAACGGCGAAATGGTTGGTCTGGATGGGGAATTCTATCAAGTTAGAACGAATGGAAAGGCTTATCTGATAAACGATACCATGAAAACTCCTTTTGCGGAGGTTACATTTTTCAAACCAGATACAACGGTTTTGTTGGACGATTCCATTAAAAATTATGGGCAACTAAAATCATATCTGGACAAGCTTTTGCCGACGCCAAATATCTTTTATGCTTTCAGAATTACGGGCCGGTTTGATTATATTGAAACGAGAAGTGTGCCACAACAACACAAACCCTATCCTCCATTGATAGACGTGGTAAAAAACCAGGCAACTTTTGAATTTCATAATGTGAATGGAACCATGGTGGGGTTTTGGTGCCCTGCATTTATGAAAGGAATCAATGTTCCGGGTTATCATATCCATTTCCTTACGAAGAACAGAAAAGCAGGCGGACACATGCTGGCGTGCCATTTCCACAAAGCTAAAATTGAAATTGATTATCTCTACAATTTTAGAATGGATTTGCCCCGAACGACAACTTTTTACAAGTTGAATGTGAACAAACAGAAATCCAACGATATAGAGAGAGTGGAAAAGAAATAAAAAGGTGTTATCTTTCTTAGCAACACCTTTTAGTCGTACTATTAAAGTAGCACTATCTATTCTTTGAATTGTTTCAATAAACTACGCACATCGGCAACATCATTCAGGTAATACTTTGCTGCAGTAGCTTTGGTGCCCACTTTAACCGTGAATGCCGATTCCGGGAGTGCACGAAATGTATATTCATCAGTCCAGTCATCTCCCAATGCTAAAATAAAATCAAATTTCGTGTTGCCAATTTTATTAAGTGCTGCCCGGCCTTTATTAATTCCTGCATTTTTTATCTCGATTACTTTGTCACCATCCATAATTTCAAGATTCAGGTTGGCAATGTACATTTTCAAATCGTCTTTTAGCTCCCAGGCACGTTGTTGCCCCATTTCCTGATCTGCATGGCGGTAATGCCAAACCAGAGAATAGTTTTTGTATTCAATAAACGACCGGGGTGTACGATCCACGAAATTTTGCAAAACGGGTTCAATAATATCCATCCATTCTTTATCGATTTGGTCAGTCATCTTCCAGTTTCCATATGGATTTCTATTCCAGACGCCATGTTCGGCAATAAATGCCATACGATCGAATTTGTCGAACCATTTTGATAATGTTTCTTTATCCCGTCCGCTGATGATTACTACCGTGTTTTTTTCATCCGATACCAGTTTCCCAATTATTTCATATAGTTCGTCATTGGGTTTTGCCATTTGCGGGTCATTATGAAAACCGGTAAGTGTTCCATCGTAGTCGAGAAAAAATATCCTTTTTTCGGCATTTTTATAATGTTCAACAATTTTATGGATGATTTCTTCATTTACCTTACGAGTATAATTCAACTCCTGGAGTTTTTTTACATCCTCCAGCCCTTTGATAAAATCGCTTGCCCATCTGGCTTCATCATAAATTTTTAATCTTTTCTGTAATACCGAGTTTCTTTCTTTTTGTTCTTCAACAGGCATATTTAAAGCACTGTAAATTGCCTCTGCTACCTCATTCCGGTTGTTCGGATTTACAATAATCGATTCGCCAAGTTCTTTTGCAGCGCCCGCCATCTCACTCAGAATTAAAACTCCGGTCTCGTCGGTTTTGCTGGCAATATATTCTTTGGCATTCAGGTTCATGCCATCCCTGATTGGGGTTATTAAAGCAATATCTGCATTGCAGTATAGCTCAATCATTTCCAGCCTGCTTATTGTTCGGTAAAAATACCAAACAGGCATCCACTCAATAGTCCCGTATTTGCCGTTAACTCGTCCAACCAGTTCGTCCAATTTCTTTTTTAAATCCCGATATTCTGTAACATCTTCCCTTGAAGGGGTGACTATCAAAAATAGGCTTACTTTCTTTCTATATTCAGGATGTAATTTAAGAAACAGCTCAAATGCCTTTATCCTGGCCGGAATTCCTTTTGTGTAATCCAATCGATCCATCGAAAGAATTATTTTCCTGTTCTTACCCCTTTTAAAATAGGCGTTTATCTCTTTTTGAATGACGGATTCATTTGTGTTTTTGTTTTTTGAAAGCTCTTTTGCCTTTTCATTGAAAAATTCAAAATCTATCCCTTTTGGGAAGGCATCGACTTTAATAACACGTTCATTCAATCTTATCCGGTTAAAGAAGGTTTCCAGACCGTGTAATCTTCTCACGCAACTTAAAAAATGTCGCTGGTAGTCATAGGTTTGGAAACCCACTAAATCAGCACTGAGCAGCCCTTCCAGTATTTCCATTCTCCAGGGCAGAAGCCGGAATATTTCATAAGAAGGAAATGGAATGTGTTGAAAATACCCAATTGAAATATTTGGAAATTTTTCGCGGATTAATTTGGGTAACAACATTAAATGATAGTTATGTATCCAAATAACATCATCTTCATTTATGTACTTGGCTACAATATCAGCATAAATCTGATTTACCTTTTTATACGTTTCCCACTGATCCGGATTATATTTTGTAATCTGTGCAAAATAGTGAAACAAGGGCCATAATGTATTTTCACAAAAACCTTCCAGAAATTCATTCTTCAGATTTTGAACCAGGTAAACCGGAATGCAGTTCTTTTGCCTAAGATTATTGTCGATATCTATTTTTTCAGTTTCACTAATGTCATCAATATTGAGCCCAGCCCGACCAATCCACTTTATGTCAAAGGATTCATAGAATTGTTTTAATCCCGAATCAAATCCGTCAGAATAGGGAATTAACTCAGCCATGCCATTTTCTTTACTTACCTGAAGAGGAAGCCGGTTAGAAATTATAAACAGTCTTTTCATGTTATTCTTAAGTACTTTGTACTACTGAAATTTATAAAACTTCAGCAAAAATTGTTTTTATGTTGAATTTATTTCTTGTTTTTTGCCTTGAATTTTTGATTTTGTAAATTTACCTCAAATAAAATTAATTTATGAAAACTAATTATTGGGATGTCGTTTTTATGGTCTTCCTTGCAGGAATCCTATTGGTTTTAGGAGCCCTGGGATGGTTGGATACCGTTTTGAAATTTCCTTTTGAAATTACGTTAATCAGTTATTTTGCAGGGAGATATGTAAGTCTCTTTTTGCAAAAAAGGAAAAGCCAATCTGCCCTAAGCTGATTGCTTTCAGTGTTTTAAAGGTGTAATGTTCCGCAAAAGATGCTGTTGGAAATGGAGTCTTCAGAATAGTTTCCTAACAATACTTCCTGACGGACAAAAACCAGATAGCAGGCGACTTCTTTTGCATTAAAATCCCGGGGGAGTACCAATGTTGCTCCTCCTTCATTGCGGCGGGCAGCATCCAGTTTGTAATCGGCTTCCTTGCTGGAGAGACTTCGTACCACCAGCAATGCTTTGTCATCCTGACTGGCAGGAAGCGGAACCTTTTCCACTGAGTTCCAGAAAAATCTGATAGTGTCTCTTGATAAGGACTTGACTGCAGTATCTGATGGTATCGGCAGATTGCCTTTACTTATGAGCACTTTCGTGGGATTGATATCGATGTTGGGGTAGTCGCCTTTCAAGGCATTTTTTATGTTGTAAGACATGGCAGCATTGTAAGCCGATTTGTCGGCTGTGTAGGCACCAAAACCTACACGCAGGAATTCCTTCAGAGGACTCAGGAAAGTTTGCGTCTTAACAAAACGCATCCGTTGTTTCAACTGAGCTTCAGTATTGGGGTGGTTTACTTTTTTCGGCCGCGAGCGAATGTAATAGGTATCTTTCCATTTGCATCCGACTATATCACCTAATCTACCGGTAAAACCGCCTTGAATTCCTTTGCCTTTTAATCTTGCCATTTCAGAATATCTTTTGAACTTATATTGCTTTCAAACATACGTATTAATTTTATGCTTTCGGAATGATTTCTGGATTTTCTTTTATTTTTTGCTCGGAAACCCGAAGTTTATACGAAGAAGGTACGAATTAAATTAGGAGAAGATCTTCAGAATAATGAATGTCCGATTAATATCTGAGAGGAATTGAAATTAAAAATGAATTCCTAACGAACCATGGTTTAATAAGATAAATAATGTTAAAATCCCATGTTATTGAGAGATAAACAGTTTTTATTAGCCAAAATGAGTATCCCTCTTTCGTATCTTTGCATTTTATAATACAAATCTCATCGCCATTCCGATAAAATAATACAAAAATAATAGATTATGAATCAACATACAAAGACAGACTTCGACGAAAGAGCTGCCAACTGGGAAAAACCCAGGCAGGTAAACCTGGCTAACGGTGTGGCGGATACTATGATAAAAGAATTAGAGTTTTCATTAAATATGGATGTAATGGATTTCGGTTGTGGCTCTGGCCTGATTTCCATGCGGTTGCAGCCCCTGGTTAAAAGTGTTGTGGGCGTTGACAGTTCCAAGGGTATGCTGGAAGTGTTTCAGGAAAAAATAAAGAAATCGGGCGTTCAAAATGTAAGCACCCAATGGACTGACCTTGAAGATGGTGGTAAAGTGGAAGGAAAATTTAATCTCGTAGTGAGCAGCATGGCTTTTCATCATGTGCGTAAATTGCCGCTGCTGTTAAAACATATCTATGATCTTTTACTGCCCGGAGGAGCAATAGGCATTGCCGATCTTGATAAAGAAGACGGAACATTTCACAGCGACAATACCGGTGTAGTTCACTTTGGTTTCGAACGTGGGGAAATGAAAAAGCTTTTTGAAGATGCTGGTTTCCATGACATAAAAGCGGTTACCGCCAATAAAGTTGTAAAGGAAATTGAAGGTAAAGGCCTTCGGGAATTCCCGATTTTCCTCATGACAGGAAAAAAATAGGAGTTTTTTTTAGTAAATCAAAATTATACAACGCCGCTTTTCAGCGTGCTTCCGAGGTAAGCCCTGAAAGCGGCGTTGTAACTTTATAGGTTTGAAATATTTTAAACGACCTGTTTAACTTTCGGCATTGCCTGCAATAAATAGCGCTGCAGCGCCCAGACCAAAGTCTTTCAATAACATTGTCATGAAATATTGTCCCATTTGGCCACCGCGGATCATACCTGGTAAATGGATAGTCAGGACAAAAATCAGCATAAGAATAGACAAGAGAATCATAGAAAGTTTAACCTTAACATTGATGAACAGGCTGATAGCTGCCAGTATAAGCGCTAATCCAACCAAATAGATGAAAAAGGTGTGGAAGGGCAAAAACGAAGGAACATATCCTGCCATTTTACTTCCCTGGACGAAATGATTAATACCAAAAACTAAAAAAGGTATGCCAAAAAGAATCCGTCCAATTTGTGATAATACTTTGTTTTTCATAAAGCGTTTCCTTTATTTAATTAAGTATTTAAGTAATGAATACTACAATATTCGGAAATAAAATTGAAAAATCAAATTTTTGGGTGTTGTTTTAAGGTTAATTATCAAACACGAGGTAAGGTTTGAAGCAAATGCAAGGAATGGAAAACTGAAAACGTTAGCTGCTTTCAGAAAATATTTTGCAATTGTAAGGACATTCTCAAATCACAGGAAAAAAAGAGCCTCCCATGGGACTCGAACCCACGACCTGCTCATTACGAGTGAGCTGCTC
>CAZGZO010000024.1:0-19778 GCA_964529695.1 uncultured Lentimicrobiaceae bacterium
CAATTATTTTGGTCAATTTTTCAGGTTGGTGTTTGTCATATTCAAAAATCACCATATTATTTTCCATTCCTGATATTCCGGGAATTTGAATAAGCTGGGCAATAGCAGACGTGTAGGAAGGTGAAATGACCGTGTCTACAATCATATTTCCTACCGTTTTGTTGGCTTTTAAGATAAGGCGGTCAAGCACTTCCTGGGCTTCGCGGTACTTTTCTTTCGAATAATATCCTTGGATATAATGAATATACGACCCGAAACCATGGGAATAGGAAATCCAGTTCAGCAAATCAAAAATTTTATCCCTCTCAAAGGTGTCGGACGATATACAAATTGCCGAAGGTCTCCAGGTTTCATTGTTTTTAGCAGCACCCTGCAAATAAACCGCAATTTTTCGGCTGATTTGAAACATAACTCCCTGGAAAATCGACTCAAGTCCGGCACGTTGGCTATGAACATGATTAATAATTACATACAGAACGAGAATTGCGACAACAGAAACCGATGCGTACAACGGGCTCATCAAAAACATTAAAAGTGTGGCTAAAACAAAGCCGGCCAGTGAAAAATACCATTTTGATTTGAAAGCCGGACGATAAGAGGGGTCTGCTCCAAAATGATTGAAAAAGGAAATGAGATTCATGGCTGCATAAGTGACCATAAAAAACATGGAAATAATTTTGGCAACAACGTCAATGCCGCCCAGGCACACAAAAACCAATGCAATGGCCAGTGAAATAATGGTTGCATTTCTTGGCTCACTTGTTTTGCCGACCCCTTTGCTGAAAAATCGGTTCAACTGCTTAGAAGGTAAGGATTGATCTATGGAAATGGCCTGAAGGGTTCGCGGTGCTACCAAAATGGAGCCAATAGCACTTGATAGCGTTGCCGCAGCAAGCCCGACCGGAATGATAATCCAGCCAAATAAGGCAATTTTACTCATAATCAGCGGCTGTGAAACCAACTCCTGGGTTGTTGCCGATGCCTCAAGTTTTAACACTACAAAAATGTAAATAATCATGCCTGTTAAAGTGGCCCAGATAGTTCCTTTTGGTATTGAAATATGTGGTTGTTTCAAATCTCCAGATAAGCCTACTCCGGCATCCATACCTGTAAAAGCAGGGAAAATGATGGCAAACACAATGAAAAGTTGATCCATGTGCCCAAACAGCGGTGCCGATTGTGACGTAACCGTAAAATCAGGTACTCTGTGGCCCAAAAAGAATGCAAGCAAAGAAATCAACAGCAAAGTCACCACAATATAAAGCATCTTCACACCCACAGCGGCTCCTCTTCTCCAAATAAGCAACCCCAATAAAAGCAAGGAAGGAATAGAGATGGCTCTTGCCGGGATAATTAAATGATAATGAAGCTGGATGAAGTCCGCCAGGGGGCGGAAAGCTTCAGCAAAAGCAATAATATAAAAAGCAACGCTGATAGCTTGAGAAAGGTATAATGAAATTCCAATCGTCGCGCCGATGTTCAAGCCAAACGAACGGGAAATCATAAAATATTCCCCGCCACCTTCAACTTTTTGATTGGTAGCGATTTCAGATATAGCCATGGAAGTTGGCAAAGTAACCATGTGTCCCACCAAAATAAGAAGGATGACACCAGCCACTCCGACAGTTCCTACCGCAAATCCGAATCTCAAAAAAAGAATCGCACCAAGAATAGTGGAAATAGCAGTAAAATAAACCGGGGCAGTTCCCAATCGTTTTTGGGGATTGTTTTGATTCTTATCTTTCATAATCGCGTGAAATTAGTGTTGATCTTCAAGTTTCTGAAACAGAATGAGTATGCAATATAGTTAAAAACAAAATAGATTTTAAACTAAATACCCCAAATTAATAATAAAAAAGGGCCAACCTTTATTGGATGGCCCTTGAAATCAATCGTGAAATTGTGGATTTATTTCCAATAATATAATGAGGAACAACCTAATTCAGCTTCAATTTCCAACAGGCGGTTGTACTTAGCCAAACGCTCACTACGGCTTGCAGAACCGGTTTTCAGCTGTCCACCATCCATAGCCACGGCAAAGTCTGCCAGGAAAGTATCGGAGGTTTCACCGGAACGGTGTGACAAGAAATAGCGCCAGTTGTTATCACGGCACATACGAACAGCTTCGATAGTTTCGGTAACTGAACCAATTTGGTTTAATTTGATAAGAGCAGCATTGGCTGAGCCTTCCTGAATTCCGCGGGCAATGTATTTGGTATTGGTCACCAACAAGTCATCACCAACAACTTCAATTTTGCCTCCAATACGATCTGTAAGTTTTTTGAAACCTTCCCAGTCATTCTCTCCCAATGGATCTTCCCAGGAAACGATAGGATATTTGGAAATCCATTTTTCAGCAAGGTCAGTCAATTCATCGCTGGTCATTTTGCCCTTACCGGACCATTTCAAATCGTAATTGTTAGTTCCGGTAACAAATGAACTGGCAGCACTGTCTAAAGCAATGGAAATGTCTTTCCCGGGTTTGTATCCTGCTTTTTCAATGGCTTCAATAATGGTTTCGATAGCATCTTCATTGCTATCGAGATTTGGAGCAAAGCCACCTTCATCACCAACACCGGTGGACATTCCGCGTTTTTTCAAAATACCTTTTAATACATGGAAGGTTTCAGCAATATAGCGCAAGCCTTCACGAAAGTTAGGAGCACCAACAGGAACTGCCATATATTCCTGAAAATCAACGCTATTATCAGCATGTTCGCCACCATTGATAATGTTCATGGCAGGAACCGGAATTCTTCTGGCACCGGCACCGCCCAGATATTGGTATAATGGAATACGTGCTGATTCAGCAGCAGCCCGTGCAACGGCCATAGAAACGCCCAAAATTGCGTTGGCACCCAACTTGGCTTTATTTTCAGTTCCATCCAGTTCAATCATTTTTTTGTCGATACTGGCTTGCTCATGGGCGTGCATTCCCATAAGCGCAGGAGCAATTACTTTGTTAACATTCTCAACGGCTTTCAAAACTCCTTTACCGCCATACCTGCTTTTATCACCGTCGCGCAATTCAATGGCTTCGTTTTCACCGGTACTGGCTCCTGAAGGGACCGATGCGTTGGCTACTGTGCCGTCGCTCAGTTCAATATACACTCTTACCGTCGGATTTCCCCTGGAATCCAGAATTTCCATGGCACGTAAGCCACTAATTTTGTTATTTAACATGTTTTAACCTCCTTGATTATTAATTGGTTATGTTTTTTATTTTTGAGAAGTAAAATTAATGATTTATTGAATTCAGAGGGCTTTGGAGCAAATTATTATCAAATTATGGCACACAGCAACAGCAGCTTCCCCAATTTTAACTAAGATTGTAGATTTATAACGTTTGCGATAAATGGAATCCTTTACCGCCAAAGAAACTATGAAATTACATATGAATTTATTTTAAATTATTCTAAACAGCAGAGATCCAATTGTAATAATGACTAATTTTACATATTAGAAATGTGTTACCTTAAATCCACGAAACATGACAACAAAACAAAAAATTATTTTGCTTTCTCTGGCAATTATTGGGATTGCTTTTGCAGGCTGCCAGAAAGTTAAATCACTTGCTGACATTACGATTCACCCCAGTTTTTCTACTGACATTCAGGTGACTATTCCACCTACTACTAGTATCGAGTCAACTAATAGCAGTTATAGCTTTAATGATTCAGTAACTATCGATCCAACTTCAGATACTTTAGTATCTAAATATCAAAGTTATATTAAAAGTTGGCAAGTAGATTCTATTACTGCAATTTTTACGAATGTTTCACCTGCAACGGTGAACCTAACCAATGTATCTTTACAAATCAAAACTAGTAGTGAGACTTTTGGCTGGCAGGAAAGTAGTATTTCAATCAGTGATGGAACAAATCTGGTTTTGGGCAATACTGAAGGACAACTGGATAAATTAGGACAGGTTTTAAATGGCACCCAGCCTTTTACGTTAAAATTATCCGGTGTCTCAGGTCAAAATGATGTTCATTTTACACTATCGGTAAAAATAAATACCACTTTGGTAGCTAATCCGTTGGGATCTGTCTAAAGCTAGTTGTTTTTTTGAAACCAAGTTGTGTCAATCAGGGCAACCACGTGTAAGTGTGAGATTAAATTACATTCATTAAATCTGTTAATTTTTATAAGAAGCTATCAATTTATTTTTTTAGTAAGTTTAAATTCAAATTAAAACAAGTAATTTATAGATTGACAAAATACGCAACTCAACTTTTTCTTCTTTGCGTTAACACAAATCTATTCACTGATTCACTGTTTAATTTTCACACTTCCACAACCGGAAAACATGTCATTTGTGTTAATGAAACAAAAGTTATATTAAATATATAAAAAAGTCTATTTATAATGATTATATTTAAGAAATGTATTAATTTTATAATTACTTGACTTACAGAATTATATAATCAATTTTTTCACAAATCTTGGGACGTGGCAAATCAGTTTCAAGCTAATTTAAAATGAGTCTTTTCTAATTTAACAAAATTTCCTGTCCCAAATCCAGCTTTTATTCGTAAAATTGCACCCAATAATAAAAACGAAGATTCCTTTTGTAAATGGACAATAAAAACGCTGGAAATAAGTTACTTACCGCTATATTATTTTTAGTTTTTCTTGTTGGGCCCATGCAGTTTGCCCTCGGAAATTCTTTGAGCGGACAAGAACAAGCCGGAAAAAAAACCGATAAAGTTCGTACGGAAGGCCGGGAAGTAGGCAATCTTATCATCGAACACATTACCGACAGCTACGAGTGGCATCTTTTCTCCGTTGGGGAGCATCATGTTACCGTTCCTTTGCCAATAATCCTCTACGATCAGGGCCACTGGATTACCTTTTGGTCTTCTGAATTTCATCATAACGACGGCGTTTATAAAGGATATTTCATTGCTGAAAAAGGAATGAACGCCACTAAAATAGTCAGGAAAAATGCTGCAGGAAAAATTGTAAGGCCCACCTTGGATTTGTCCATTACCAAGATGACAGCTTCGGTGATGATCAATGCACTTCTGGTGATTCTTATTTTTCTGGCAGTTGCCAAATCTTATCGCAAAAGGAAAGGCAAGGCTCCCAAAGGCCTGCAATCGGCTGTTGAACCTTTAATTTTGATGGTTCGTGATGAAATGGCACTTGCTTCCATCGGAGAAGAACATTACGAAAAGTTTACACCGTTTTTGTTGTCTCTGTTTTTCTTCATCTTCTTCAGTAATTTAATTGGGATTGTTCCTTTTTTCCCTTGGGGTTTCAGCGTAACGGGCAACCTGGCCGTTACAGGAGTTATGGCAGCCTTTACTTTTGCCATCACCACTTATCAGGGAAATAAGCATTACTGGAAAGATATTTTTAATACGCCTGGCGTTCCGTGGTGGTTGAAATTTCCCATCCCGTTGATGCCGATTGTTGAAATATTAGGTATTTTCACAAAGCCGATCGTGCTGATGATTCGTCTTTTTGCGAACATGATAGCCGGTCACATTGTGATTTTGGGATTTATTGGTTTGATTTTTATCTTTGGTACGATGAGCATGGCTTTAGGTTATGGCGTTTCCTTGGTATCCGTTGGATTTTCAATCTTTTTGGATTTACTGGAAGTGTTGATTGCTTTCATCCAGGCTTATGTGTTTGTAATTCTTTCCGCGCTCTACTTTGGTTTAGCCCTGGCAGAGCCGGAACATTAATATGAAAATTATTCACTAATCACTAAATAATTCAATATGCATTTATTAAATGTTTTATTAGCAGCTGCAGCCACGATGGTTCCTTTTGCAAAGATGGGTGCCGGTATTGGCGCCGGTCTCGCTGCAATTGGTGCTGGTGTTGGTATCGGACCAATTGGTCAAGGTGCTGTTGAGGCCATTGCCCGTCAGCCTGAAGCCGTTGGGGATATTCGTTCCAACATGATTATTTCTGCTGCACTTATCGAAGGTGTTGCCTTCTTTGCTATTGTGATTTGTTTGCTTATCATTTTCTTGTAAGCCGCAAATCGAAAATTTGTCAGTAAGTATTCCGGCGATAGGCCGGAATACTTTACATTGAATTTAAGAATTGAAAACAGAATATTATGCAATTAATTAATCCCGGTTTAGGAATCATCTTCTGGATGACGCTTACTTTTGCGATCGTGGTATTTGTCCTGGGTAAATACGCATGGCCTTCGATTTTGAAAGGATTAAAAGAGCGTGAACAAAGTATCCAGGAATCTTTGGACGCTGCCAAAGAGGCTCAAAATAAAATGCAGCTGTTGAAAGCCGACAACGAAAAGCTACTTCAGGAGGCCAAAGAAGAAAGGGCAGCTATCCTTGCAGAAGCGCGTAAAATAAAAGAAAAAATTATTGAAGATGCCAGGGAAAGTGCCACACAACAGGCAGATCGTATTGTGGGTAAGGCGAAAGAAAGAATTGAAAATGAGAAAAAAGCAGCCCTTACTGAAATAAAAAATACCATTGCAAAATACTCTATCGAAATTGCAGAAAAAATATTAAGGGAAGAGTTAAAAGACAAAGACAAGCAAAAAGAGCTTGTTGATAAACTTCTGGAAGAAACCAGTTTAAACTAACTTTTGTAAATCATGAGAGTTAATTTATTAGCAAAACGATATGCTGAAGCGGTTTTTGAAATCGCGGTCGAAACCAAAACTACCGATCGCATTGCAGAAGACCTGAAACTGGTTTACAAAGTGCTGGATGAGAACCGGGAACTGAGAAGAATCATTGCAAACCCGGTGATTGATGCTGGTAAGAAAATCAATATTTTAAATAAAATATTTGCTGGTCCGGAAAAAGTCAGCGATTTGACGATCCGTTTTCTAAACCTGATTACTCGCAAAGGCCGTGAAATGTATATCATGGGAATTTGCCTGGCTTTTGATGATATTTATCTGAAATACAGAAATATAGTAAAAGCAGAACTAGTAACAGCATTTGTTCCTGGTAAAGAAATCAGGGAAAACGTGATAGAAAAATTAAAAGCCATCAGCGATAAAAAGGTGGAGCTCAGTGAAACTATCAATGACGATATCATCGGAGGTTTCATCGTACGGATTGAAGATTATCAGGTAGATGCCAGTGTAGCAAGCCAGCTGAAAAAATTGGCTAAGAGTTTTGCAGGTAATTTATATGAAAAACAGTTTTAACTATCGATAAAAGAAACACTATGTCAGATATCAAACCGGCTGAGGTATCGGCCATATTGCGACAGGAACTGGCGGGCTTCGAAACAGAAGCCTCATTGGAAGAAATCGGTTCAGTGCTTACCATTGGTGACGGTATTGCCCGCGTTTACGGGCTTTCCAATGCCGAACAGGGTGAGTTGGTTGAGTTTGAAAAAAACAGCCTCATGGGCATCGTGCTAAACCTGGAAGAAGATAATGTGGGTATCGTGCTGCTTGGCGAGACAGAAGACATCAACGAAGGCGACAAAGTTAAAAGAACTGGAAAAATTGCTTCCATCATGGTGGGAGAAGGCCTGCTGGGACGCGTTATCAATACTTTGGGTACTCCGATAGACGGTAAAGGTGCGATTGAAGGAGAACTATACGAAATGCCTTTGGAACGCAAAGCTCCGGGCGTTATTTATCGTCAGCCGGTAAATGAACCATTGCAGACAGGTATCAAACCTATCGACGCTATGATTCCAATTGGTCGCGGTCAGCGTGAGTTAATTATCGGCGACCGGCAGACAGGAAAAACAGCTATTGCTATTGATACCATCATTAACCAAAAAGAATTTTACGACCGTGGTGAACCGGTTTACTGTATTTATGTAGCAACGGGCCAGAAAGGTTCTACTGTAGCACAAATACAGAAGGTTCTGGAAAGCCACGGCGCTATGGATTATACAGTTATTGTTTCCGCTACGGCTTCCGATCCGGCAGCTATGCAGTTTTACGCTCCGTTTGCAGGTGCTGCTATCGGGGAGTATTTCCGTGATACCGGCCGTCCTGCCCTCATTGTTTTTGATGACCTTTCCAAACAGGCTGTTGCTTACCGTGAAGTTTCATTGTTGCTGAGACGTCCTCCGGGACGTGAAGCTTATCCGGGTGATGTATTTTATTTGCACTCACGTTTGTTGGAACGCGCCGCTAAAATCATCAATTCTGATGAGATTGCTCAGAAAATGAACAACATTCCGGAAAGCATCAAAGACAAAGTAAAAGGTGGTGGTTCATTGACTGCTCTTCCAGTGATTGAAACCCAGGCTGGCGACGTTTCCGCTTACATTCCGACCAACGTAATTTCCATTACTGACGGTCAGATTTTCCTGGAAACCAACCTGTTTAACGCGGGTATTCGTCCAGCTATTAACGTGGGGATTTCTGTATCTCGTGTTGGTGGTTCTGCTCAGATTAAATCCTTGCGAAAAGTTGCCGGAACCTTGAAACTGGACCAGGCGCAATTCCGTGAATTGGAAGCATTTGCCAAATTCGGTTCGGATCTGGATGCTGCTACCGTAGCTGTATTGGAAAAAGGACGCCGGAATGTGGAAATTCTGAAACAGCCTCAGTATTCTCCTATGACAGTTGAACATCAGATTGCCATTATTTTCTGTGGCACCAATAATCTATTGCGCGATGTTCCTGTAACAAACATCAAAGACTTTCAGGATAGCTTCCTGCAACTCATGGATGCCAAACATCAGGATGTGCTGGACGAGCTGAAAGCAGGAAAGCTTACAGAAAAGGGCATTGATACCCTTAAAAAAGCTGCTACTGACATTGCCAAACAGTACAAAAAGTAGAATAGAAAACTGATAATCAGCTATGGCTAACTTAAAGGAAGTAAGAAACAGGATAGCCTCCGTTAAATCGAGCAAACAGATCACCAGTGCCATGAAAATGGTATCGGCGGCTAAATTGCGCAAAGCACAGAATGCAGTTCTGACCATGAGGCCTTACGCCCAAAAGCTTCAGGAAATCATGCAGAATTTAAGTACCAGTATGGAAGATTCCAACGAAAGCATCTTTGCCAAACAAAGAGCTCAAAAACGAGTGTTATTGGTTGCTATTACTTCAAATCGTGGATTGTGTGGCGCTTTTAATATTAATATTGTTAAAGAAGCCATACATTTGCTTGACACTGAATTAGCTGATTTGCATGAGCAGAAAGCAGTAGATTTAATGTGCCTCGGTAAAAAAGGGATGGATCTTTTTAAATCTAAAGGATATGCCATAAAAGAGAGTAATCAGGAAATTTTCAATGAGCTGAACTTCGAAAATGCCACAGCAATTGCAGAAAGACTGATGGATGATTTTAAACAGGGTTCATACGACCGGATTATCCTCATCTACAATCAGTTTAAAAATGCGGCAGTTCAGATTCTCAAAACTGAAGACTTTCTGCCGGTACAAGAACAAAGAACCAAAGAGCGTAAAAAGGTCCAGGCTGATTTTATTTTCGAACCTGACAAGGAAGAAATTCTGAAAGAACTGATTCCTAAAACACTGAAAATCCAGCTTTATAAGGCGTTACTCGATAGTTTTGCTGCCGAGCACGGTGCACGAATGACCGCCATGCATCAGGCTACAGAAAACGCAACAGAACTTCTCAAAGATCTGAACCTAAGTTATAACAAAGCACGTCAGGCAGCTATCACCAACGAAATTCTGGAGATTGTCAGTGGTGCGGAAGCTTTGAAAGGATAAAAAAATATCTTTTGAAATATTACAAAGGTTGCCTCTACAAGGCAACCTTTTTTGGTTAAAGGCGAAAAGTTAGAAAGTCCAACAGTTATCTTTCGACCATTTAACCACCAAAATCATCCATCATTCCTCTTGAAGCAAAATAAAAAACCCTTAACTTTGTTATCACTGAAAATCACAACTACCATGATAAACAATAACATTGAATCAGTCCTAAACAAACAAGTCCAGAAAGAAGAATTTTCTTCAAGACTTTATCTTTCTATGGCCATGTGGTGCGAAGGGAACGGTTTTCCGGGTTCTTCAGCTTTTCTATACAGGCATGCAGAAGAAGAGCGGTTGCATCAGCTGAAAATTATTCACTATATCAACGACCGGGGAGGGAAGGCTTTATTGCTGGACCAGGAACAGCCGGAATCAGAATTCTCCACTTTGCAGGATGTTTTTGAAAAGATTCTGGACCACGAAGAATATATCACTGGCCACATCAATCAGATTTATGGCATCGCGGTTGAGGAAAAAGATTATACCACCAGCAATTTCCTGCAATGGTTCATTTCTGAGCAGTTAGAGGAAGAAAAACTCGTGGGGATAATTCTGGACAAAATAAAACTGGTAGGCAACGATAAAACCGGCCTGTTTCATATTGATAATGAACTGGCTACGATGGGAGCAGCTCCGGATACGCCGGCAGCTTAACTGTTTACCTGAGGTTTTAACTCCTGGTCAAAGGCAACCGTTAGCTTTTCATACCACGCATTCCCAAATTTCCTGATTAAAGGCTCCTTTAGAAATTTATACACAGGAACCTGATTTTCCTTTCCTTTCAGCAAAGCAACATTGCAAATATCCCAATGATCATAATTTACAGCAATGTGGTCAGTAAGTTTGGAAAGGCGAACAGGATATAAATGGCATGATATCGGTTTCTGAAAAGGAATTTTCCCTTCTTGCCATGCTTTTTCAATGGCACAAAAGCTTATTCCGTTTTCAAAATATACAAAAGCACATTCGCGATCTTCTACCAGCGGTGTGACGTATTCACCGTCAAAGTCATAATCGAAAACGCCCTGTTTCTCCACAACATCCTGTCCTTCAGGTGCCATGTAAGGTTTGATTTCATCCAGGTAATCTTCCAGAATACTGATTTCTTCCTCCTCCAAAGGAGCACCGGCATCGCCTTCCACACAGCAGTCACCGTGACACCCTCCTAAATCACAAGTGAAGTGTATTTTCCCTAAGTCTCCGGAGACCAGGGTATCATCAATTAAAATCATGGCGCGAAAATACACAAATAGTTATTTGCCCAACTTCTAAATTACGTTGAGGAACTTATCCCGAAAAGGGCTTTCCAGAATCTTTTCCCGATTTTTTCATCCTCCAGCAATCGTTTGGTAAGTTTCAGTCCTTCCTGGTAACCCAAATCATAAATTTCGTCGGCTTTATCGAAATCGAGGGTGGAGAAGTTTCGTGTTTCAGGCGGGTCAACAAAATAATCGCAATAGGTTTTTTCTTCTTTAATAGTATTATAAACAGCAAGATGATAAGTTCTTACAGCCACGTCCTTCATCCGGCGAAAATCTGTCTGTGGTGAGATATGATTGACATGAATGCCAATAATTTTATCACATTTCCCTTCCAATACTTTTGCACTCAGGTTTTTAGTGACACCACCATCTACATAGTAAGTTTTTCCGATAACGACCGGTTTAAAAAGCAACGGAATGGAGGCTGAAGCCATCACAAATTCAATAAGCTTGCCTTTGGATTTAATCTCAAATTTTCCGGTGTTGAGATTTGTAACAGTAATGTAAACCGGAATTTTGAGCGCGCTGAAATCATCTTTCTCAATATGCTCTCGCAGGTATTTCTCGACTTTATTCAAATTAAAAAACCCCATGCGATTCCAATCCATATTCTTCAGTGCGGTTGGACGTACTTCCTCTTTTATAAATTCCAGTGTTTCTTTTGGTGAGATCCCCATTGCATAAATAACAGCCACCATCGCTCCCATACTCGTACCAGACATCACGGTTGGCCTGATGCCTTTCTCTTCCAATGCCTGAAGAACACCCAGATGAGCAATGCCACGGGCGCCGCCACCACTAAGCGCAAGCCCATATTTTAAGTTCCGTTTCTTTAAACTCATATTATATTGTAATTGAAGAAGTTTGCTATCTGGCTAATGTTTCGTCTTACAATAATAGTTAAATTTTTTGTTAATTTTTTTAGTTCTGTTGTTCCCGAACTAAAAAAACCTATATATTTGCCAAAAATTTTAAAATGAACGAATCGGAACGTATTATCAAACAAAAGGAGCTGATAGAAACCATTGGCCGAAACATGGAGAAACAGGGTGTACAACCTGTTGCCGGGAGAATTTTTGGTTTACTGACAGTAATGGATAAAGAAGAATATACGTTTGACGAAATCGTGGAAGAGATGCAAGTCAGTAAAAGTTCGGCCAGTAATGCTCTAAGAAATCTTGAATTACGAGAAATTGTCGAATATGTGACTTATCCGGGAGACAGGAAGCGTTATTTCAGGATTGCATTTTCCGATGTCAACAAGGTTGTGGAGGACTTTAAGAGAAAGCTTCAAACCGAAGCAGATATTCTGGATCAGATTATTTCTTTGAAAAAAAATCCAAATTCCAAAAATACGCAGGCATTGAAAACCTATTCAAAAGGAATGAAATATTTTCTTTCAATCCTTGTTGATCTTCAGGGGAAAAAACCATTTTAAATCATTTCATTTTTCGTTCGTTTAGTTCTGAAGTAAGTAATTATTTAAAAACAACTGATTAAACATGAGACGTTTAATAATAATATTTTTTGTCTGTCTTTTAGCCATTCCCTTTCAGGGAGCTGCACAGAAAACCTACAATTTGCAGCGCTTATTAAAGCAGGCAGTTGTTAACAACACGGAAATCAAAAAGGCGGCATTGCAACAGTCTGAAAGCAACTATAAGGTAAAAGAGACTGTTGCCCAGGGGTTGCCACAACTTTCCGGGAAAATTGACTATACCCGTTCCGGAATTCCTGGTATTAATATACCGTCAGGCTTGGTCTCTCAGTTGCCACCGAGTGTCATTCCCCTTTTGGAGCAATTTAAAAATGTAAAGGCCCTTCATGTTATGTCTTCGAATGTCACAGTAACCCAGCTTCTTTACAGCCAACAATACTGGACCGGCATCAAACAGGCAAAAGCTGCCCGGGGGTTGTACAATATTTTAGCCAGTAAAACAAAGGATGAAGTGGTTTACGATGTAGCTACTCTTTATTATCAGTTACTAGACAATTATTCTTCATTGCAGGTACTCAATAACACAATCCAGAATCTTGAGAAAATCAATAAAATACTGGAACTTCAATACCAAAACAAACTGGCTAAGAAGACGGATGTAGGTCGGGTAAAAGTGCAGGTTGCCAACTTAAAAACAAAAAGAGAAACACTGGATGATGCCATCAAAATCAGAAAACGCATTCTGAAAATTCTTTGTGGTATTCCGCTCAATAACAGGATGATAATTGATTCTACAGAGATAAATTCCAACTCAGCAAAGAGTCCGGTTATCCCGACTTTCTCGGTAAGTGCACTACCATCCTATAAAATCATGCAAAAACAAAAAGAGCTGGCAGGACTTAAAATTAAATCCAATCTGGCAAAATACTATCCCAACCTGGCTGTCTTTGGTCGCTACAACTATGGAAGTTATTCCACCAAATTTAGTCTGAACAGCATGTCACCTTCGACGACATTCGGACTGGAAGCAAACATTCCAATCTTCAGTTCAGGAGAGCGTCACAGCAAAGTCATGCAGTCGAGGATTGAGTTAAAGAAACTGAATGAAGACATCAGTACCAACACGAAACAGTTGGGGACTAACTACGAAAATGCTTCAGATCAACTTGTTTCATCCTGGAAAGGACTGAAAGACCAGCAGCAGAATAAAGCGCTTGCAAAACAGGTTTACAACCAGGTTAAATTAAGTTTTAACGAAGGAATGTCTTCTTTAACCGATTTATTAAGCACGGAGTCATCCTATCTTGAAGCCGAAAATTTATACAATCAACAATTACTTAAATACAGGATTGCCCGACTTGAAATGAAGAAAGCCACAGGTAGTATGCTGTCCATTATTCACGAAAATAAAAAGAACAATTAATATGAAAGTACTTAGGAACATAATCATTGCAGCTGTAGCAATATTGGTTATTGGTGGAATTTACTTCCAGCTTCGGAAAAACAAACAGCAAATGAAGAGTGATATGGCCTTTGCTTCACGCAAAATCGCGGCTATCCCGGTAAAAGCAAACAACGCTCATATGGCATTTATCGACAAGACCATTACATCAAATGGCGTTCTGGAAGCAAACCACCAGTTGAATGTTGTTTCGGAAACACAGGGTAAAATTATACATGTTTACAAGCATTTGGGCGATTATGTAAACAAAGGAGATGTTATTGCAAAAGTGGAAGACCAAACCATCCGGGCCGCTGAAATGGTTGCCGAAGCTAATTATAAACAAAATCAAACGGATGTTAAACGTTTTGAGCGTCTCAGCAAAGGGGATGCCATTAGCGAACATCAGTTGGAAGAAGCTAAAATTGGTTTAGAAAAGGCTAAAGCCGATTATATCAAAGCAAAAAAAGCATTGGATAACACTTCTATTACGGCGCCTATTTCCGGAGTCATCAACAAAAAATTCATTACGGAAGGCCAGTTTTTATCGGGAGGCATGCCGGTCGTTGAAATTGTTGATAATCATCTTCTGAAACTGCATGTAAAAGTTGATGGAAAAGACATTTACGACATAAAAAAAGGGCAAAATGTTGAGGTCACAGTCCCCGCATTTCCTGCTCACACCTTCAAAGGAAAGGTAACTGCCATAGCTGTTAAAGCCGACAAGACCATGAACTTCGATGTAGAAATTACTTTGGACAACACACATGGGATCCCTTTAAAATCTGGTTTATATGCAGAAGTAAATTTCCCGGTTCAATCCAAAAAAGTCCTGGTTATTCCTAAAGAAAGTATTATCGGAAGCATGGAAAAACCCCAGGTTTTCGTGATCAAAAACCACAAAGCAATATTGAAAAATATCATTACCGGAATCAGCAACAACGAGTATATTCAGGCGATTTCCGGAATAAAAGAAGGAGAACCTGTAATCTATAGCGGTCAGTTGAATCTAAGTGGAAATGAACAAGTAAAGGTCATCCGTTAAAAAGAATCTTATGAAATTAACAGAAATATCAGTCAAGCGAACAACGATTCCGGTGGTATTGTTTACAATACTCGTCCTTGGCGGGATTTATTCCTATTTCAGTTTGAGCGAAGAGCTTGTTCCGAATATGAATTTTCCCTTCAACACCATCACTACCGTGTATCCGGGTGCTTCGCCATCAGAAGTTGAAAACTCAGTTACAAAACCCATCGAAGACGCCGTTTCGACAATGTCGGGAATCAAGAAGATCTTTTCTTATTCATACGAAGGTTTTTCGATGGTCATGATACAATATGTTGATGGAACCAATGCAGACACCAAGTTGGAGGAGGCTCAACGCAAAGTCAACATCATAAAAAACACCCTTCCCGCGAATGCCAAAGATCCACAGTTTGTGAAGTTTAACTTCAACAACTATCCGATCATGAATATCGCCGTGAATTCTGATCTTCCTTCAAAGCAATTTTATGATTTGGTAAACCGGGAAATTAAACCGGTGCTGGCACAGATAAAAGGCGTTGCTGAAGTAGATATCATCGGCGGTTTTAAGCGTCAGATACAGATTAAAGCGAACGAAGAGAAGCTGGACCATTACGGAATTTCCATTATCCAGTTGAAACAAATGTTACAGGCCTCAAACCTTGATTTCCCTACCGGAAAAATTAATGACGGCAAAAACAGGATGCTGATTCGTTTATCTGGAAAATATAAGAATCTGAATACTATCCGGCAACAAATTATCGGATATGCCAAAGGCGGTTCTCCCATCCGGGTAAAAGATGTGGCTTATGTGGTGGATGGTGTTCGGAAACCTACCAGTCTGGCCCGCATTAACGGACATCCGGCTATCGGAATATCTATCAAACGGCAAACCGGTGCGAATGCCGTGGATATCAGCAACCAGGTAAAGAAAGAAATAGCATCATTTCAAAAAGAATATGCCTCCAAACAACTCAAATTTACCATCGCTTACGACACCTCTGATTTCACCAGAGAAGCTGTAAACAGTGTGATGTTCGACCTGTTGCTGGCCGTAATCCTGGTTTCTATTACCATGTTGCTGTTTTTGCACAGTTTCAGAAATTTGTTGTTTGTATTTGTTTCGATTCCAACTTCACTGATAGCTACTTTCATCATCTTTAAAGTATTCGGATTCTCTCTTAATCTGTTGACATTGTTAGCATTATCCATTGTTGTTGGGGCCATTGTAGATGATGCCATTGTAATTCTGGAAAACATTTACAGACACATGGAAATGGGAAAATCAAGATGGAAGGCGACACTGGACGCCACTAAGGAGCTTGATATTACAGTTCCTTCCATCACCTTTGTTTTGATTGTGGTTTTCCTTCCCATCGGACTCACAACAGGTATCACGGGTCAAATAATTCACGCATTCTCATTTGTAGTGGTATTTGCTTTACTGATAAGTCTTTTGGTATCATTTACCCTCGTTCCATTGATGACTTCTCAGTTTGCAAAAATAAAAGCCTTTAACAAAAAGAATCCTTTCGATCGCTTTCTCATGGCTTTCGAAAAAGTCATCCTATTTTCAAGAGAAAGGATGCTGGATTTACTGCGATGGTCTCTGAAACATAAAGGCATTGTGTTGGGTTCGGTTACGCTTTTGTTTTTCGCATCATTTTTCCTTGTTTCAGAAGGATTTATCCAGACCACCTTTGTAGATCAGGGCGACCGTGGAGAATTTAACCTAACCATGGAACTTAACCACACATCTACTCTGGAATACACCAAAAGTTTGTGTAGCAAAATAGAAGCCAAACTGCTCAGTTATCCGCAAATAAAATCAGTTTATACAAAGGTAGGATTAACCAGTAGCCAGGTCGGCGTATTGAGCACCCCGTATGAAGCTGAATTTTCAATCATCCTGATTCCTAAAAAAGACAGGAAGATGCCGACAAAACTTTTCGCGAAGAAACTTCAATATGATTTGTCCTCCATTTATCCGGGACCGGAATTCAATACACATGAATTGAACATCATGGGAAACTCGCAAGATCCTATTGAGATTTATGTACGCGGAAGTGACTATAGCAAAGTTAAAGCTTATAGCAAGGTGGTTTTGGACCAATTGAAAAAAATCAGCGGAACCTCTAAAATTAAGTCCTCTATCGAGAAAGGTAACAAAGAATATGTTATCAAGGTAAACCGCGATAAAATGGCCAAGTTAGGATTGACGCTGGGGCAGATTGGTTCTACCATGTACATGGCATATGAAGGAAACACAGATTTGAAATATTCAGTGGGAGACAAAGAATATGATATCAAGGTTTCGCTGGATAATTTCAACCGGAAAGACAAATCTGATTTGGAAAATATGAGTTTTGTCAACCACATGGGCAAAGTAATTCGTCTGGATCAATTTGCAGCAATAAAAGAGGGCGTTAGTCCCTCACGCCTTGACCGTTACGATAAATTACCTGCCGTAGAAATTTCAGGACAGACTATTGGTAAAACCATCGGAACCATAAAAGATGAAATTGTAGCCCGCTTGGTGAAAACACCACCTCCGGCAGGCGTTTATGTGGTTTATTCCGGCGATATGGAAAATCAGGCTGAATCGTTTCAGACCATGCTAATAGCGCTGGCTGCTTCTATCATTTTGATGTATCTGATTATGGTGGCACTGTATGACAGTTATATCCATCCTTTGGTAGTTATGCTTTCGCTTCCATTAGCAGTTATAGGCGCATTTCTCGCACTGGCATTAGCCAATAAAACATTGAGTATCTTCTCTATGATGGGTGTTATCATGCTGATGGGTATGGTTGCTAAGAACGCTATTTTGGTGGTTGACTTTGCCAACGAGATGCGCAACAAAGGAACCAAAGTCATTGAAGCGGCCATTGAAGCAACACGTTTGCGTTTCCGTCCTATTTTGATGACCAACCTGGCCCTCATCGTAGGGATGCTCCCGATTGCTTTGGCAACTGGTCCTGGTTCAGAATGGAAAAGCAGCCTCGGCTGGGTATTAATCGGTGGACTGATTAGTTCGTTGTTCCTGTCGTTGATTATTGTACCGGTGTTGTTTGTGATGTTTGACCGATTTGTAATAAGGAAAAAACCAGGTGAAGAAGAAACGACAAGTGTTGAGAAGGCCGTTTAGGCTATTGCTAATACATATTGTAGAGACGCAAGATTTTGCGTCTCTACATGTTTTATAGATTATTCTTTATCTTTTTTTCGATGGCCGTGGTGGAATATCCGGGAACCAGATCAATCGAAATAACCTCACCGCCTTTGGCTTTTACAATATCGTAACCAACAACATCTTCAGCTTTATAGTTCCATTAAGGCAGGTTATCAATTCTTGTAATTACCTGTAGAATAATCCTTTTAATTCATTTTAATTAAGAATTATTATATTATTATTTTTAATACATTTGCAAATGTAAGTCTGCATCACATGAACGTTGGCTCCATGCCATTGACGAGTTAAACCTCGCCTTAGTGTGAACGCGGGCTTATCTCATTTTTGGCCGTTAATGGGTTATTTTTCCCATAATAATTAGGCCAACCATTCTTTCCGTAACTTTCAAAATCATACAAATCTACTACTTGAGATATTTGGTCTTTCATAAAATTGTAGTAACGCATTTGTCCTTTCTCAAATACATTCTGAACACACCAGCAAAAATAATCAGCAACATTTAGCAATGGCTCACCTGTTTGTTCTAAAACATTAAAAACCACCTTCGTTTTCATCTCTTTTTCGGGATGCGCACCATTGAAGCGTTCTTTCGCTTTGGCTAATGCCAAATCAAGATTATGGTTTTTGGTTGATTTGCCCCTGCCGGCAATGTTTAACACCAATTTTTTATGATTGGTGAACTTATTTTTCAAAAGATGTGAAAGCAAATCTGCATAAAACCAAGCTTCGTTTCCTTTGTGTTTTTTTTCGTATAAATCAGGTAATTTGCGGGCGACTACCGCTTCAAACGAGCAATTTAGTGTTTTTATGTACCTTAAAAACTTTTCTCTTACTTCAGGAATATCATCTTTGGCATGAAAAAAATAACCTCCTTTGTTTATTTTCTTTTTTATGCTCGGAACATCCTTGTAAAACTCATCCGCAGCAATTTCATGTTGCATCTGAATAATCTGCTCGCGAATAGGATCCAGCTTGGTTTTAAACTTAACCATGCCCAGAATAAATGTCTTTGAAACCCCCTCGTCACCCACAGCCAGGCGTTTCTTTTTGCCATAAAAAGTCGTATCTCCTGATTCATCCAAGAATCGGTGATAAACTTTCAACATTGTTTTCTTTTTCTGCGGCATAATTAATCCACCATAATCACAGGTTATTTTTAATCTTTTGTTCGATGGCCGTAGTGGAATATCCGGGAACCAGATCAATCGAAATAACCTCACCGCCTTTGGCTTTTACAATATCGTAACCAACAACATCTTCAGCTTTATAATCGCTTCCTTTCACCAACACATCCGGTTGAACTGTTTTTATCAGGTTATAAGGCGTTTCTTCATCAAATAGAACAACGGCATCAACAAAATGAAAAGATGCCATGAGTGTGGCTCTGGAGTTTTCATCAGTGATAGGACGATGCTCACCTTTTCCCAGCATTTTTACAGATTTATCGGTATTCACCCCAACAATCAGGATGTCTCCCAAATCTTTGGCTTTGCTTAAATAATCGACATGCCCCAGATGCAACAGATCGAAGCATCCGTTGGTAAAAACAATTTTCTTTCCTTTAAACCGCCAACGAATCAGTGAATGGTTTAGGTTCTCAGGATCCAGTATCTTCTTTTTTATAATCTGTAAGCTCTCCATTGACCGGTTTCAGATTTTTAGTAAGCATAAGAAAGGAGTACCCCACGGCTCCAACCACAATATTCAACAACGTTTGTCC
>CAZGZO010000025.1:0-19612 GCA_964529695.1 uncultured Lentimicrobiaceae bacterium
AGTTACCTTTGCAGAAATAAAGTGTATGAAATTTATCAAGACCACTTGTCAGGATAAGCTGGGAATCTTAACGCTCGACAATGAAGAAAAGAGTAATTCTCTGAATTTAGAGATGCTGGATGAGTTTGTTGAAGCCTTTTCAGAGTTCAGGAGAAACAACTGCAGAGCGGTGATTATCAGAAGTAATCCGGGTTCCAAAGTTTGGTGTGCCGGACTTCGAATCGACCAACTTCCCGATTCCGAACACGACCCTGTGCCTTATGAATATGCCCTTGAAAGAATTCTGAAAAGCGTGGAAGATTTCCCTGGCATTGTAATCGCCATGATCCACGGAGGCGTTTGGGGAGGAGGATGCGAACTGGCCTTTGCCTGCGATATTCTCATTGGTTCGCCGGAAGCAACTTTCGCCATTACACCAGCGAAAATTAGCGCTCCTTACAATCCAAACCAGGTAGGTCGTGTATTACAAAGAGTTGGAAATAACATTGCTTTGGAAATGTTTGCTACCGCAGAGGTAATGACTGCAGAGAGGGCCGCCAATCTGGGTATTCTCAATCACTTGTTAGACATTGAAAGGCTGGAAGATTTTTCATTTGAGTTAGCAGAAAGAATCCTGGCAAACGCTCCTCTGACAGTATCTTTAATCAAAAAGCAAATACACGGCCTGGCATCGCAAACCATAGAGCAAATGACTCAGGATGAAGAAAACAAATCCTTAATTAAAGCCGTTTATTACAGCGAGGATTTTAAAGAAGGGAAACAGGCCTTTCTTGAAAAAAGAAAACCACAGTTCTCAGGAAAATAATAACCATGAAATCTATTCTCCGGAAATACTTTCCCGGGTTCTTTCCCATTGAAAAAATTACTACGGATTTCAATTATCTGGAGGTAAACAAACGTCATGGTCGTTATGTTCTGGATTCGGAACATGTCAACTACTCTTTTGGTACACTCCACAAAGTTTTCCAAAAAGCTTTTCAGCTTACAAAACATGATCTTTCTTCTTTCAAAAAAGCTCTCCTATTGGGCTTCGGAGCAGGAAGCGTAGCCCATATTCTTCAGAAGGAATTAGGCTTTGAAGGACTTATAACAGGCGTTGAAATTGATGCAAAAGTAATAGAATTAGGAGGTGAATTTTTTGGATTGAACAGTGCTCAAGATCTAAGAATAGAAATTTGTGATGCTTTCGATTTTGTTTTCAAGGAACAACAAAATTACGATCTGATAGTGGTGGACCTTTTCATAGACCATCTCATCCCGGAGAAATTTGACCAAATTGAGTTTTTGACCCAATTAAACAGACTTCTTGAAAAAGGGGGCATGCTTTTGTATAACCGAATGAATCAGAGTTTCAAAGATAAAAACAGGATAGAATCCTTCAGAAAAACATGTGCTGACGTTTTCAAAACGGCCAAGCTCGTGGAGGAATTCAACATCCATTCGAATAACATAATTTTTCATGTAAAGAAATGAATGACAGAATAATAAAATACGTTTCACAAGCCCTTCAAAAAGAAACATGGCAGGTAAAAAACACTTTGGAATTGCATGAAGGTGGCGCTACCATTCCTTTTATTGCCCGTTACCGAAAAGAAAGTTCAGGTGGTTTAACTGATTTGGAAATCATTGAATTGCTCAAAATTTATGAGCAGCAAACCGAGCTGGAAAAAAGAAGGGAAACCATCTTAAAAAGTCTGGAAGAACAGGAAATCTCCGATCCGGTCCTTCTCGAAAAAATTGCAAATGCCGAGACGCTTTCAAAACTGGAAGATTTATATCTCCCCTATCGACCCAAGCGTAAAACGCGGGCCACCATTGCAAAAGAAAGAGGTCTGGAACCATTGGCAAAAATGCTGATGTCAGAGAAATTTTTTGATATTGAACAGACGGCTGAGCGGTTTGTAAATGCTGATAAAGAAATTGAAACAATCGAAATCGCACTTCAGGGTGCCCGTGACATTGTGGCGGAATGGATTAGTGAAATGGATTGGGTACGCGACCTATTGCGAAACAAATTTCAACGGGATGCCCGTTTTTCTTCCAAAATCATCAAAGGAAAAGAAGAAGAGGGCGCTAAATACGAATCATATTTTGACTGGGAAGAACTGGCACGCCGTGCACCTTCTCACAGAGTTTTGGCCATGTTCAGAGCTGAAAAAGAAGGATTCATTCGGCTTAAGGTGATGCCCTCTTTGGAAGAGTCACTGGAGGTGATGGAAAAAAGAATCATACGGTCAGAGTCGGAAGCCAGTGAACAGAAATTCATCGCTCTGAAAGATTCCATCAAGCGGCTGCTTTTCCCTTCTTTGGAAACCGAACTGCGGCAACAACTTCAACAAAAAGCGGAGGAATCTTCCGTGAAGGTTTTCTCTGAGAACCTTCGCCAATTGCTGCTTTCCCCTCCTATGGGACAAGTGAATGTATTGGCTATCGATCCCGGATTTCGCACTGGCTGCAAAGTGGTTTGCCTGGACAAGCATGGAAAACTGTTGCATAATGAAACCATTTATCCGCACCCGCCTCAAAATGAAACAGGTCAATCCATAAAAAAGCTGAAAAGTCTCGTGAGTTCGTACCAGATTGAAGCAATTTCTGTGGGAAATGGAACCGCAGGAAGAGAAACAGAAGCTCTTTTGAAAAGGACCAAATTTGACAAAGATGTTGTAGCCGTGATGGTCAATGAAGACGGAGCCTCAGTCTATTCAGCATCTGAAGTGGCACGCAAGGAATTTCCGCAATATGACGTGACGGTCCGTGGTGCTGTTTCCATCGGTAGAAGGCTGCAGGATCCACTGGCAGAAATTGTTAAAATCGACCCAAAATCCATGGGGGTCGGTCAGTACCAGCACGATATCAACCCGAACCTTCTGAAAGAAAATCTCAAAACCACGGTTGAAATCTGCGTAAATGCCGTGGGAGTTTCCCTCAACACTGCTAGCGAAGAATTGCTGACGTACGTTTCCGGTATTGGCCCGGCATTGGCCAAACGAATTATTGAACACAGAAATCAGCATGGCAAGTTTGAAAATCGTAAGGATTTAAAACAAATTAAAGGTTTAGGAGACAAAGCATTTCAGCAGGCTGCCGGATTCCTTCGGATTGAAGATGGAACCGAACCCTTGGACGCTTCCGCTATTCATCCTGAAAACTACGGCATTGTAAACAAAATGGCCAAATCACTTAAAAAGGATGTATCACAAATGATTGGGAACCATGAAGTAAAGAAGCTCATCAATCTCAAAGATTTCGTTTCCAAAGAAGCCGGATTGCCCACCTTAAAAGACATTTTAGATGAGCTGGAAAAACCCGGCCGTGACCCGAGAAAGAAATTCGAGATTTTCCACCTGGATGACAGCATCCATAAAATTGAGGATCTGCGTCCGGGAATGGTGCTGCCTGCGGTGGTCACAAACATCACCGATTTCGGGGCTTTCGTCAACCTGGGAATTAAGGAAAACGGACTCATCCATAAAAGTCAGATTGCCGATGAGTTTGTAAACAATCCTGCCGATTATCTGAGAATCAATCAGCAGCTTAAAGTGAAAGTGCTGGAAGTAGATTTGAATCGGAAACGGATTTCCCTTACTTTGAGGTCAGTTAGTTAAAATTTTCGCCCGGGAATTAATTCATGGGTAAGAAAGTAATTACCATCACTGGCGAGCGCTTGTAGCTCGTGCCCAGTTAATATAACACTAAACGCTTAAATAATAATTCTTCACAAAATCCACATACTGGCTGGTAAACTTCCCGTCTTCATCGCGAATGGTAAACTTCTCAGTCTGTTCATCAACAGGATTACTACTCAATAAAAGATTAATCCGATTGGGCTCTCTTCCCAACACAGGAAAGATCAACATTTTCTTTTCCACAAAAAAACCTGCATCTTGCGCAGTTTTCAGAAAGAAACGGCTCTCCTGGTAAGGCAAAACGACCGCAATTTTGCCATCCGGATTCAGCAAAGTCCGGGCACCATTTACCAATTGCTTATAGGACAATGACTGTGTATGACGAGCCAAACTTTTTTTAGGATTTTTCGATTGCAAATCGTTTATAAAAAACGGCGGATTGCTGATAATCAAATCGTACCGTTTATTCGAAGAAAGAACAAAATCATTAAAATCCGAATGAGAAATCCTGAGACGATCTGAAAAAGAACTTTTTGCAAAGTTTTCGGAAGCCTCTTCAAATGATTCCTTATCCTTCTCTACTGCATCCACCGATACCAGCTCCCTGCTTGCAAGTAACAATGAAAGAATACCGCAACCGGCTCCTACTTCCAAAACAGATTTTACACCTGTAAGCTCTGTCCAGATTCCAAGCAACACCGCATCAGTTCCGACTTTCATGGTAGACCGGTGATGGTGCAGGCTAAACTTTTGAAAATGAAATGGGCGTGTGTCCACAGGTTAGGGTTTACTCATTCAAATACATATCAATCAGTCCATCGGGAGCTTTGATATAAAGTTTTTTAGCAGCTCTGTCAACTCTCACAATCACAGGACCATTCATCGGGATGAGTACTTCTTTCTCCTCGTGAAAAATCTGCATCAATGCCTGACCGGGATAATCCAATATTTCGGTAATCGTTCCTACTTCTCCAACAGTTTCATCCAAAACCTCAAATCCAATCACTTCATGAAAATAAAATTTATTCCCGCCTAGTTTGGGAAGTACCGAAAGCGGCAGGTAGAGTTCCTTGTTCACCAACGCCAATGCCTTTTCTTCATTATCCACATCCTGAAATTCCACAATCAACTTATTGTTTTTCAGAACAGAAGACATAATAAAATAAGGAACCGGATTTTGATGAATATTGACAAATACCATTTTGAGCCCTTCGTAGGCAGATGGATTGTCCACGTCAAGAAACAGCTGTAGTTTCCCACCGTAACCATGGGTCCGGGTCACAGAACCCAAATAGAAGTAATCCTTAAATGCATCCATATTTTAAAATTATCTCCGAAGACAACCTCACGCAAAATTAGGAGAATTTCCATAAAAAAAGCCCGGTGAAAACGCCGGGCTCAAAATATTCGAAAAGTTCAATATTATTTCTCTTCTTCTGCTTTTTTGTCATCCGAAGCCTCTTCTTTTTTAGCATCTTCGGCAGGGGCTTCCTCTTTCTTGGCTTCAACAGCCGGAGTTTCCTCTTTAGCTTCTTCACTAGCAGGAGCAGCTTCTTCTTTGACTTCCTCAGCAGGAGCTTCCTCCTTCTTTGCCTCAGGAGCAGGAGCTTCTTCTTTAGCTTCTTCAGCGGCAGGTGCAGCTTCCTCTTTGACGTCCTCAGCAGGTGCTTCCTCGACAGGAGCAGCAGCTTCTTCAGCAGCTGGAGCGGCATCTTCAGCAGGAGCTTCGGCAGGTGCCTCTTCGGCAGGTGCAGCCTTAGCTTCTGCTTCAGCTTTAGCAGCGGCTTCAGCATCCAGTTCAGCAGCTTTTTTCTTAGCAAGTTCTTCAGCACGAGCTTCACGGATTTTGCTTTCAGCTTCCAAACGCTGGTTCACTTCATCCTGAGCTTTATTCTTAACGCTTTCAGATTTAGCAGCAATTTTTGCTTCTTTTTCTTTCAGCCAGGCCTGAAATCTTTTTTCAGCTTCCTCTTCGGAAAAAGCGCCTTTATTAACACCTTTCAGCAAGTGATATTTGTACATAACACCTTTGTAAGAAAGGATAGCCCTCATGGTATCAGTGGGCTGGGCACCTTTTTGAAGCCAGCTCAAAGCTGCTTCAAAATCTAAGTCGATTTCAGCGGGAACCTTGGTAGGATTGTAAGTTCCAATTTTTTCAATGAATCTTCCGTCTCGGGGTGCACGACCATCCGCAATAACGAGGTGGTAAAAAGGGCTTCTTTTTTTACCAAATCGTTGTAATCTCATCTTAACTGGCATAACAGTCTAACTTTTAATTAAATAAAAATTCGTAAAAATTGGCTGCAAATATCGTAACAATTTTTCAATTAAAAAAACTTTTTATACAGTTGAAAAAACAGTTCACCAATCATAATTCAACATTCCCTTTGTCACCATGTCACCCAGTCACCATGTCACTTTTTTTGTGCGGCTTAACGGGCTGTCCACTTTAGTCCCGGCGTTGCAGGCCGTGTTCCGTAAAGGCTTGCAAGGGGCTTCCGCTGGTCGCCCTTGCCGCCTAACTTCACATCGGCCCGCAACACCGCGCGCTGCCGTTCCCATCCCGGCCGCCGCTTCGATCCCCAGCCTTCCAACTTCGGTCTCCGGGCTTCCGGCTTCCAACTTTATTGACTCTAGCTTACTTTATGAACTTAAGGCACTTATTCTAAACTTTCTGGTACGATTTTCGTATTATATTAATGTAATCAGGAAAATAATTCAGCCATGAAAAAAATAGTTCTTTGGATCGGAATTTTGCTGTTTGCAGTTTCCTGTTCAACACAAAAGAAGTTAGCTGATAAAAAAGCAAAACCAGTCGAAATAGAGAAAAATGACAGCACCCAGTACGAACTGGAAACATTCGATCAAAAATTTGAAACCTGGTACGAGATTCAAAACAACCAAGCGAATTACCGCACCAATGCGTATTATGAATCATGGAACAGGCAATATGTTGCCGCCTGGAATGCCAAGGCTGCTAATCCTATTCGAAATTCGTTCTTTCAACCCATTATTGGCTGGGACCCCACAGTTAATTATGGATTCAAACTAAATCACAAGCTTTTCTACTACTTCCAGTACGTCGAACATGTTTTGAATATCCCAATTTTGCCAGGAGGTGGTGGCCCGCATATTGTCTTTCATTGATGTCCGCCCCCCAAAACACATTATTGATTATCACAATTTCGCAAAATAGTCTCCGCAGGCAAATATGCTCAAGCATATATTCCAAAATACGTAACTGTATCTGAGATAAAGTTTGGGCGGGTAATTCCGTTATCAATCAAATAAAATACTCGTCAGATATTGAAGGATTTATCTTAATTTAGTTGCTTCAAGATTAAAACCTTTAACCGCAAAAAATTCACAAATATGAAAAGCAGTATCAAAAGAACTTTCTTCCCCGCAATTTTTATTTTAATCGTTTCGCTGACATCCTGCTCAAAATCGGGAAAGCAACCTACTTTTATCCCCAAAAATGCAGGTGTAGTTGCTATCATAAACGGGAAATCGCTCAACAAAAAAAGTGGCATCAACGACCTTACTACCACCAAGTTTTACAAACTGATAAAAAGCAAGTTAGGAAAAGATGAGGTAAAGACACTAAACGAGTTTAAACCTCTTATACAAAACCCTGATGAGAGTGGAATTGACTTTAGAAACGACATATACCTTTTTGCTTTCACGAAAGATAGTGTCAGGTATCTTGCCATTCACATGAAACTGCTGGACAAATCCAAATTTGAAGGATTCATCAACAAAATAATCAAAAAATCTGGCAAAAAAATCACAATAAATTCACTTGGAAATTACAGTTACCTTGCTACAGGAGAAAAATCTCCTGTCATCATGTGGGACCGTAAACAGCTGTTTGTGCTCATTGATCCAAGGCACCATAACAACCCGGAAACGAATGCCGGCATTGCAAAAAGAGTTTTATCGGAAGACAAATCCGAATCCATTGTTTCCACACATAAACTTGATGAATTTATTAAAAACAAAAAGGACATTTCTCTTTGGTTTATAAATAAAGACCTGATGAATAAATTGCCTTTCATGAAAAGGATGCCCTTACCATCAAAGGTTTCATTATCACTTTCCGGTAAGACCAATGAGTTGTATTGTGATTTTCAGAAGGGACAAGTCGTTGTTACTTTCAGTACAAAGTTTAACAAGCAAATAAAAAGTGCCATGGAGAAAAACGATTTGTTTAAAGACAAATTCAACCCCGAAATTCTCCACTATTTTCCACAGAAATCCTACATCAACTTTTTCGGAGCCGTAAATTTGCTGGGATACTATAATTTAATGATGAAGCAAATGGCTATCTACAAGGTAAATGCACAACAAATTACCCAGATTTTCCAGGCTACTTTTGATATGTCGCCCGAGGAGGCTCTTGGCGAATTTTCAGGCGAGATGGGATTTGACATCTACGGCTTCAAATTCGTAAAGGCAAAACATGAAAAATTAGGACAAATAGATAGCATTCCTGTTCCTTTATTCGGATTTGGCATTGCGTTTAAAAGCGATAAATTTTACAATGCCATCATAAATAAATTCGGGGCTTTGTTTGAGCATAAAGACGGTTATTACCAGATAACTAAAGGAAAATCAACTATTTATTTTAATCTGTTTGACAAAACATTGGTTGCTACGAATGACCTTGATCTGATAAGAAATATTGTTTCCGGAAGCTTCAAAAGCCATTCACTGGCTAACTCAGAAGTTGGCAAAAACCTCAGGAAACATCCCATCTTTGCAAGTATTGATTTAAACCTTGACCATTATCCAAAAGGCTTTAAAAGAATGATAAAAGAAAAAGGAGGAGATAAAGCAGATGCAATTTTCAACATGCTGTCAATGTATGATAAAATCGAATATCTTCCTCTAAATAAGTATAATTGGAAAATGATTGTAAGGCTTAAGAACCGTAAAGCGAATAGTTTAAAAACACTGCTCTCTGGTGTTGACAACAACTTAAATTCACTTAATTAATGGGCTGTCTTTTCGATTTTTACCCGTGTCAAATTCAATAAATTAATAGGATTCAAAGTCATACCTATCACGCGTTTTCGGACAAAACGCAGGGCTTCATCATAATATAAAATTACCACGGGGGCCTGTTGCATCACCAGGCTGTCCATTTCGCGATCAAGCTTTTCTCTTTTTACCCGGTTGGTAACTGAAAGTGACTTCTCATACAAAGCGTCAAACTTCGGGTTTGAAAAGTGGGTGTAATTGGGTCCGTCCGGAGTGAAATTCTTTGAATAGAAAAGAGAAAGATAATTTTCCGCATCGGGATAATCAGCAATCCAGGATGCCCTGAAAAAAGGCAGTTTAGCTTGTGCTTTCATAGCACGCAGGGTTCCCGGAGGTGTAATATTGAGCCGAATATCAAAACCGATATCATCCAATTGAGATTGAACAAATTTGCATAAATCCAGATAGTCAGAGGTCGTGGTCAAAGTAATGGGCGGCACAGGGTTTTGGGGGCCAAAACCGGCTTGTTTTAACAACATTTTTGCTTTTTCAGGATGATAAGAATATCCATAATCTGCCTTGGGATTGTATGCCGGTAAGCCCGCTGGAATGATGCCTTTATTCCCCGGGATTCCGATACCGTTGCGCAGGAACTTTATCATCTTTGCCCGATCAATACCATAATTAATCGCCTGTCTCACAGCCTTTATCCGCAACGGACTGTTTTTGACAATCTGCAAATTAGTATCTATCATTACGCCTAGATATTCCGTGTTCAGATAAGGCATTTTCATGAGTTTGACATTCTTTTTGTATTTGGATCGCAACTCCCCGGTCCGAGTCAATATTTCATCTCGGTAAGAGGGAGCAATGCCCGAAATAAAATCCAGTTTCCCTTTGGTAAATTCAAGAAAAGCAGTCATTTTATCCGCCAAGAAACTGATGGAAACCGCATCAAGGTATGGCAACCGGTTTCCCGCACTGTCGAATTCAAAATAGACCTGATTTTTCTGTAATACCATCTGAACATTTTCAACCCAGTTTTTTAGGAAAAATGGTCCGGTTCCCACAGGATGTTTCCTGAAGTCCTGTCCGTAATACTGAATCGCTTCATGAGGAACTACCGAACAATATTTCATGGTCAGAATTCCTAAAAAAGGAGGAAAAGGTTTCTTCAATCTGATTTGAAGAGTTGTATCGTTGATCGCTTCAAAGGCCTTGCCTCCATTTGAGTCAGCCACATTGTCAAAAACCCAGCTGCCAGGAGAAGCAGTTTTTGGATTGACAAGTCTCTTAAAACTATACACAAAATCGGCTGCTGTGACTTTTCTTTTTTTGCCTTTAAAAACCGGATCATTATGAAAGTAGACATCATTTCTTAAAAAGAATGTATAAACCTTCCCATTATTTGAAATAGTCCACCTTTTTGCTATACAGGGCTTTATTCGCAGGCTATCATCCAGTTTTACAAGCCCGTTGTATAGTTGGTTGCAGATCCAGATGTGCGCCTGATCACGCGCAAAAGCGGGATCCAGATTTACAATTTCTGCAGGTGAATTATAATAGAAAATCTGTTTCCCGGGATGAGTATGCGCTGAATTATGGCATGCGCCCAGAATCCCAGCCATGATCAGCAGCCACAAGTAATTCATTACTTTTCTGCTATTCATGACACCATACTTTAGTAGGAAACAGCCTCATGGTTTCATTTTTCCACGAAAGTAAAAAATTATGGAACTAGAAGGCTTGTGAAAATCGGGAACAATTCCTAAAACAACTGGCGCACGAATGTTTCGTGCGCCAGTATAAATATTATTTATTTGTTTTTAATTCGAGAATTCCTGCCAATCAAATAGCCAGTGGGTTTTTAACTTTCTCCTTAAGCAAAGCAAAATCCAACACATCCATCATGCTGTCAACATACTTAAATTCCAAACCTTCAATATAACGATCCGGAATTTCTGCAATATCATTTTCATTGGCCGAAGAAAGCATAATGGTTTTGATATTTGCCCGCTTGGCGGCCAGAATTTTTTCTTTGATACCACCTACCGGAAGGACTTTTCCGCGTAAAGTAATTTCCCCGGTCATAGCCAGTTTAGCTTTCACCTTTCTCTGCGTAAATGCAGAAGCCAGTGCCGTCAACATGGTTACGCCAGCCGACGGACCATCTTTAGGTGTAGCTCCTTCAGGAACATGAATGTGAACATTCCATTCAGCGAAAACATCCGGATTAATGTCAAGATTCGTTGCATGGGCTCTTAAATATTCATAGGCCAAAGAAGCTGATTCTTTCATCACATCACCCAGATTACCAGTCAATTTTAAATGACCTTTTCCTTTGCTCAGACTCACCTCAACAAACAGGATTTCACCACCGACACGTGTCCAGGCTAGTCCTGTAACCACGCCAGCCACTTCATTATTGACCAGGCTTTCTCTTTGAATATGTGGTTTACCAAGGATCGTTGTCAAATCGGCAGGTTTTACCTTCGTGTCATACGCTTCATTCATGGCAATAAACTTAGCCCTGTTACGAATGACTTTAGCAATCTGCTTTTCAAGCAACCGAACGCCGGCTTCCCGAGTATAATTCTGAATTATAGATTCAATTGTTTTTTTAGGAAATGTAAGCTGCGATTTCTTGATCCCGTTTTCTTTGAATTCCTTTGGAATCAAATGTCTTTTTGCAATTTCAAGCTTTTCTTCCATTAAATAACCGCTCAGGTCAATAATTTCCATACGGTCCAACAAAGCCGGATGAATGGTAGAAAGCGTGTTTGCCGTGGCAATGAACATCACCTTAGAAAGATCATATTCGAGTTCCAGGAAATTATCATAGAAAGTGTTATTTTGCTCCGGATCAAGAATTTCGAGCAAGGCTGATTGTGGATCACCGTTGTAATTTCTTCCGCCCACTTTATCAATCTCATCCAACATGTAGACTGGATTGGATGAATTCACCTTTTTCAGATTTTGTATAATCCTGCCAGGCATTGCTCCAATGTAAGTTTTCCTGTGTCCGCGCAATTCCGATTCATCACTTAATCCACCTAAGGACATGCGGACATATTTCCTCTGTAAGGCACGTGCAATAGACTTTCCAAGAGAAGTTTTACCTACTCCGGGAGGGCCAACAAAGCAGAGAATCGGTGCCTTCATATCATCTTTAAGCTTCAGCACCGCCAGATACTCTATGATGCGTTCTTTTACTTTTTCCAGTCCGTAGTGATCTTTATCAAGGACTTTCAGCGCATGATTTAAATCCAAGTTGTCTTTAGTAAATTCTCCCCAAGGCAAATCCACCAACAATTCCAGATAGTTCAACTGAATGGAATATTCGGCAGCATTTGGATTCATGCGCTGCAAGCGGGAAAGCTCTTCCTGAAAAGTTTCACCCACTTCCTTCGACCATTTTTTATGCTCGGCTTTGTCAGTCAGTCGTTTTAGTTCCTGGTCATGCGGTCCTCCACCCAGTTCTTCCTGAATTGTTTTAAGTTGCTGATTCAGTAGGAAATCACGCTGCTGCTTATCCATATCCACTTTTACCTTCTTCTGGATTTGGTTTTTCAGTTCAAGCACCTGTAATTCCCGGGTAAGCGTTTCCAATACCTTATGAGAGCGGTCTTCAAGGTTGGTCATCTCCAACAATTTCTGTTTCTCATCGCTTTCAACATTCAGGTTGGAAGAGACAAAATTTACCAGAAAGACAGCACTTTCAATATTGTTGAGTGCAAAAGCAGCTTCCGAAGGAATGGAAGGAGACTTTTCAATAATTTGAACCGAAAGATCCCTGATACTGGAGATCAGTGCATTAAAATTATCTGTACCAGGTGTTTGCTCTTTCAAGACGAAAGTTTTTACCTTCGCAAAGAAATAAGGCTCATCTCTTAGCATTTCCTGAATCTCAAAACGCTTTTTGCCTTGGATGATGGCAGTTGTATTGCCATCAGGCATTTGCAATATCTTAATGATGCGGGCTACGGTGCCCACTTTGTTTAAATCTTCAGCTTTCGGATCGTCGACTTCTGCTTCTTTCTGCGCCACCACGCCAATCAGGTTATTTGCTTTGTAAGCCTCGCGAAGCAGTTTAATAGACTTGTCGCGACCCGCAGTGATTGGAATCACTACACCGGGAAACAATACCGTATTGCGAACCGGAAGAATCGGTAATTCTTCAGGAATCTCTTCTTCGTTCATTTGCTGCTCATCTTCGGCAGAAAGCAACGGGAAAAATTCCGTATCCGGGTTCATGATTTCATCTAATGAAAATATATTATCCATGTCCATATTTATCCTCACAGTCAAAATGTCAGCCTTTGAAACGAATTCGCAGGCTTTAATATTATTGTGTACTTTCTAAATTATTGATAATCTTCTATTTAAACAAAACTCCAATGGAGGAAGATTATTGTACTTAAAAAGGGAACAATTAACGAACCATTAAAACAGCTGCCTAACAATTTGTCAGTAGTTGCTTTTATCTTTCAGTTCGATTCGGACCTAAAAGATGGCTGCACAATGGAAGTGTCATTTCTCAACCTTCGGTTCGGGAATTTTTTCTCCTTTCAGGTCGGTTAAGTCCTGAAAGGTGGAAAAATGTTTCATGAGCATATACGACCTTTCAGGTGCAAGGCCACCTGAAAGGTGATTGTCACTCAGGGAAAGTCATTTCGTAAATATGGGTAAGGATATTTTTCTCGACATCATCGAAAACTTTATCTCTTCTTTTGAGAACGGCTGTGGCAACCTGAAATGCTTTCTCCAGTTTGAATTTACTCATACCTGATTTGCCTCCCCAGGAAAAAGAAGGAACAAAATTCCTGAGATATCCTTCGCCAAAAACATTGGCACTGACACCTATCACTGTCCCTGTGTTAAACATGGTATTGATGCCGCTTTTGGAATGATCTCCCATCATCAGACCGCAGAACTGCTGACCAGTATTTTCAAAACGTTTTGTAACATAGGACCAAAGCTTCACAAAGTCGTATGTATTTTTCAGGTTCGAAACGTTAGTATCAGCTCCCAGATTACACCATTCTCCAATCACGGAATTACCGAGAAAACCATCATGACCTTTGTTGGAATAGCCGAAAATTACCGAGTTACTGACTTCGCCACCTACTTTTGAATGCGGGCCAATGGTGGTTCCGGTGTAAATCTTAGCATCCATTTTCACTTGGGAATGCTCGCATAAAGCAAAGGGTCCCCGAATTTTAGCACCCTCCATGACAAGAGAATCTTTTCCAAGATAAATTGGTCCGTCATGTGTATTGAAAATAGCAAATTCCGATTGGGCACCTTCTTCCAGGAAAATCAGCGATGAATCACCATTCACAAAATTGGTGGAACTCAAAGGTTGCGACTTTCTGCCTTTTGTCAGCATTTCAAAATCCTGCTGAATGGCCCGATGGTTATTGGCATAAATATCCCATAAATTCTCCAGCTGAAATAACTTTCCCTTGTATTCAATAGATTTGGCGGCAACCAACTCTCGATTTTTAATTTTGTCAGCATCAATAAAAGAGGCTATTACCACTTCTCCACATTTTAAAGTCTCGCCAGGGCTCAACGCCCTTACTTTATCAACAAGCTGAATATCAGGAATTACAGAACCATTTATCAGAAAATTTTCTTGCTCAGTTTCTAAAGGAAATTTTACTGAAAGATAATCCTGTGTCAGGGTTGAGATTTTTTGTTTGAGTAAAAACTCCCATTTTTCTCTGATGGTTAGAATTCCAATACGGATATCAGCCACAGGCCGGGTGAATGTGAACGGCAGTAACCTGTCTCTGTTTGGCCCGTCGAATAAGATAAAATTCATGCGGTTTTCTTTTAATTCAGGATGGCTAAATTAAGAATTTCCTGAAGTTAAAATGACTTACCTGAAAATCATGTCACAAGCGGACGCTTGCGCCAGTCAAGAATAGTCAGACGATGGGGAGACTATGGTCAGACAGTTGTTAACATCTCACATCAAAAATCATCACATCGTACATCCAGCGCGGCAGGGAATGAAGTGGAATCCGCCTGAGGCGGACCGGTTCAGCCGCCCAAAAAAAGTGACAAAGTGACTTAGTGACGAGGATTACATCTTAGATTGCACATCTAATCATCATACATCGAAAAAAAGGCTGCCCCCAAAGAGACAGCCTTAGTTTCATAAATTGTATCTGTTCGATTATTTCTTCTTGTTCTTGTTTTCTTCGAACTTTTTGTAGCGGTTGCGGAATTTATCCACACGACCAGCTGTATCTACCAGTTTCATCTTACCAGTGAAGAAAGGATGTGAAGTATGGGAGATTTCCAGCTTAACCAAAGGGTATTCGTTGCCATCTTCCCACTTAATTGTCTCTTTAGTGTTGACTGTGGACTTGGTTAAAAATGCATAATCATTCGACATGTCTTTGAAAACAACCAGTCTATAATCCTTAGGATGAATATCTTTTTTCATTTTTCTAATTTTTCCTGTTCCATTTTGGGGGTGCAAAAATAAACGGTTTCATATTATTTTCCTAATGTTTAGGAGAAATTTTTAATATTTTGTTTTTCAATTGCCCGAGCAGCTCTTATTTGCTGAGCCTGACGTGTTTTTTTATGGTCGAACAATAGTCAGGCGATGGTCAAACAGTGGTCAGACAATTGTACTTTCTATAAGTTCATTACTTCCTCTACAGTTGAATTAAAAACTCCATCGTATCCACGCCATCAGCATAATCCCATAATTCGGGCTGCTGGCCATAACCCAACGGAATTGCTTTTGGAAGAAAACCCAGTTGTGACAAAATACACTGGATTTCTTCATTACGAACCATCAGTGAGTTTCTCAAAATTTCTTCTGAATCGTAATATTCATAATAAAGCACGCCTACCGGGGAAGCTATCTGCTCATCTTCAACCAGCAATAAGTTTCCGGTATCAAGATGTGAACGCTTGTTGATAAGATAAATGGCCTTGTTATACTCGTAATTATTAAAGTATTTGTGATGTTGTGCAATCTCCGTACGCTTTCCTATTACCGCTAACATGGGTTTGAAATCATATCCTTTGGGCACAAAAATCTTAGAAACATTTCTGCATCCCAGGCCAAAATAAAGGAAGATATCGTTGGCGAGCGCTTCCAGTTCTCCTTCGGTTTCTTTTCCATCCAGGACAGCTACACCGTTTCTGTTTTTCCGGATGATATTCGGGTATTTCCCAAAATAATATTCGAAATAACGTGACGTGTTATTACTGCCGGTGGCAATCACCGCATCAAATCCCTTTAAATGATTATCAGTAAATGTAATATAAGATTCAAATCCTGGTTCCAGACTTAGCAAAATGTCTGCCACGGCAGGCAAAAGTTTGCTATCGTCGGAAGAGAGGCGCGCCAGAATTCTGTGGCCACTCATTAAAACACTGAGAAAATCGTGAAAACCCACGGCCGGGACATTTCCGGCCATGACCACCCCTACCGTTTTTGGTATATTCACTTCATCCAGCGGATAGGCTGAAACCCATTTCTTCAGTTTTTCTTCCTGCAAACTTTCGCCCAATGCCAACAGCGCATGACCAACCATTCCTTCCTCAAACCATCCGTTATAATTTTTAGCCGATGCTACTTCTGCCTTAAGGGCTTCTATTTTTGCATTTGTTTCCTTTGAGAATACCTCATTTTCCTCATCTCCAAAAGTATAACGAAGTACTGTTCCCAAATTCACGAAAGCCTGAAGTCTCTTTTCCAAATCCATGGGTTGTAATTTTTGGCAAAAATAGCATCATTTAAAATGCAATTGGTTTGATTTGTCTTTTTATATGAAAAAGCCAGTGAACTTTTTTCACGACAACAGACATAATCTTCCTGACCGATACATCGGTAACGACTCCATGCACCTAAAATCCGCAGGTCAAAATTAAAATAAGCCACGAATTCCCGAATTTTCACAAATACAAATGCACACGAAATAATTCTGATTCACCAAAAATGGTGAATCAGAATTTGCGTCAATTCGTGTCATTTGTGGCAACAAAACTTGCGGATATCATGTGCAAACAAAGGGCTTAGTCTCGAAACTGAATAGCCCGGGGTTTCCTGACTGCCGTCAGGCAAATAAACCCCGGGCTACTGATACCAATCCCTTTTTTCATTTGCACCGAATTAGAAAAACGGATGCTATACAATAAGGAATCTTAAATGGCAGCGAGACTGTGCGGAAATAACTTCTGATAAACTTATATCGAATTCACGCTAATTTAAAGGCCATTAATGATACTAAATTCAAACACCAACCAGCTTATACTACAAAATGTAACCCAGGTAAACGCCAATCATCTTGTTGTGTGACTGGTTATCATCAACTTTGAAATCTGTAGCCGCAACATTTAATCGGAGATCGAAAGTTACAAAATGCTTTCCTACAGGCTGCATCAAACCGACACCAATAATTCCACTGAGCTGAGCATGGTGCAGCCCCGAGGTTAGATCGGTTGTCGTTTTGCTTCCATTGTTATCAATTGTTTGTTCAGCATCCAACAGATAAGAAATAGAAGGTCCGATGTTCAGATGGATGGTCATTTTGCCATTGGTACCGAAGGAATAATCGTAAAGTACAGGTAAACTGAGATAATTGAATTTTTGGGTAACTGTAGAATTGTGACTTCCTTCATTGTTGTAATTGAGTTCGGCTTCCAGCATCATATTTTTATTCAAATTGTAGCTTCCCGTGAGGCCATAATGCCCTCCAACAAGAATGTTGCTGTTGTCATAATATGCTGCAACACCAGATTGCACGGCAAAATTGGCTCCTGCCTTTATACCATAATGAAATTTCTGAGCCTTTGCAGGCACACTGAATGTCAGGGCAGCGGCCACCAACAAACCAATCATTTTTAAATTTTTCATCTTTTTTAGTTTTAAAAATTATATTTTGCCTACATCAAATTAAATGCCACTTTTTGACTATTTTTGTTTTTTATTACAAATTAAAATAAATATTTTATACAAAATTTTCATTTTAACTTTAAGAATCCAGAATGTATAATTTAATTTTTTCCTTTATTTAAAGGTATATTAGGGGATAAATATTGTTATCAGTTTTTAATAAATCAAAATTTTAATTAATAGACTGTTTTAGTTTTATAGTTTAATCAAAGCATAAGAAACTGCCACTTTTTCAGGAAAAGTAAATAGAGGTCTTGCAAATCAACAAAAAGATAAAGTTGTCAGAACTGACAAAAATGGAAATTATGTCGGCTTTTCCAAAAAAGGAAGAAGGGCCCTGCCGTTTTCAGGATAAAATTTTTACATTACTTTTTATACTCTGCACGAATGCGTTTTTTGTCAATCTTTCCTACCGAAGTTTTTGGAATAGCTTTCACAAAGTCAATTCGGGAAGGAATGGCCCACCTGTTTATAATACCCTTATCGACAAATTTTTGCATGTGTTTCATCAAAGCTTCCGGCTTGATTTCAGCTCCTTCATTCAGCACCACAATGGCATAAGGACGTTCGGACCATTTGGCATCAGGAATTCCCACAACAGCTACTTCCGACACATTTTCATTTTTACTGAGAAGATTTTCCAACTCGAGGGAAGAAATCCATTCACCCCCTGTTTTGATAACATCTTTTATACGGTCAGTAATCATAAAATAATTGTCTTCATCAACAAAAGCAACGTCGCCGGTATGGAGATAGCCTCCTTTCCAAAGGTCTTTGCTTCGCTCTTCTTCCTTGTAATAAGATTGAGTTAGCCAGGGCGAACGACAAACAATTTCACCCACGGATTCACCATCTTTGGGCAAAGGTTTCATGCGTTCATCCACCACTTTCATATCTACTAAAGGTATTGGGATACCTGTTTTGGTGCGGATGGCGACTTGCTCATCAACACCCATATCTTTCTGTTTTTCATTAAGATAAGTAAGAGAAAGTATAGGGCATGTTTCGGACATTCCGTAGCCGGTAATCACATCAATTCCAAGTTCCAGTGCTGCTTTTGCAAGTCCGGAGGGCAATGCCGAACCTCCAATCACCACTTTCCAGTGACTCAAATCCACCGCCTTAGCTACAGGACTTGAAACCAGCATATGCAGGATCGTTGGGACGCAATGCGAGAACGTAACTTTTTCTGTCAGTAATAAACGCAACAACATTTCAGGTTCGTACCGACCGGGATAAACCTGCTTGACACCAATGAGTGTGGCAATATATGGCACGCCCCAGGCATGAACATGAAACATAGGCGTGATGGGCATGTAAACATCACTCGAGCGGAATCGGCAGGCCACGTCATAACTTCCAAAAGTCATGGCACCGGAAAGCGTGTGCAACACAAGCTGCCTGTGAGTAAAATAAACAGCCTTCGGATTTCCGGTTGTCCCTGTAGTGTAAAACATGGTTGCAACAGAATTCTCATCAAAATCAGGAAATTCATACAAGTCGCTGGCCTGGTTCATAAGCTCTTCATATCTTCCTGAGATGATAATGTCCATATCAGGAAGCACATCCTCATCAGCCATTAAAACACAGGGAACCGAAGTTTTGAGTTTACCTTTAATTCCTTTTAAAAGAGGCAGAAAATCTATGTTACTAAAAACAATTTTATCTTCCGCATGATTCATAGTATAAAGTACCTGCTCCGGTGAAAGACGGTAGTTTACCGTATGCAAAACGGCCCCAACCATAGGAATTGCAAAGAAAAGCTCGAGATACCGTGGTGTATCATACTCTAAAACTGCAACGGTGTCGCCAGCTTTAATGCCCAATGTTTCCAACACATTGGCCAGCTTTCTTACCCTTTTATTCAGTTCAAAGTAATTGTATCGTGAAATATCACGGTAAACAATTTCATTCTCGGGGTTATACTTTAGGGAATCATTTAGAATCCGTTTGATGAGTAACGGATAAGCAAAAGCCTCTTCCGTGGAGGGCAAAATCTTCGTTTTAAGCATAGCGGTAAATATTATGATTGCGAATTATTTCAACAGACTGAGAATGAACTCAATATTGCAAAGCG
>CAZGZO010000026.1:0-19285 GCA_964529695.1 uncultured Lentimicrobiaceae bacterium
CGCATACACACCTCTTACAATCAAGCGGTTGCAGCCACAGGAAGATTAAGTTCCAACAATCCGAACCTGCAAAATATTCCCATCCGTACCGAACGCGGTCGGGAAATTCGTAAAGCATTCATTCCAAGAAATGAAGATTACACCTTGCTTTCGGCGGACTATTCCCAAATTGAATTGCGCATCATAGCTCATCTGAGTAAAGACTACAACATGATGGATGCCTTCAGGAAAGGTATGGACATCCATACAGCAACGGCATCCCGGGTTTATGGTCTTCCTCCGGTTGAAATCAGTAAAGAAATGCGTCGCAGGGCCAAAACCGTCAACTTCGGAATTATTTACGGAATTTCTGCTTTTGGATTGTCTGAACGACTGGGTATTTCGAGAAGGGAAGCTGCGGAAATCATTAAAAGCTACTTTGAAAAATATCCCGGAATTGACGCTTATATGAAAAATACAATCGCATTTGCCAAAGACAACGGTTATGTTGAAACCATTCTGGGTCGTCGCCGTTACATCGCCGATATAAATTCAGCCAATGCGGTAGTTCGTGGTTATGCCGAACGAAATGCTATCAATGCCCCAATCCAAGGCTCATCAGCAGATATGATCAAGATGGCCATGATAAACCTTTTCAGGGAAATTCAAAAACGCAAGCTTAAAACCAAAATGATCCTCCAGGTACACGATGAGCTTATTTTCGACGTTCATAAAGATGAAGTCGAAGAAATGAAGAAACTGGTTGAAGAAAAAATGCTGCATGCTATGGAGCTGGATATTCCTCTTGAAATTGATATGAATACGGGGAACAACTGGCTTGAGGCACATTAGATACAGTGGTGAGACGGATGTGAGACCGTAGTAAAACATTGCCTGACAATCGTCTCACAATGGTATGACAATTGTAACCTACAATCATTAATTTTGCATCTTAATTTTAAACCGGTCTTACCGGAAGAGGACAAAATATATGTTGCATTTTGATAGATTTACTTTGAAAAACGGACTGCGGGTTTTGGTCCATCAGGATAAAAATACGCCCATGGTAGCCGTTAATATTTTATACCAGGTGGGTTCCCGTGATGAAAGTCCTGACAAAACCGGTTTTGCGCATCTGTTTGAACATCTGATGTTTGGTGGTTCGGTAAATATTCCCAGTTACGATCCACCGCTTCAATATGCCGGAGGCGACAACAATGCGTTCACCAACAACGATTTCACAAATTATTATCTGACAATTCCCCACAACAATCTGGAAACAGCTTTCTGGTTGGAATCTGACCGGATGTTATCGCTGGCTTTCAGCGAAAAAAGTCTGGACGTGCAACGCCAGGTTGTTATTGAAGAATTTAAGCAAAACTATCTGAATCAGCCTTACGGCGATGTCTATCTTTTGCTGAAACCACTGGCTTACAAAGTACATCCATACCAATGGAACACAATCGGAAAAGATATCCGTCATATCGAAATTGCCACTATGGAGGATGTGAAGAGCTTTTACAACAAATATTACAATCCAAACAATGCAATTCTAAGTGTTGCCGGGAATGTAGAACTGGACGAGGTTAAAAAGCTGGCAGAAAAATGGTTTGGCCCCATCCCTTCCGGTGAGACCATTAAGCATCAATATCCGGAAGAACCGGTGCAAACAGAAACACGCAGGCAGGAAGTAAAACGGCCGGTACCGCAGCATGCTTTTTACATGGCCTGGCACATGCCCAAACGAACTGAAAAAGGTTATTATGCCTGCGATTTAATCAGCGATATTTTGTCTTCAGGAAACTCTTCCAGACTTTATCAGAAACTTGTGAAGGAAAAACAGTGGCTCTCCGAAGTACAAGCTTATATTACCGGTGATTTGGATGGCGGCATGCTGGTAATTAGCGGAAAGCTTTACAATTCCACAAAATATGAAACTGCCGAAGCAGGGATTTTAGAGGAAATGAAAAAGCTAATGCAGGAATCAGTAGATGAAGAAGAGTTACAGAAAGTAAAAAACAAGGCAGAAGCCAACCTCGTTTTTTCTGAAATCTCCGTCCTCGGTAAAGCTATGGGGCTTGGCTATTTTGAGATGTTAGGCGATGCCGGATTCTTTAACGAAGAAGGAGATAAGTATCGTTCCGTAACGGCTCAGGACATACAAAGCGCAATGAATGAGTTCTTTACTGAGGATAAAATGAATATTTTATATTATAAAGCAAAGGAAAATTAATGATTACTGATATAAAATTAAACCGTCTTAAAGCTCCTGAATTAGGGAAACCTTCGTCACTGGATATCAAAGAACCAGAGAAGATTATTCTCAGAAATGATGTTCCGGTTTATCTTATTCCAGATCAGGAGCAAGAAGTGACTCGGCTCGACGTGATTTTTAATGCCGGAAATGCACACCAAAGTCAAAAATTGCAGGCTAATGCGGTGAATAAACTGCTGATTGAAGGGACAAAAAACCACACAGCAAGAGAAATAGCAGGAATCATAGATTTTTACGGAGCTTATCTGGATCCGTTTATCGGAAAGGACGATGCTGGGCTAACACTTTTTGCCCTCACAAAATATTACGACTACCTTTTGCCGCTGCTAACAGAGATTCTTACTCAAGCTTCTTTCCAGGAAAATGAAATCAAGCTTTATGAAGAAAGAAAAAGGCAAAACTTTCTGATAAACTTTGAAAAGGTGCGATATCGGGCTTCTTTGGAATTCAACAAGTTATTATTTGGCGAAAATGCACCGTACGGGCAGATGCTTAGCGGGGAAGATTTCGGCAAACTTAAACAGGAGCAAGTGCTGGATTTCTATGAGCGTTTTTACAAGCCAAAAAACGCCAGCATCGTTTTAAGTGGAAAAATCACAGAAGATTTACTCAACAAACTCAAGCAACATTTGGGTGATCTGTGGAGAAGAAACGGAAAACCAGTTGAACTAAAAGATAGTTACACAGAAAACGTGGATCAAAAAGTATTGCTTATTGAAAAAGAAGGAGCCCTGCAATCGGCACTCCGGATTGGTTATACAACCATCAACAGGCATCATGAAGATTTCTCAAACCTCAATCTTCTCAATACTATTTTGGGAGGATATTTTGGGTCACGGCTTATGAGCAGCCTTCGTGAAGATAAAGGCTACACTTATGGTGTAAATTCTGTTATTCAAAATTTCAGACATGCCAGTTATCTTGCCGTTGCCACGGAAGTTAATGCCATGCATACAGCAGCAGCAATTAAGGAAATAAAGCATCAAATAGAACGCCTTTCCCAGGAAGAAATTTCAAATGAAGAGCTGACAGTTGTTAAAAATTATGTTTACGGTTCCTATCTACGTTATTTCGACGGCCCTTATTCACTGGCCGACCGATTCCTGAAAAGCCTCGAGCTGAATCTTGACTTCTGCCTTTACAAAGAAGAATTGGACAAAATGATGAACATCACGCCTTCCACATTATTGGAAACAGCTCGCAAACACCTAAATTTCAACGATATGAAAATACTTGTTGTGGGGAAAACGGAAGGATTGGAAAATCTGATTTAATACGCAGAAATTATTTCTTTAACCGATCAGGATTATCATTTATAAAGCTTTTCCAGCTATTGTAACTCTTTTTATCACCGGGTGCATTATTGCCCTGAAAGAAATGACAAACAGCAGCAGCCAGTCCGTCAGTAGCATCAAGATGCTCTGGAATTTCCTGGAAATTAAGAATGGTCTTCAACATGCCTGCCACCTGCTCTTTTGATGCATTTCCATTTCCTGTAATGGCTTGCTTTATTTTTTTTGGAGAATACTCAAAAATCGGTAGCTCTTTGTAAAGCGCCGCTGCCATAGCAACACCCTGCGCACGCCCCAATTTCAGCATCGATTGGACATTCTTCCCGTAAAAGGGGGCCTCAATAGCGAGCTCATCGGGTTGATATTGTTCCACTAAGCCGAGCGTCCGTTCAAAAATCTTTTTTAATTTTAGCGCATGGTTATTGTACTGGCTCAACTTCAGAATACCCATGGTAATCAGCAGGATTTTATTTCCTTTTTGATGAACCAGACCGTAACCCATGATGTTAGTTCCAGGGTCAATTCCTAAAATAATTCTTTCTTTAGCCAAGCGCTATTTTTATGGCAAAATTAAACAAAACATACAACATCCTCATCCGTCTTGCCATTTTAGTGCTGACCTTTTATTATCTCTACGACCAGTTGTTTTACAAACACAACCTGCCTTCTTTTTGGGAACATTTCGGGACGCTAACTGAACAAGAAAGTTTCCGGATTTTATCGCTGTTTGTCCTCTTGCTTCTTCCTGTTAATCTGCTGTTGGAGAGTTACAAGTGGAAAATTATGATTGTCAAGTTGGAAGAGGTAAGCCTCTGGAATTCGCTAAAAGCTGTATTGGCAGGAATTTCAGTGAGTATGTTCATGCCGAACCGCGTTGGCGATTATCTGGGCCGGGTTTTCATCCTGAAAAAGGCCAACCGAATCCAAGCCACACTGGTTACCATGTTGGGAAGCATGGCCCAATTGCTGACAACCATTCTATTCGGCATTGCAGCTTTGGTTATTTTTACGCATAAATTATTGATTCAGTACCATTTAATGAACCTCCTGGTTTATGCGGGAATAATTTTATCAGCACTTATCGTCATGGCCATGCTGGTATTTGCATTTCTAAATTTTTCAGCATTTTCAATGATACTCCAAAAAATTAGCGGGAGTATCTATCTTAAAATCGAACGGTATGTAAAAATCTTTGCCTGGTACGACGCTAAACTTCTTTTAAAAGTGTTGATTATCAGCATAATTCGTTATCTAGTTTTTTCATTTCAATTTTTCATTTTGCTCAGGATGTTTGGCATTAAGATCAGCTATCCGCAAGCCATGATTATTATCAGCCTGATTTACCTGGCTATGTCCATAATCCCAACCATTGCATTATCCGAACTGGGGGTCCGGGGTTCGGTAAGTTTGTACATTTTTGGTGTTTTCTTTGGATCAGCAGCGCTTCCAGGTTATTCCATGGAAGAGATTATTGCCGCTTCTTCTGTTCTCTGGTTTCTTAACCTAGCTATACCCGCTATATTAGGTATATTTTTTATCTTTAAGCTTAAATTTTTCAGAAACAACCATGACAGTTAGAATCTTTATTTTCATCCTTGCGGCAAGCGCTCTGCTGTATTTGCTGGTTATTCTGGTTTTCACAATCGGATGGTATCGGATGAAAGTTTTTACTGCATCCGTGCGAAGTTTTAGCACGAGAACAAGCGTTGTGGTGGCGTTCAGAAATGAAGAACAGCATATTGAGGACTTGCTTAACAGCTTGATGGCGCAAAGCTATCCTGATAATCTCTGGGAGATCGTTTTGGTGAATGATCATTCTACAGACAAATGCCCGGAAATTATCAATCGGTTTATCAAGGAAAACCAAAAGATAAAAATAAGCATGTTAAATGCTGTTGGTAAGGGAAAAAAGCAATCGATTCTGGAAGGGGTTCGGTTTGCTTCGGGAAATCTTATTGTTTGCACAGATGCCGACTGTATGGCTGGGAAAAACTGGCTTTCCAGTGTCGTTGCTTTTTATGAGCAGGAACATCCTTTACTGATTTTTGGTGCAGTGGTTTATGATAAAGAATTTGGCCTTTTCCAGAAATTCTTTTCCTTTGAATTTATGAGTCTTGTTGCCTCAGGCGCAGGTTCCGGAGCTTCGGGATTTCCTTTTATGGGAAACGGTGCCAATCTCGCTTTTGAAAGAGATGCCTTTCTTGAAGCCGGGGCAGAAGCACAAAAACAGGAACATGCTTCCGGCGATGATGTCTTTCTAATTCAATATCTGACGCGTAAATATGGAAGCAAAACCATTCGTTTTTTGAAAAATAAAGCCAGCATTATCCGAACACCAGCTCCCGCATCTTTCAAAGAATTTATGAAGCAAAGAATCCGTTGGGGCTCCAAAGCACGGGCTTATGATCAACCCTGGCCTTTGTTTGTTGCTTTTGCCGTTTTTATTTTCAATACACTATTGGTTCTTTGTTTCCTGATGGGACTGGTTTTTCCATGGGCGCTGGCTATTTTCTTTTTGTTTGTTTTATTGAAATTGTTTATTGATCTTCCTTTATTGCAAGCATTTAGTGAATTTTCAAACAAAGGAAATCTTTTGAGATATATGATTCCTTTTGAAATTATTTATCCCTTCTACATACCTGTAGCTGCCCTGAAAGGTCTGTTTTTTTCGTACGAATGGAAAGGAAGAAGAGCAAGATAATTTTATGACCAGTTTATACAAATCAAATCCCGATTTCTGGGAAAGCTTAGATAAAATTCTTGATTCAAAAGAAATAGTAGTAGAGCGACCAAAAGGGAGCCGGCATCCACAATATCCTGAATTTATTTATCCTCTGGACTACGGATACGTTCAAGATACCAAATCATCTGATGGCATGGAGCTTGATGTCTGGTTAGGAACATTAAATCAACAAAAAGTAACTGGTGTATTAGTTATTACTGATCTTGTGAAGATAGATACTGAACAAAAAGTTTTGTATGGTTGTACGGAAAAAGAAATGGAAAATATTTACGAAATTTCCAATCAGCACCTCATGAACAGCATCCTTTTGATTCGAAATACTCAGAAGTAATCACAGAACATTCAACCGGTTAGCGTCTTGTTTTATAAATATAAACAGCAGGATGGTGAAAGCCCACAGCGACGAACCTCCATAGCTGAAAAAGGGTAGTGGAATTCCCACAACCGGTGCCAGTCCTATGGTCATACCGATATTCACAGCCACATGGAAAAATATGATTGACGCTACACCATAACCATAAATCCTGCTGAAGGGCGATCGCTGTCGTTCAGCCAGAGAAATAATTCTGATAAGCAAAATCAGGAACAATAAGATTAACACAGAAGTTCCAAGGAAACCCCGCTCCTCACCTATCGTGCAAAAGATAAAGTCGGTACTTTGCTCCGGCACAAAATGATTTCGGGTGAGCATACCTTTAAAATATCCTTTTCCGGTTAACCCACCGGAACCAATGGCAATCTTAGCCTGATTCACATTATATCCTGCCCCTAATGGATCTTTTTTCAATCCCAGCATGACCTGAATTCGAACACGTTGATGAGATTCCAAAACATTATTGAAAGCGTAATCAACACTAAAAACAAAAACCATAGAGAAGGACAGTCCAATCAGAAAAACTTTCCAGTTTCTACGAATTTTCTTAAAAATTAAAAATGAAAAGATTGCCAATACCAATAAAGCAATGGCGATATATATCTCACCAAAAATAATAGTAAGAATAAATAAGGCTGCTGCCACAACTGCCGAGACAATAGTCATTCCGGAAAGGCCTTCACGAAACAGCACCAAAACAAAGGCCGCATAAACCAAAGCTGAGCCCGTATCATTCTGTAAAAGAATGAGTATTGCAGGAGCACCAATGATAGCCAGAGCCCAGATTTTTGTTTTTAGCCTTCGCATATCGACATTAGTCAGACTTAGGTACTTTGCAAGAGCCAAAGCGGTTGCAAACTTGGCAAACTCTCCGGGTTGTATGGCAAAAGAACCAATCTCAAACCAGGACTTAGATCCCGCAACGGTGGTTCCAAAAACCAAAACTCCCATTAGAACTATAATCATAAACCCATAAATCACGTAGGCTAAGGCGGAGAAAAACTTTGCGTCTATCAATAAAATAGAAAATCCAAGAACCACTGCAAGTCCTATCCAGAGCAGTTGCTTACCATATCGCTGCGAAATATCAAAAATTCTGGCATGTTCAGTGGATGCTGTTGCAGAATAAATACTTAGCCAGCCATACAGTACCAGTACTAAATACAAAACCAGCAACAGCCAGTCAGGACTTCCTATGACACTTCCTCTTCTGTTCATGGGTTTGGATCATGTATTAAATCTGCCTTTAACATTCTTTCTTCCAGCCGTTTCCGTTTTATCTTCCCGGTAAGGTATTTTTCAACCATGAGGCTGGCGATAGGTGCTGCCCAAACCGTACCATAACCTGCATTCTCAACAATAACAGAGATGGCAATCTTAGGATGGTCGACCGGAGCAAATTCTATAAAAAGAGCATGGTCTTTTCCGTGTGGATTCTGCGCTGTACCTGTTTTACCTGCTTGAGAGACACTGTCCATTTTATAAAATCGGGCCGTACCCCATTTGGAGTCGAAAACATCTTCCATCCCCTGGATAACCTCGCTGTAATATAATGGATTTTGAACAGCCACATAATGTTTTTTCGTAAACCTGGCAGGAATTGTATCATCTTTTCCAATAGATTCAACAAAATGAGGTGCAATGTAATAACCTCTGTTCGCCATAATAGCGGCTTCGTTGGCCATCTGAATGGGGGTGACCAGTATTTCTCCCTGCCCAATACTTAATGACCTAACTGTTAACGCATTCCAACTTCCCCGATAAAGCCTGTCAAAATAACGTTTTGAAGGAATGTTACCGGGACGTTCAAAAGGAATATCTGTATTGAAGGTATGTCCGAAACCAAAGGTTCTTACTTTGTTATACCAATTGACGTAGGCATCATGCATATCCGGATATTTCGGGTTGTTTTCCATAATTCGTTTAAACGTCTTCCAGAAATATGAATTACATGAAACTGCAATTGCAGTCTCCATATCCAGTGGAGAAACATGATTCTCGTCGCAGGCTATTGGCTTAGAAGCTTTTCCCTGACATGTAAACATAGTATGCGCCGTAATGACACCATCCTGAAGCGCAATCAGAGCGTTCACCGGTTTAAAAGTAGAACCCGGAGGGTACGTGCCCAAAACGGCACGGTTCATCAACGGTTTTAATGTATCATGAAGCAACCTGAGGTAATTTTTGGATCGGGCGCGGCCCACCAACAGCCCGGGGTCATAACTGGGACTGGTTACCATAGCCAAAATTTCGCCAGTTTTGGGATTCAGCGCAACTACACTCCCCTTTTTATTTGCCATCAGTCGCTGACCAAGTTCCTGAAGTTTGGCATCCAAACCCAGGGTAATGTCTTTCCCCTGAACAGCCAGCGTATCAAACTTTCCATGTTGGAAACTCCCTTTTACAATGTTATGGACGTTCACTTCAACTATGCGTGATCCTTTTTTCCCACGCAACTTTTTTTCATAATATCTCTCAATACCCGATTTTCCAATATAATCGCCGGGGCTGTAAAAATGATCTTTTTTTAAATCTCTGTCATTTACCTCTCCCACATTTCCAAGCACATTGGCGGCAATAGGCATAGGATAATGCCGTAATGTTCTGGTTTGGAAATAAAAACCGGGGAACTCATACATCACTTCTTCGATAGGGCCCTTTTCCTTCTTAGAAAGCTGCTTTAAAAAAACAGAAGGTTTGTAGTAAGAATAGGCTTCTGCCTTTTTCAATTGCTGATTGAAAAACTCCTGACTGATACCAAGTAAATGACAGAATTTCAAGGTGTCCATGTCTTTTACCTGGCGGGGAACAACCATCAAATCGTAAACAGCATCATTATAAACCAGCAACTGGTGATTCCGATCGTAAATTCTTCCGCGAGGCGGGTAAACCACAATTTTTCGTAAGGCAATATTTCTGGCCGAAAGCTGATATTGATTGCTGGACACTTGCAAATAGAACAAACGCCCTAAAAATAAAAAGGCAATTAAAATAAAAATGCCGATAACCACATACTTCCGTCCGGAATAATTTCTATTGTACATGAAAGCCCTACTATTTTCCTGCTAAATTCTTACAAAAGTAGATAAAATCGACTTGGGATTGCGGGTTTTAAATGCTAAAAATAGTTTTTCTAAACGTTTGAAAAGCTTAAGAAAGCCCAATAAACTTACAACAACAAAACCGCAACTTAAATTAGAAAGACTTTCCCGTTACAAGTACGTCCAATTTACCTAATTTTGCAGCCGTTAAAGGAGCAAAGATTATCATGGAAAATTCAAATACGATACTTCGTAAACCGGATTGGTTGAAAATAAAAGTCCCTTCAGGGAAAGAATATATAGCTGTAAAAGATATTGTTGCAAAGAAAAATCTACATACCATCTGTACCAGTGGTCATTGTCCCAACATGCACGAATGCTGGGGCCGAGGTACCGCTACACTGATGATTCTGGGAGATATCTGCACAAGGGCCTGTAGCTTTTGTAATGTTAAAACGGGGCGGCCATTGCCTGCTGATCTTGGGGAACCCAAACGGGTTGCTGAGACTGTCAAATCGATGAACTTGAAACACGCTGTTCTTACTTCTGTGGATCGTGACGACCTGAAGGACGGTGGTGCAGAAATCTGGGCAATGACCATCCGTAAAATTAAGGAGATGTGCCCTGAAACTACCATTGAAACACTGATTCCGGATTTTGATGGGAAGGAAGAATTGATTCAGCAAGTAATTGACGCCGGTCCGGAAGTGATTTCACATAATCTTGAAACCATACGACGCATCACTCCCTGGACCCGCAGTCGTGCCAAATACGATCGTAGCCTCGAAGTACTGAAATACATTGCTGCTTCCGGCACCGTAACTAAATCAGGAATTATGGTGGGTCTTGGAGAATCTCCGGAAGAAGTTTTTGAATTAATGGACGACTTGAGGGCTGTTGGCGTTAGCGTTCTCACCATCGGACAATATTTACAACCCTCAAAGAAACATCTTGCTGTTCAGGAATTTGTAAAACCGGAGCAATTTGAAATCTATCATCGGGTGGGAATCGAAAAAGGTTTTGAATTTGTGGAAAGCGGTCCGTTGGTTCGCTCTTCCTATCATGCAGAAAAACACGTTCCGAAATTAAAAAAGAAGTTGTGATGTCAAGCGAAATTTACCAGGCAAAATGTGAAGATTTAGATCATATTGAGTACAAAAAAGCCTGGGATTATCAAATCAAATTATTCAACTCATTACTTGATGCCAAGGAAAAAGGAGAACATGCTGAGAACCGCCTGCTACTTTGCGAACATAATCACGTTTTCACGCTGGGGAAAAATGGCGAAAGAAAGAACTTGCTGATTTCAGATACCGTGTTGAAAGAAAAAGGAATTGCTTTTTTCCAGATTGATCGCGGTGGCGATATTACCTACCACGGTCCTGGACAACTAACGGTTTATCCCATCTTCGATCTGCAAAGTATTCATGTATCTCCCAAGGAATTAGTTTTTGGAATAGAATCCGCCATCATCAGAACCATCCGGCATTATGGTCTTTCCGGTTCCCGTATTGAAAATGCTGCCGGGGTTTGGCTCGATGCACAAAATCCTGCAAAAGCGAGGAAAATTGCTGCAGTCGGATTAAAAATCCACCGGAGGGTGAGTATGCACGGACTGGCCTTAAATATCAATACGGATCTAGATTATTTTCAGATGATTATCCCCTGTGGGATATCCAACAAAGGGGTAACTTCTATTCAGAAAGAATTGGGACATAACGTTGACCCTCAGGAAGTCAAACAGCTGTTGATCAAAGAATTTGAGACCATCTTCAATATAAAGTTTGTCGAGAATCATGTTATTTAGATTTTCCGGACTCGCTCATTATTCGTAAAATTTCCAGTGACTTAATTTTTCCCAGTTCGGGTAAATGAAGCTGATAAAAAGTCAAAAGAGCATCCAGCATTTTACGCCTCAAGGTGTTATTAATTTTAAATGTCTTTAATCCGTCTAACCCTGTTTGCATCAACTCGAAAAAAAGTGCTGCCTGCCGACCTTCCAGGTAATATGGATAAAACGGTTTGCTTTGAACAAAATGCCCTTCCTGCATATCAAAGAAAGTTTGCTTGCTTGCTTCAGGAGCTTCTTTCTTTGGAGAAAATCCCAGAAAACGAGTCAGTTGCATCAAAAAAAACAGATGGAAATTGAGAAAGTTTTCCTCTTCCAAATCAAACCATACCAACGTATGATAAATCCAGTGAAACAGCTCTTTATCAGGAGTTTCGTGACGGATTGTTTTATACAACACCTCATCAAGAAACATCAGTATGCTTTGCTTCTCCGGTGAAAAGGGAATGTGCTGCCAAGGATAATCAATACGCGCCTCCTTGATGTGCTGTAATCCGTGGGAAGCCTTGTGATAAGCCACCATTTCAAGCAAAGACAATGGCTGAAATAAAGAAGGTTTTAACCGAGCATTTTTGCTGTTCACTCCTTTCACCAGGTAAGACTGCAACCCAAGCTCCTCTGTAAAAATCTTTACTATCAGAGAAGATTCTGCATATTTTATCTTGTTAAAAACAATGCCTCGGGTCGTGATGTTCATATTTTATAACTCTTTTTTAATTTTTAAATTGTTAATCCCTGACTGCCCCAGACAGGCTTGTTCGATATTTTCTTCCTTATTTTTCTTTGATTAAAGAACAAGGGTCACCAAATTCTGATTATTGATTTTCTTCTTCCGACTTCGGTCTTCCGTCTTCCAGCTCTCTCTCAATGAACCACCAAAATCTTCGTAACCAAAGTCTGTGAGCCGTCGCTGTTTGTGATAAAAACCATATAAACTCCGGTGGTTACCCGTTGATGATCCAGGTTATTTCCATCCCAAATGGCTTGTCCACCATTCGCTTTAGTTTCATAAACCAGATTTCCATAAGTATCTGTAATTTTCACATCTGCATTTGTAACCAAACCTTTTATGGCGATAGGGCCACTATAATTTTGTCGCACCGGGTTGGGAAAAGCATACACATGGGTATTGGTGCTGTGGCCTTCCGTTGCCGTTCCCCGAAAGGAAATAACTCCTTTATCCGTACCTATAAAAACCTCACCCTCTTTATCAATTGTAATTCCAATGATGTTGTCGGAAAGCAACGGGCTGTTGGCAGCTGTGAAATGATAAATTTGTTTGAGGCCATCGGCTGAAAGCAGGAAGACACCGCTTTTTTTGGTTCCAATCCATTTACGATTGGCCCCGTCAACAGTAATGGCTGTCACCGTTGCTGAGCCTAACAGAATATCTGCCAGTCCTGAACCGTCGTTTCTGGGAACCAGTATTTGTTGCGCATCGAAATTGCTGCCAGACGTAAAAATATTGCCGGGATTGTAAAAAACTGCTACCCCAGCATCAGTTCCTACCCAAACTTCGCCATTTTTATCGGTAGCCATGGAATATACTTTGCTTCCAGGAATATTACCATTCCCCGTTCCGGAACTGAGAACTTTAACCTGATCATCATCAGGGTTATCCGGTGTCCCATTGAAATTATAAACGATAAGCATCCCGTTGTTTCTTTTGAGAATCCAGACATCATTATTCTGGTCCACCATCAATTTCCCAACGTCAATTCCACTGAGATTGCTACCCAGAAAGAAAGACTTCCAGTTTCCGTTATTCTCAAGTACTGACAATAAATTATTTGCACCGGTGTTGGCAATCCAAAGATCATGCTGACTGTCGAAATCCATACCACTGACATTTACCTCATTCAGATTTGAAAGCCAGGGTCCCAGGCTACTATTCTCCGGAGTATAAATCGTTGAAAGCTTGTTATTTTCAAATTTCAGAATTCCGGATTGCCAGGTTCCTACATAAGCAATATTGGGATTTTCCGGATCGACTTTAACGCAAACCCAATCGGAGATGGTATCGAAAGCAGGTGTATTGGTATTATTGAAAGTTTTCCACTGGCCGTCCACAAAAGAAAAGACCCCATCATGATTATAGCTCTTTGCCCATGTCAACTGATATCCTCCAGGTACAACCCAGACATTATTTCCGGAAGCATCCATATCAAACACGTTTGTGGTGCCCGGGCCGTTGGGTCTATAAAACTCGTAAGCCGTCCCTTTGCTTGTGGCATGCAACAACCCCAGGGAATTGGTTCCAATCCAAAGCGATGACTTGTAATCTCCCCTGACTGCCAGGGGCTGAAAACCTGAACTTATAGGATGAGTAAGATGCATAACCTGATTACCATTCGCATCAAAAGCATCTACATAATAACGATTTACAACCAGTAGTGTATTCGAATCTGCATTCATCTGAAAATGGCGTTCAAAATTTTCTGACTTAAAACGGCTCCATGAGCTTCCGTTATAAACATATATCGTATCTCCATCATAGTTTCCCGAATAATAATTGGCATATACTTTTCCACTGAAAGCAGTCACAAGATTAAAGGCCTTGTCGTGATTGGGGCAATTTAAATCATGATGCCACTGATGAAAATCCGCCAGATTGGTGGCCGACTTGTTTGCATAATAAATCCCATCTTCCGTAGCTGCGAAAAAAGCAGTATCGTTAGCTGTAAAGTCCATGACATTTATTGCACTTCCGTTGCTCCCTATATAATAATTGTCTTTTATTTCCTGTTTGCTCAAATCGACAACCACGATCCCAAAGCTACACGAAAGATAGGCCAGATTTCCATCAAACCAGATGTTGTTAATGGTTTTGATTCCCAACATCGCTTTGTTGTATATGTCAGGAATATTAAACACATTTCCCTTATTATCAATCAAATCGATATTTGCATCCGTGTAAGCTACCAGCAGTATTTGGTCCTTAGAATCATATGCAATTTTGGAAATTCCCACATCACTCAATCCGTTTACACGACTGAATGGAGCCAGCTGGTCATCGCTAATATTGTAAGTAAACAAACTGTAAGGCGTGGCAGCGTAAACAAGGTCTCCGGCAATAGCTACATCAATCACCTTCTGATAGGGCAAATGAGTTCGCCAGTGACCGATAGCCGGTGTCTGAGCATGAATCGCGCTGACAATCAGGAAACAAAAAAGAAAAAAAATGGACGTTAGTCTTTTCATAGGAGACAAAAATAGTATCGCTATACGAACCTTAAAAATAGAAAAATATTGCACTGGATTATTCTGCAATACTATCCACGGGATAAAAAGGACTGTTTTGCTTTTTAACTAGTTGTTGATTAATAGGTATTGGCTTCCGTAGCAGTATCAGTTGATCTTCTGATCCATCAGCCTTTCGCCTTTTGAATTTTCCAGCCACAAGATAGTACACTGATTTTTTATGATGATTATGATTTCTATGATCAACTTGTCCTTTTGTTTTTTGGCTCTTGTGTTTCTACCTGAAGGTTCAGTATCTATTTTAAACAGCAATGATCATTTATGATCTTTTAAAGCTAACGCTTTATGAAGTTTTGGAAGCCCTCGACCATTTGACCTTCCAACCATTCAACCTTTTCTGTTTTCAATGTATCGCTACACGTATTTTTCTCCCTTTTCAACCTTGACATCATTTACAATTTGCCGGATTTGTTGCTCATCCTGCTTGCGGCAAACTAAAAGGGTCCCTTCATTTTCCACTACAATATAGTCGTCAAGTCCTTGCAAAACAACGAGTTTCTTGTTAGAAATGTTTATGATACAGTTTTTAGTGTCGTAAACCATCACATTATCACCCAAGATGGCATTCCGATTCTCGTCTTTTTCACGGTTGGCGTACAGCGAACCCCAGGTACCCAAATCGGACCATCCAAAGTCTACGCTTAGTACGTAAACATTTTCGGCTCTTTCCATCACACCATAGTCGATGGAAATGTTCTTGCAAACGGCATAAGTTCCTTTGATAAACTTCTCTTCTTCAGGCGTATTATATTTTCCTATTCCCTTTTGGAACAAAACATCTACGTCACTCAGGTAGTCGTCGAAAGCTTTCATGATACTTTTCAACGACCAGACAAACATGCCTGAATTCCAGAGAAAGTCCCCACTGGCGATAAAAGATTTGGCAATTTCAAGCGACGGTTTTTCCGTGAAGGTTTTTACTTTTTTCAAGCGGTCATCTTCAGGATACACAATTTTGTCCTTAAACTGAATATATCCGTAACCAGTATCAGGGCGGTTGGGAAGAATGCCCAGAGTAATCAGCCAATCGTTATTTTCAGCGGCCCGTAACGCCGTTTTAATGTCTTTTACAAACTCGTCTTCATTAAGAATGATATGGTCTGAAGGGGCAACTATCACAACGGCATTTTCATTCTCTTCCTTAATCTTGTAATTGGCATAAGCAATGCAAGGGGCTGTATTTCGTCTGGAAGGTTCGCACAATACCCGGGAAGGATTTACTTCGGGTAATTGCTCCAATACCAAATCCTTATAAGAATCATTAGTAACGATAAATATATTTTTTGCTGGAAGAACTTTACAAACACGGTCGAAAGTCATCTGAATCAGCGTTCTTCCCATACCCAGAACATCAATAAATTGTTTCGGAAAAGCAGTACGGCTCATGGGCCAGAATCGGGAACCAACGCCCCCGGCCATGATCACACAATAATAATTGTCCATGCTAATTTTTTTAGTTAGGCAAATTTAACAGAATTTACCTTAAAAACGATTTTAGTCCTGATTTCTTATAATATTTCGCGGAGAATTCCTTAAATAAATTTAATTTATCTTGAATTTAAATTATTGAATTACAAATTCTTAAATTCAGTTCGTTATGAACCACACTGGTAAATTTTAAGAAATTCTTAAGGATGAAGTAAAACACATTAATTGTGACGTTTCACAGGGGTCAATGCATTAAAAAGATAGATTCTATTGCTGGTGATTTCCTGACATTTGTAACGCTTTCTAACCTTTTCCAGGATCTTAAATTTTCTATTTTGCTGAAAAACAAAAATGTCGCCCTGCTGTAAATCCTCCAGTCGCAATGTCGGATGGGCATCATATTTTTGGAAAGCTCTTGTCAGCTCCAAATCTGAATGGCTAGACGCTTTGATATTTTTCACATGTTTTTGGATGGTTTTTTCCAATTCTAGCGGAAAGATATCTTTTCCAAGAAATCGGTCTAACTGTTCTTTGTAAATCTCTTTCCATTCTTTGCCGTGAGGTTGCCCCAGGTGCCTGTATTTTTCGTAGGCCAGTAGATGGGAAAACTCATGAAGAAACGTCACAAAAAAAGCATAGGGATTTAAATCATTGTTGATAGAAATTCGGGGGCCGTGTCCGTTGATGGGGGGGCGGAAATCGCCTAGCTTAGTTTTCCTGCTACGTGAAATCTTTAAATGTATCCCATGTTCTATAATTTCCTGTAGCACAGTATCCACCACCTGATTCGGTAAATATTTTGCAAGTAACTCCTTTTCTCTCATATAGATGGCAAATATAAAACTAAATAGGCAGGGCAGATGTTTTCCCATCCCATTTACGCTCGTCCGGATTTACAATCCCGATGCTGAAAGTCAGAGGATTTAAAATCCTTCATCCCAGAACATTCGGACTACAAATCCGAATGAGCATATTTTAGCAAACTCAGAGTTTTCTGGCAGCCAAAACAGCTTCAGCATATCCTAAATCGCCAGGTCTCGTTATCTTAATATTATCCGGATTCCCTTCCACAATGTGCAACTGGGTTCCCATGGATTCCACAACTGAAGCATCATCAGTGAATTGTTCGTTATAAGCTCCCGAATAAGCCTTTTTTACCAAAGAAGAAGAAAAAACCTGTGGCGTCTGAACAATTTTATAATCCTCCCGGTTTACCGAATGACTCAGCCCGTTTTCACCTTTTCTAATTGAATTCTGAAGTGGAACAACAGGAATTGCGTTCCCGTGAACTTTTGCCGTCCGGTAGCAATTGGCAATAGTAGTTTTATCCACCAGCGGTCGCACAGCATCATGAATAAAAACAAGACACTTTTCCGGAACCAGCGACAGCGCATTTTTCACCGAATGAAAACGTGTGGGACCGCCTTCTACAATTTCATGAGGGACATCAAACTTAAATTCATGACGTAAATGTTTCCACCGCCCAATTTCTCTGCCAGGCAACACAAGCAGAAATTTTGCTTTCCCGTAAAAATCAGAAAAAGCATCAAAAGTTCGCATCACAACAGGTCTTCCGTCAAGCAAATGAAATTGTTTGGGTGTTAAATTGCCCATACGTTGACCGATTCCACCTGCCACAATAATGATGTAAACTTCCATACTTATGATTTTTTACAATATTACGATTTCTTTTTATTTCAAATAAGGCCCAAATTTCATGCCTCTGCAACCCCCTGGCCCCCTATAGGGGGAAATCAACCCACATTCCTTTTCTCTCATAAATTACTTTTTTATAATTGTGCACCAGAACGCCCCTTTAGGGGTTGGGGGCGCATAAGATTTTTGCAATATTCCTTTATACCTTTCAGGTCCAATTCCACCTGAAAGAATTATAAAACCAAAAAAAAATGCCCTGCATATATTACGCAGGGCACCTTTTGCTACGACTTTAAATTAATCTATAAAATAAGCATCGCATCACCGTAAGTGAAGAAATTATATTTCTCTTTCACAGCAGTTTGATACACTTTTTTTGCAAAATCATAACCCATGTAAGCCGAAACCATCATGTACATAGGTGAATAAGGAAGATGGAAATTCGTTACCAGCGCATTGGCGGTACGAAATTCGTAAGGCGGAAAAATAAATTTATTAGTCCAGCCTTTAAAGGGTTTGACTTTTCCGGTAATGGAAACTGCAGTCTCCAACGCTTTCAGGCTGGTAGTCCCGACAGCCACAACTTTGTGTTTGTTTTCCCAGGAATCGTTGATAATATTTGCGCTACCCTCTGTAATGAACATTTCCTCCGAATCCATCTTGTGTTTTGTAAGGTCTTCCACTTCGATAGACCTGAAGTTGCCCAAACCTGTGTGCAAGGTAATTTCTGCAAAGGTCACTCCGGATATTTCAAGCCTCTTCATCATTTCTCTTGAAAAGTGAAGTCCGGCAGTAGGAGCAGCAACAGCACCTTCATATTTAGCATAAATCGTCTGGAAGCGAACCTCATCTTCAGGTTCAACAGGGCGATCATGAATTTTCGGTAGCGGTGTTTCACCCAGGTTTTGAAGTGTCTTCTTAAATTCATCGTAGGGCCCGTCAAACAAAAAACGGAGCGTGCGACCACGTGAGGTAGTGTTGTCAATAACTTCTGCGACGAGTGTTTCATCTTCACCAAAATACAGTTTGTTACCAATTCTGATTTTCCGGGCAGGATCAACCAATACATCCCACAACCGGCTGTGTTTATCTAATTCTCTCAGTAAAAAGACCTCAATTTTAGCACCCGTTTTCTCCTTTTCTCCGTACAAACGGGCAGGAAAAACTTTTGTGTTATTAATTACAAATACGTCTCCGTCAGTGAAATAATTCAGAATATCCTTGAATTGCATGTGCTCGATGGTTTGTTTCTGGCGATCCACTACCATCATTCTTCCGGCATCACGATCTTTTGGAGGATATTTTGCGATTAGTTCTTTGGGCAGGTTAAAATTGAATTGCGATAATTTCATTATTACTTATTTTTCAGAACTTTAAATGATTTAACC
>CAZGZO010000027.1:0-19096 GCA_964529695.1 uncultured Lentimicrobiaceae bacterium
TTAATTTTGCTTCGGCGTGTTCTTCCTGAGAAACTGTCGAACGGCGACGAAACCAGAATTTCAATTTTCATTACAAACAACCATTTTTTTAATCTCCATGCCGAAATCATTGATGAGATTCCGCCCCAGTTTCAAATTCGTGATTTCAAAGTGGAAGTGAATCTGAAACCCGGTGAAGAGCGAATTATTCATTACAATTTATGGCCAAAAGAACGGGGACAATATTGGTTTGGTCATACCCATGTTTTTGTGTCCTCGCCCATCGGGTTGTGGAGCCGTCGTTTACAATATGGAGATTCAGCTACAAAAGTGGCCGTTTACCCGTCATTTCTGCAAATGCGTAAATACGAGTTTCTTGCTATCTCTAATCAATTGGTTGATGTGGGAATCAAGCGCATCCGAACTGCCGGGACTTTCTCCGAATTCGACCAGATAAAAGATTATGTGGTGGGTGATAATTACAGGACTATTAACTGGAATGCTACGGCCAGGAGGGCAAAGCTGATGGTTAACCAGTTTCAGGAGGAGCGGTCACAACAGATTTTTAGTGTGATCGATATGGGACGATCTATGAAAATGCCCTTTGAAGGAATGGCCCTACTTGACTATGCCATAAATAGTTCGCTGATTATTTCAAATACAGCGGTTCAGAAATATGATAAAGCGGGCCTGATCACATTCAATCAAAAAGTGACTACTTTTCTTCCGGCGGAGCGCACCAACAAAACGATGGCGAAAATTCTGGAAATGCTGTATAACCAGAAAACAGAATATTTCGAATCGGATTTTGCTTACCTGGGGGCTTTTGTTAAACGCCACATCTCGCACCGCAGCCTCCTGATTTTATATACAAACTTTGAAAGTATGACTTCGCTCCAGCGGCAACTCAGCTATTTCAAGCGTCTGGCTGCTCATCATTTGCTTTTGGTAGTAATTTTCGAAAATGTAGAAGTAAAAGCTTTTGCCGGCTCAGATGCTAAAACGCTGGAAGAGGTTTATGTAAAGACAATTGCCGAAAAATTTGTTTATGAAAAAAAGCTGATTGTCAGAGAACTGAAAAAGAATGGAATTCTTTCAGTGCTAGCCAAACCAGAGGATCTTTCCGTGAATCTAATCAACAAATATCTGGAGATAAAAACAAAGGGTATGATTTGAATCAGCAAGTATCATTTTGATTGAAATGAAGTTGATTTTTTCAAAGACCCTTACCATTTTTTTATAAGTGTAAAATAAAAGTAAAGTTTCTTTAAGGGGAAAACCCACCCCTAGCCCCTCCCAGGAGGGGAACTCCCAGCAAAAGGTATCAGTGAATAATTTGGCAAATCGTTTCTACAAGACTAAATCCCGAGACAATTAGAAAAAAAGGGAAATATTAGGCATTAACACTGGCACCAATCCCCTCCTGGGAGGGGCCAGGGGTGGGTTTTATCTAACCCTCAGTATGTCCAAATCTATTATACACGCATTTATCTCAATATTTGTGAAAAATAATTCCTCCGTGTCCTGTTCAATATTTCGATTTGATCAGAACCAGTGAAAATGCATGCCCATGCGATACAGGTAAAGCATTGCCAGTCCGATAAAAATTAGAATCATAATAATTTTTCGTGCCCTGATAAGCCAGTGTTTTCCGGAGAAAAAAGAACCCACATCCGCCAAAAAATAAAAGGGAAGCAGGATAACAACCGCATTATAGCTTATGGCTGAAGCAACCTGGAAGTGTGTGATTTGATAAACGGCCCGCGTCATCCCGCAAAGGGGACACTGATATCCAAGAAGGTATTTGTGCAGGCATAATGTCCTGCCTGGGTCAAAAAGCAAATGATGTGGAAATATCCAAATCGCAATGACTGCAACAATCAGAAAAGCAATTCGTAAGAACTGATTGTTAGAGAATGATATTTTTCCTGGCTCAGGCATAACTGTTTGCCCGGTCAACTTCTTTCCAGGTGATTTTCCTGTAAACGTAAACCCTTTCCAAATATAGAATGGCACCGAAATAAACCGGCAGAAGGATCAGGTTTGCGAAGGGCAACCACTTTAATAAAAAATAGTGAAGAAATCCTAGAAGTCCAGCCATTATCATGACACCGAACAATCGAAAAATCCTGCCGGATGCTTCAGACGCTGACTTCTCTTGAGTAAATGGAAACACCGGGGCTGTTGCAAATTCCATCATTAAAGTGATAAGATAAACAGCCATCAAAGCAATAATTATATCCGGCAAAACATGGACTCCCCAGATAAAGCAAACAATTACACTTAGTGGAAGATAAACCGGAAGAAAAAACCGTACAAATGCTGCTTTGATACTCCCCTTAAAGAAGTTAGCCGGTGTGCCAAGCGGCAGGGCCTTGAAAATCCATGCTGCATGCTGATTATTTCCTGTATTCATGGCTTGTGGAAGAAGAGCAGAAATAAACATGAATGCGTACAGGACTATCAGGAATTTGTCACTGTTTACCAATTGGTTGTAGCTCATATGATTATTGAGCAATGGGATGATTATCATAATGACAATATATCCGAAAGCAGGCAGTAAAGTCTGTTTAAAAAGCCGCTCGCGTCCTGTCATTTTCCAGGTCAGCTGAAATGCAGCACGTTCTTCACCTCTTTTTGTGAAAATGGATGTCGTTATCCGGTACCACAAACCCTGGCGAGAAACTTTGGTTTGTTCTTTTGAAGGACGATCACCCTGTTCAAGTTCCAGCAATTTTTTGTTAAAAATCGGCGTTAACACTTTCCCTGTCAATAAAATAGCAATAACAGGTAAAAGCATGGCTTCCGCCATAAATATCAGATGTTGTGTGTCAAAAACCGGCCGGGACAAGGCTTCAACCAGTCCGGAGAAAAAAGCCGGTGGATAGAGAAAAGTGTACCAGTGAACATGCACAACCATGTTGGCTATTTTGGATTTGTCAACCAGGTTAATTCCAAATTCATAACCGGCCATAAATATGATGGCGACTACTACCTGGAAATACATCAGCAGGTTTTTCAGCTTTTCGCCACTGGCCAACCGCATGATTCCCAGGTACAAAATATTCGCTAAAAATAGCGTGAACAAAACATTCAGCAAAATGGTCAGCATGAAAATAAGTGCCGAAACAATTCCAAACTTAACGATGGCCAGAACAATGGTAAAAATGGAAATATTAAGGGCCATCAGGGCAAGATAAAGAAAAACATGGGCGTTTCGCGCCAGACTGACGGTGTTTCCTTTTATTGGCAACGGCTGCATGATGCTGTTATCAGCTGTGTCAAATAAAATGGTGGAGAATTCCGAGATAATCATCATCGCCATCATCACCATGGTAAAGGTGTTCGAAAAATAGTAAAATGTAAAGGGCGATTTAATCATCAGTAAAAAGGTGAAAAACAAAAATCCCATGATTATCTGCGTAGCAGATTGTTTGAGCAAGGCATTTTGTGTTGCCTTCCCCGACTTAGCCCCAAAACCTTTCATGCGACGGTCATCGAGCGTAAGCTTCAATCGTAATATTTTGATGAATTGTTCGTAATCAGCCCCTGTTTTTTCGATAAACCAGCGAAACGGCATAAATAGTGAAAGTAGAAATTTTATCATTGCTTTAATTTTCGAATGCGTTGATAAATGCTTCCGCTTTTTCGCCATGATCGGTGTTGCCGGTCAAACGTGTAAATAGTTTCTCCAGATTATCGTCGTTAGACATCTTGTTGAGTTCTGCAAAAGGTCCGTCAGCTATTACTTTTCCCTGGTCAATCAGTACAATGCGGTTGGATATTTTTTCAACCACATCCATAATGTGCGAGCTATAAAAAATTGTTTTCCCCTCTTTTGCAAGGTGAGTCAGCATTTCTTTCACCATAATGACCGAATTTGCATCCAGACCTGAAAGTGGCTCGTCCATGAAAATTAGCTGCGGGTTGTGAATAAGTGCCGAGCAAATCAGCACTTTTTGCCGCATGCCTTTGGAGAAAGTTGAAATTCGCTGGTTGAGGTTGGATTTCATCTCGAAAACATTCATCAATGCCTCGGCTTTTTGCCGGGTTTGTTCGGAATTCATACCGCGCATTTCGCCTATGAACTCCATAAATTCAAGCGGAGTCAGCGATTCATAAAGTGAGGCATTTTCCGGTATGTAGCCAAGTTTCTTTTTGATTTCCAAAGTTTGAGTGCGCAAATCCATACCGAAAATGCTCACATCTCCCTGAAAGTCATCAATTAATCCACACAGGATTTTTACGGTGGTCGATTTTCCGGCACCATTGGGCCCGATGTAGCCAATAATCTGTCCGGCTGCAATTTCCAGATTTATTCCGTGAAGCACTTCGTTTTCACCGTATTTTTTATAAAGGTTGCTGATATTTACAATGGGTTGGTTTTCCATAATATATTAAGGTGTATATTTTGATTAAAGAAAGCAAAATTAGTTTTTTACAACATGTAAATCAAATTCCATCAGTAAAAATAGCATGGCTTAATAAGATCTTCTCGTAATTAAAGCCTGATTTAAGATATTTAACTATCCAGGAATTCCCCGCTTGTCTATTTTCCGGCTTTCTTTTCCTATTTTTGCATTATGAAGTTAGTCGATACCCATACACATTTATATACTGAGGAATTTGATGCCGATCGGGGAAAGGTGATTCATAATGCCTTGGGCAATCAGGTTGACTGTATGTTGTTGCCTAACATTGACAGCAGTTCACTGGATGCCATGCTTTCCCTGGTTAAAATGTTCCCGGAACATTGTTTTCCCATGATGGGATTGCATCCGACATCGGTAAACGAAGCATTTGAAAAAGAACTGGAATTTGTTGAACAAGAGCTTTCTCAAAATCATTATGTCGGAGTAGGGGAGATAGGAATTGATTTATATTGGGATAAGAGTTTCAGAAGTCAGCAGGAAGATGCGTTCAGACGGCAGTTGAAACTTGCAAAGAAACACCGGCTTCCGGTTTCTATCCATACCCGCGATGCGTTGAAGGTTGTGCTTCGTATTGTAAAAGAGGAGCTTACTGATGATTTAAAAGGTGTCTTCCACTGTTTTACAGGTTCTCCTGAAGATGCTCAGAACATCATGGATACCGGTTTTAAGATGGGAATAGGCGGCGTTGTGACCTTTAAGAACTCAGGACTGGCGGATGTTGTAAAAAATATTCCACTTGAGGAACTGGTATTAGAAACGGATGCCCCATATCTTGCTCCTGCTCCTTTGCGTGGGAAAAGAAATGAAAGCGCCTATATAAGATTTGTGGCAGAAAAGATCGCCGATTCCAAGAATATTTCCTTTCAGGAAGTGGCTGATATTACCACCCGGACAGCCGAAAATCTATTTTTTACAAATAATACTTTGTAAACGATGAAAAAAGAAATCAACATTCTGATTATCTATACCGGCGGTACCATCGGGATGATTCAGGACCCCAAAACCGGCAGCCTGAGACCCTTTAATTTTAATGGTATTTATGACCAAATCCCTGAATTAAAGCAATTTCACTATTCTCTTTTCTTCTATAGTTTTGATCCGCTTATTGATTCCAGCAATACACATCCCAAGTATTGGATAGAATTGGCTTCCATTATTGAAAAGTATCACGATGCCTATGATGGTTTTGTAGTCCTTCATGGAACCGATACCATGTCATATACGGCATCAGCTTTAAGCTTTTTGCTTGAAAACCTGAGTAAACCGGTAATCTTTACGGGCTCTCAACTTCCTTTGGGTGTTTTGCGAACTGATGGCCGGGAAAACTTTATTACAGCCATTGAACTCGCTGCTGCTCGGGAAGATGGTGTCCCAGCGGTTCCTGAAGTCTGCATCTATTTTGAAAATCAGTTGATGCGTGCCAATCGCACCTTAAAATATAATGCAGAGAACTTCCATGCTTTTATCTCGCCTAATTATCCACCTTTAGCGGAAGCCGGTATCTATTTGAAATTTAATCAACACAATATTTTTAAACACAACGGCAAAAAACTGAAAGTTCACAAGAAACTTGACTCCCGGGTGGGACTTCTAAAACTGTTTCCGGGAATTTCGAAAGAATTTGTTTTGGCAGCGCTTGCTGTTCCCAATCAAAGGGCTATTATTCTCGAAACTTTTGGGGCCGGCAATGCACCCACCGAACCGTGGTTTATCGATGCAATTAAACAATGTATTGATTCAGGGATAATGGTGGTAGATGTTACACAGTGCATGGCAGGAGCTGTGGACATGGGTAAATACGAAACCTCGTTAGCACTCAGAAATATCGGTGTTTTAAATGGATACGACAGCACAACAGAGGCCATGTTGTCAAAGATAATGTATCTATTAGGAAGAAACCTAAGCAAGGAACAATTTATAACGCATATGAATTCTTCATTGAGAGGAGAAATAACGATTGTGTAAGATAATTTTTTTACTTTTGGCCTCCTAAAATGGATCAGGAGAGGTGCTCGAGTGGCTGAAGAGGCACGCCTGGAAAGCGTGTGTGCGCCAAAAGCGTACCGCGGGTTCGAATCCCGCTCTCTCCGCCAAACTACTTGAAAATTATTTTTGGTTTCGACCAAATTTTCAGAGAAATCGTAAAATAATTACAAATAAGTTGGTCAATTAAATTAATTTATATTTTTGTAACCAATCAGAAAATGTAAAATCGTCTTAATCAATTTTTAATCATCATGAAAAAATTAATTGCATTATTTTCAATTGCTGCAATGTTGAGCTTAGGGTTTTCTAACGTTGTTTATGCCCAGGATGCAGCAGCAAAAAAAGCAACTGTTGTCACTAAAGATACAACTAGTGCTACAAACGATACAACTGCTGCCGATACAACTGCTGCTGTTTCAAAAACTGCGACTACTGCGGCTGCACAACCTAAATCGTTTCATCAAACGTTAAAGGAGGAGTTTATCACGGGGGGTCCTGCATTTATGGCCTCTATTTTGTTGACTCTGATTTTCGGTCTGGCCATTGCTATTGAGCGTGTTATTTATTTGAGTATGGCTTCCATCAACTCAAAGAAATTACTTCGGCAGGTTGAAGATGCCCTTAATGGTGGGAATGTGGAACAGGCCAGAGAAATTTGCCGTAATACACGTGGTCCAGTTGCCGCAATTTTTGCTGAAGGGCTGAGCCGTTATGATAACGGTCTGGAAGATGTTGAAAAATCAATTATCGCATACGGTAGTGTCGTAACCGGACGACTCGAAAATGGGGTAAGCTGGATTTCGTTGTTTATAGCTCTGGCTCCTATGTTGGGATTCTTGGGAACTGTTATCGGGATGGTTAAGGCATTCCAAGATATTGCTGCTGCTGGAGAAATTAGCCCTACAGTTGTCGCAAGTGGTATTCAAATCGCTTTGCTGACAACCGTGTTTGGACTGATTGTGGCAATTATTTTGCAGATCTTCTACAATTACATTATTTCTAAAATAGACACCCTGGTAAGCGATATGGAAGATACTTCCATTGCTTTTGTCGACCTGGTTGCTCAACATTACAAAAGATAATTTATTATGAAAGATAAAGTAGCTGACATAACCAAATGGATTCTGTATGGGCTGATGTTTGTCGGAGCGTTAACAGGCGTCTTATTTTACGCGCATGGATTAGGTTCATGGGGAGGAGATGGAGGAACGGGAACAGGATCAAGTACCGCTCTTTATATTGGCACCTTCTATTTCATCATTTCCATTATAGTGCTGATTGTAACCCCTGTTTACACAATAGTCAAGAACCCGCAGAATCTTAAGAAAATGTTAATAAGTGCAGGTGCTTTAATTGTCGTCGTAGTCATATCTTATGCCTTAGCCGGCAATTCATTTAGTGCACTTTATTTAGAAAAAAATCACACTACTGCTGAAGTATCAAGGTTGGTAGGTATGGGCTTATATGTTGTATATATTACCCTTATATTGTCTGTTATAGCAATCTTGTATTCTGCAGTAATAAAAATCTTTAAATAGTATGGCTAAAAGAAAAGTACCGGAAATTAACGCCGGTTCCATGGCCGATATTGCGTTTTTGTTGTTGATTTTCTTTCTAGTGACAACAACCATGAACGTAGATACGGGTATTACTAGAATTTTGCCTCCGCCGGTTAAAAATAAAACCGCTAAGGTGGATGTAAATAAACGTAATGTAATGCAGATACTTGTCAACAGCCATGATTTTTTGCTGGTAAACGGGAAGCCTGGAAGTTTGAGTACTTTGGCCAATGCAGTGGAAGATTTTATGAGCATTCATCCTAACAATCCTAATTATCCTGAAACGAAAGAAGAGTATTTCCCTGAGTTGGGTAAAAAAGTTTTAATGACAAAAGGAATCGTGTCTTTGAAGAACGACCGCGGGACTTCTTATAATATGTATATTAGGGTTCAGGATCAGTTGGCGAAGGCTTTTAATGAGATGAAGAATCAAGCTTCGCTTAAGTATTTCGGGGTGAAGTATACAGATTTGGTTGCAAAAAATAAAATCAACCTTATCGATAAATTGGTTCCTGTGAGAATTTCAGAGGCTGAACCTGAAAATGTAGGAGGGAATAATTAATATGGCAAAATTTAAAACATCGAAGTCTAATAAAGAAGTTCCCGCGATAAGTACGGCTTCATTGCCTGATATTATCTTCATATTATTGTTCTTCTTTATGGTTTCTGTATCAATGCGTACAAATTCGCCACTTGTTACTGTGCATCTGCCATCAGCAACACAGGTACAGAAGCTCCAGAAAAAGTCGTTGGTAAGCTATATTTATATAGGTGAACCTTCAAATAAAGAGTTAGGTACCAAATCACGTATTCAGTTGAATGATGCTTTTGCTACTGCAGGACAAATTCCTGAATTTGTAGCTAAAGCACGTCAAGCTAGAAATGAAGCTGTGCGTAACTTGATTACTTTTGCTCTGAAAGTTGATAAGAATACTAAAATGGGTATTGTAACTGATGTGAAGCAGCAGTTACGTAAGTCCAATGCACTAAAGATCAATTATTCTACCTTAAAAGCTAAAGGTTTTCAGCCTGAGTAGGTGAAAAGTTGATATATGAAATTAAGCCGTTCAGATAAATTAATGGACGGCTTTTTTTTATCTCTGAAATTTTCCGGATGGATAGCCTGCTGCTGGTAGTGTTTTATGCGGGAAAAGTGAGAAAACACAAAACCTGGACAACTCGCCAGGTTTTTGTGCATACAAGATTTCTTTTTGTTTACGAAATTTCAATCTGACGGTTCAGTTTCATTTCTTCTTCCTTTTTAGGAATTGAGATAGCTAAAATTCCGTTGGAATAATCTGCTTTGATTTTGTCAATGTCCACAGTTCTTGGCAAAGTAAACGAGCGGTTGAAGCTGTTGTAAACAAACTCCCTTCTGGAATAGTTGTTCTCTTTTTCTTCCTTTTCCTCTTTCTTTTCTGAAGAGACTGTCAATACATAATTGTCCAAATCGACCTTGAAATCCTCTTTCTTCAAGCCCGGAGCAGCAAATTCGATGGTGTATTGGTCCTTTTGGTCTTTAATGTTCACAGCTGGAACATCACCCTCGGCTTCTTTTAATCCGCCAAATAAATTTCTTTCAAAGTTTTCCATCAAATCGTTGAAAACGGGATAACGATTAATTCTTACTAAGTTCATGATTTTATCTCCTATTATTTAATGTTTATTTTTATTTGCATTTGCTCTTTCTTTTGTCAAATCTCATACCATCGTTTGAAATATGAAATATTGAAATAGTATAGAGACATTTTGACATGTTTCAAAATGATAACATGTCAAAATGGCGTATTTTTATTTTTGTGAGGGCGGGTACCTGTTCTTTATTTATATTTGTATGTTATTAATTGATATGTGATTGCAGTGGTTTTTAACCTAAACACTGTGAAAAATATTTCCCTGCTCTAAAACTTAAAGAATTACGATTTTGGATAAAATTATCAAACATCTCAGGCCCTCCAGGATCATTCTCCCCATTTTGATTGGTGTTGCTGTTAGTGCCTGGCTGTTGTATCGCAATTTTGATAAAGAGGCGTTTAGTTTTGTTCAATTTACATGGCATACGATTCTCTTCATTGGTATTGCCATTCTCATGATGGTGGTACGCGATGTCGCCTACATGTATCGTATCATTGTTTTAACCGATTCTAAGCTGAATTGGAAACAGGCTTTTAATATTATTATTTTATGGGAATTTAGCTCCGCGGTATCGCCCTCCGTGGTAGGTGGGACTGCGCCTGCTATCTTTTTTCTGCATAAAGAAGGAGTGAGCGTTGGGCGCAGCACAGCAGTCGTACTGACAGCAATTTTTTTGGATGAGGTGTTTTTTATCCTTTCGGTCCCGCTAGTATATCTTTTTTATGGGAATCATATTTTTCCTCCTGGAGCTGACCATTACGCAGATATTGTCTATGGCTTCTATATTGGTTATGGCATTATCTTTCTGTACACATTGGTACTGGCTTATGCTTTATTTATCAATCCTTATGTTTTAAAAAGATTGGTGTCCTGGGTGTTTTTGTTCCCGTTATTAAGAAGATGGCGGATGCAAACAAGGAAATCTGCCAACCAGTTGATTCAAACGTCAAAGATTATCAGGAAGAAGCCCGTTGTTTACTGGATCAAGAGTATGCTTGCTACCATTTTTTCGTGGACGGGTAGATATTGGGTGGCTAACTTCTTACTGATGGCGTTTTTTGTACAATCTCATAACTTCCATGATCAGTTTTTGATTTATGGCCGCCAGCTTACCATGTGGATAATTTTACTCATCAGTCCAACTCCGGGCGGTAGTGGTATTGCCGAGTATATTTTTGTCGAATTCCTTAGCGATTTTATTCCCGGAGCTTCCTGGGGAGCCACTTTAGCCATATTCTGGCGACTTATTTCTTATTACCCCTACCTATTCATGGGTGTTGTTATTTTGCCTATCTGGGTAAGAAAAGTTTATAAGAAATCCAAAAAATATGAAAAGATTGAATAGGTTTCAAACGTTTGCTAAAGCCTAATCGGAAAGACACTGAAATGTTTGTAACAGAACCGTGTGTTTTGTGTGTTTACCGGAAGATTCTCCTGCCATTTTTGTGTAATTTTGTTAACGAAGTAATATTATAAATAAAGGAAAACTATGTCAACAAAAATTTCAGACAAAATTAAACCGGGTGTTGTTACCGGCGATGATGTGCAATATATTTTTAAAGTTGCCAAAGAAGAAGGGTTTGCCATTCCTGCAGTTAATGTGGTAAGCTCAGATTCCGTTAATGCAGCTTTGGAAGCAGCCCGGGAAATAAACTCCCCGATTATCATTCAATTCTCCAATGGAGGGGGCGCTTTTTACGCCGGCAAAGGAATATCCAACGATGACCAAAAAGCCTCCATTGCAGGTTCTGTAGCTGGAGCTCTTCATGTGCATGCTATGGCTGAGTATTATGGAGTCCCGGTAATATTACATACTGATCACTGTGCTAAAAAGCTGTTGCCTTGGGTAGAAGGTTTGCTTGGCGAAGGAGAAAAATACTTTGAAGCAAACGGGAAACCACTTTTCAGTTCTCATATGATCGATTTGTCTGCCGAACCGCTTGAAGAGAATCTGACAACCTCCAAACGAATTCTGGAACGGATGAAAAAGATGGGAATGACATTGGAAATTGAATTGGGAATCACTGGTGGTGAAGAAGATGGTGTTGACAATTCTGAGGTTGAAAACTCAAGCCTCTACACCCAGCCTGAAGAAGTAAACCATGCTTATGAAGAGCTACTCTCCATCAGCCCCCGTTTTACCATCGCTGCTGCTTTTGGAAATGTCCATGGTGTTTACAAACCTGGTAATGTGAAACTGGAACCAGTTATTCTGCATAATTCTCAGGAGTTTATCCAGAAAAAACATAATACAGAAGCCAATCCTGTAAACTTTGTGTTTCATGGTGGTTCAGGTTCTGAGCCTGAAAAAATTGCTGAAGCTGTCACCTATGGTGTGGTAAAAATGAATATTGATACAGATACACAGTGGGCATTCTGGGACGGTGTTCGTAAGTATGAGGCCAAAAGCCACGATTACCTGCAGGGACAAATTGGTAATCCTGAAGGAGAAGATTCTCCAAACAAAAAATATTATGATCCACGCAAATGGCTTCGTGAAGCCGAAGTTTCTATGCGCGAAAGACTAATTCAGGCTTTCAAAGACCTGAACTGTGTTGACAGATACTAAATATTTATTTTAGAAAAGGAAAGGGTGTGGAGATGTTTCTCTATGCCCTTTTTTTTGTTACCGTTAATTTCCCAGATTGAAACAGGGAAAGTAATTCTTTAATTGAAATAAAAGAGGAAATCCCATAAGGATTTTTGATTTATAAACCGGGAGTTAACTCCCGGGCAACCTCAATTCAGTGTAAATATTCTTTCACCAATTCCTCCATGTCCATGAATTAATTCATGGACTAAAATTTAACTTGTCCCTACGGGACAAAGAGAAAGTTGCATTAATATTTATTATCCATGACTTTTTATTGTAGTACTATATTGGAATTTGAAACTTCACTTACGACCAGATTTGTCGTACCTTTGTATTTCATAACATTACAGAACAATCGTTCATAAAAATTAACCGGAAATGCTCCAATATCCTCCAAAAGTTCTGCTTGCCTTTGGCGAAACATTTACCGAAACGGACGGTGCATTTTTGAATTGGCTTTTGCACAACGGTTATCCTGAGCTGGCAGCCCTCAGCAGTGCCATCAGAGGTAGTTATGAAGCTCAGGACTGGTTACTGAAAAATAAATTTCCCCACCTGGCTGTTCTGGATGAGGCCATCGACAATAAAAAAGATGCTTATGAGTGGCTTAAAAAATACAACTATGATTTCTTAATCGTGTTTGTAGATGCTGTTCATGAAAAGGAAGAGGCTTTAAACTGGCTGAATAAGAATGATTTAAAATTGTTTATCCGATTGGCAGCAAAAATCAGAGGTTTCCGCGATAATCAGACCTATGATTATCATAAAATTCATTTCTAATATCCTGAAAAAACCGGCTTTAAAAGGCAACTTTAGGCCGGTAAAATCGTAAACTATATTAGAAAAAGAAAAGTTATGTCTACCAATTTATTAGATTATTTGTCCCAGCGGTATTATGGGCAAGTAAGCCAACCAAAGAAGACAGGATCTTTTCTTACAATTTCCCGTCAAACAGGTTGTGAAGCCACAGAAATTGCTGCCGAACTGATCAAAATTTTCCGCAAAGGAGGTCAGAATTGGCATATGATCAACAAAGAAATTCTGGACAAGTCTGCCGAGAAATTGCATTTTGAACGGCAAAAGCTGAATCATGATTTCATCACGTCGCGAGGTACAATTATGGATGAAGTTATCAAATCTTTGTCCATGCGTTATTATGTAAGCGATAGAAAAATCCGGGGAACGATCACAGACGTAATCAGATATGAAGCCAAAAAGGGCAATGTCATTATTATTGGCAGGGCCGGAGTAGTTACTACAGCTGGTATACCGGATGGATTGCACATTCGTTTAGTGGCTCCTTTGGATTGGAGGGTCGAGAACTTGATGAAAAAAAGAAATATGCCCCGCGAGCAGGTCGAGGAATATGTTATAGAATCCGACCGAAAAAGAGTGCTTTTCCTGGAACGGTTTTGTGACAAAAAAATTCAGGATGTTTGCTTCGACCTGACCATCAACAGAGTTTCTTTCACGAAGGAACAAACTGCAGATATTATTCTGAATACAATGAACGCCAAAGGCCTTTTATGATGTCTGACGGGTATTTTGCATAAAATTCTTCCTACTTCCAGGCTTTGGCCACCAGCCCTGTGCCGGTTTTATGCTTGCGTTTCACATCCACATAATTCAGGATGAGAGAAAATGGATAAGTTATCAGGTAATAAAAAGGTAAAATAATAAAGAATAAATAGCTGGTATTTAGCATGATAATAGGAAACTTCATGCTCAGTTTCCATGCCAGTTTTCCCGACGGGCCATACTGATAATAGACTTCCGTACGTGAAAATCCGGCCCGCTTCATCTTCTCACTAATTTCTTCAATTCCATAACCATCACGCACATGCTCGTCAATGAAAGAATGTTCACCAGGTTCTCCTTCATCATGATCATGATGATGCACATCAGAACCGCCCTGGTCAGAAGGTGTTGAAATGAGCAGCATGCCTCCTGTTTTCAATGCCTGATAATAATTTCGAAGCACTTTTTCATCTTCCTCGATGTGTTCCATTACATCCACGCAAAGAACCAAATCGTAAGCCTCCGGTTCAGAGAATTTAGTGAGATCAGCTTCTGCAAAATGTACATTCTTTAAGCCGATTTTCTGAAAGAAATTATTACAGTCTTCAATCTGCTCTTCCTTAACATCGACACCTTTAACTTTCCAATCGCGATGCCTGCTTCCAATGTAGTAATCATACTGCCCAAAACCTGAGCCGGCGTCCAGTACAAACTGAACACCCTGCCGATCTTGTTCCCATTGTTTCAGCGCCCGGCGAATATGCCATGAACGCAACAACAACATATCCAGAAGTCTGTAAAACAGTTTCCTGAAAGCAGGAGTCATATTAAAAAAGAGCCCCAGTTTGCGTTTTATCGGATCGTATTGCATGTAGTATCTTTTAAGTGGGTTTATTTTGTAAACGAAAGGCTTTCACATTGTTTTGATAATCTTCATCAACATATTGATTATTCATCTAACAGAGAATCAATGCGGTCGATATAGTCCAGCGAATCATCTTCATGAAACTGGAGTTCAGGAACTACACGTAATTGGTGCCTGATTCTTGTCCCGAGTTTACCACGCACGGTTGAGGTGTGCTTCACAATTTCGTTCATCAGTGCCTCTTTGTCTTTTGTGGCGAAAAGACTCAGGTAAACTCTGGCCTGACCCAAATCCGGGGTCACATAAACTTTGGTTACGGTAACCATTGCTTTTTGTGTAACAGACCCCATCTCCCGTTGGAAAATGATGCTCAGTTCCTGTTGCAAAAGTTTTTGTATGCGTTCCTGTCGTTTGCTTTCCATACTGCAAAAGTATTCAAATATGGATTATCCACATCATTCCTGTTTGACGATTATGTTTATTTTTGTTTCATAAACACTTCGCAATTTGATTTTAACAGAGAATATTAAGAAACAAGCAGCTTCCCTTCATGGGGAATTGGTTGATATCAGGCGGTATATTCATGCCCATCCTGAACTAAGTTTTAAAGAAGATAAAACAGCAAAATATATTTCCGGATTGTTGAAATCCTGGAACATAGAACACCAAACAGATATCGGTGGAAACGGAATCGTAGGATTGATAAAGGGTAAAAACCCGGATAAAAAAGTACTGGCCTTACGAGCCGATATTGATGCGCTTCCCATTACTGAGAAAAATCAGGTTCCGTATAAGTCATTGAATACAGGCGTGATGCATGCCTGTGGACATGATGTTCATACTACCTGTCTTTTGGGGACAGTCAAAATTTTGAATTCACTGAAGGATTCTTTTGAAGGAACCATCAAATTCATATTTCAGCCGGCAGAAGAAAAATTGCCCGGTGGTGCTATCAAAATGATCGAAGCTGGTGTGCTGGAAAATCCGACACCGGATACCATGATAGCACAACACGTATATCCTGAGCTTGAAGTTGGAAAAGTGGGATTCCGTCCGGGTATGTATATGGCTTCTGCGGATGAAATTAATCTCTTTATTCGGGGGAAAGGTGGCCACGGAGCTATGCCGGATAAAACGAACGATACGGTACTGGCAGCTGCTGAGATTATTGTTGCTATGCAAAAAATAGCAAGCCGGAAGGCACCTCCAGCCATTCCAACCGTCCTGACTTTTGGGAAGGTAGTGGCAGACGGAGCACATAATGTAATTCCATCGGAAGTTGTGGTGCGTGGCACATTCAGGACTTTTAACGAAACCTGGCGCAGGCGGGCCCATGAGCTCATCAGGGAAACGGCAACGCTGGTTGCAAAAACCCAGGGTTTGGAATGTGAAGTGGTGATTGATTATGGCTATCCTTTCCTTGAAAACAATCCTGAAATTACAAGTATCGCCAAGCAGGCTGCTCAAGAATTTTTAGGAAAGGAAAATGTTGTCGATTTGGATTTGAGGATGACGGCTGAAGACTTTGCCAGCTTTGCCCAGCGTGTTCCGGCCTGTTTTTACAGATTGGGAGTGGCTAATACAGAACGAGGAATTACCTCCGGATTGCATACGCCCCATTTCGATGTAGATGAAAAGGCCATTGAAATTGGAACAGGACTCATGACCTGGACATCATTAAAACAATTGGAAGCTTTATAAATATTGAAACAGGATAACTTTTCCCGTTTCTTCGAAAACCTTTATATAATCTTGTAAAAATAAACAGTTCAACATGCTGGTAGAAGGAAAATCTTATCAAACGGTATGGATGGAAGGAAGTTCTGTTTTTCTGATTCAGCAAAACCTGCTTCCTTTTGAATTCAAAATTCATGAATGTAAATCCTATTGGGAAACCTGTATGTCCATCACCGACATGGTTGTTCGTGGTGCCGGAGCCATCGGTGCTGCTGCCGGTTATGCTATGGCACAGGCGTTTTTGCTTTCACAATCCAAAGAAAAATCAGTGCTGATAAGAGAGGCAAAACAGGATATTGAAAACACGCGTCCAACAGCCAGGAATCTTTTTTATGCCGTAGACAGAGTGTATCAAGCCGGTTTGATAAGTCCTGAAAATGCTGTGATAGAAGCAAATAAGGTGGCTCTTGAAGATATGGAATCCTCCAGGGCTATCGGTACTTACGGAAGCGAACTTTTCAAATCAAAAACCAACGTACTGACCCATTGCAATGCAGGTTGGCTGGCTTTTGTAGATTATGGTACTGCTCTGGCTCCTGTTTATCTTGCCAAACGGCAGGGTAAAGAAGTTTTTGTTTATGTAGATGAAACAAGGCCGCGTGGACAGGGAGCTCGTCTTACAGCCTGGGAGCTGAAAAATGACGGAATTCCACATGTGATTATCCCCGACAATGCAGCAGCTTCCCTGATGGCACAGAAAAAAATAGATATGGTAATCGTCGGAGCTGATAGGATAGCTTCTAATGGCGATACAGCCAACAAAGTCGGAACGTTGGGCAGGGCTATACTTGCCAAAGAATTCGGCGTCCCGTTTTATGTTGCGGCACCTAGTTCCACATTCGATTTGAGCTGTGCTAATGGTAAAGAAATCCCCATCGAAGAACGTTCGCAGGATGAAGTCCTGTATCAAACCGGACCCGATGCAAACGGCAATATGATAAAAGTACAGGTTGCCTCGCCGGGCTCCCCGGCCTTAAATCCTGCTTTTGATGTAACACCTGCCAAATACATCACAGGTATTATTACAGAAAAAGGAATCATTAAACCCCATTTTCAATCCATTAAGAAAATGATGAAGACTGTTGCTAACCACGAAGGCCACTAAGGCTATTCACGAAGGAACACGAAGGAATTGATTTCATTTTCGGTTAGAAATGAATGGTTGTTTCCATCAAAAACACAAATTACCTTTGTGTCTCTTTGTGCTGCCCTTTGAGTCCCTTTGTGGTAAAAAAATCAAAGCAACTCATTAGCCAGATTAGCCAACTCCGAACGTTCCCCTTTTTCCAACCGGATATGTGCGTATAAGTTGTTTTGTTTGATTCTGTCAATCAGTACCGACAAACCATTGGATTGCGAGTCCAGATAGGGCGTATCAATCTGATAAATGTCTCCGGTAAAGATGATCTTGGTGTTTTCCCCGGCACGAGTGATGATGGTTTTTATTTCATGCGGTGTCAGGTTCTGGGCTTCATCCACGATGAAAATCACATTGGAAATACTTCGGCCGCGAATATAAGCCAGCGGCGTAATCATTAGTTTTTCACTTTCAATCGCATCATTAATGCGCGAGTATTCCTTATCCTGCTCCCCAAACTGATTTTGAATGAATTTCAGATTATCCCACAACGGCTCCATATAAGGATTGATTTTAGAGCGGATGTCACCCGGCAGATAACCAATATCTTTATTGCTCAATGGAACAATGGGACGAGCCAGGTAAATCTGCTTGAAATTTCTCCTTTGTTCCCAAGCTCCGGCCAAAGAAAGCAAAGTTTTACCTGTGCCTGCAACACCTTGTAAAGTTACAAGTTTTACATCAGGATTCATAATCGCGTGAAGCGCAAACACCTGTTCGGCATTACGCGGCATAATCCGGGAAACAGCTCGTTTCTCAACTCTTTCAATGCGGTTTGTGATCGGGTTATAGTAAGCCAAAGCGGAAGCTTTTTCACTCTTCAAAATAAAGTAATGATTGGCTACCGGCTGTTCAATGCCCAACTCGTCCAGTTCGAAAAAACCTTCGGAATAAAGTTTTTCAACCAATTGATTTTCTACCTGCTGAACAGTGCTTTTCCCGGTATAAAGGGTATCAATATTTTTGATTTTACCCGTTTCAAAATCTTCTGCCTGAAGGTTCAGTGCTTTAGCCTTTAACCTCAGGTTGATGTCTTTGCTGACTAAAATGACTTTTTTGTCCGAATGCTCTTCTTTGAGTTTGAGTGCCGCATTCAGAATGCGATGGTCCGGTTTATCATCACCAAAAACCCCTCGGGCATCCTTCTTGCTTTTTTCATTCATAATGACCCGAAAACTTCCCTTTTCCGGACCATTTAACCGGCGCCACTGTGTGATGGCAGTCTTCCCCGAAACCCCGTCAAGGAAACGGATAAATTCCCGGGCCTCGAAATTTTTATTGTCGTTACCCTTTTTGAAATTGTCCAGCTCCTCAAGAACCGTTATCGGAATGGCCACATCATTATCCTGGAAATTATTAATGGCATTATGGTTGTAAAGAATCACCGAAGTATCCAGTACAAAAATCTTCTTCTGTTTGTTATCTCGCTTGGCAGGCATATTATCTGTTTTAAAGAACGATTCACTTCTATTTCCGTAAAGATAGGGGCAAACGTACCGGATTTCAAGACTTGTTTTATAGAGTTTCCAACAATTTTAAGTTAAAAATTGTGAGTTGTGGGTGGTGATTCGTGAGTGGGTGGTAAATACAAGGAATTGGTTCCAGATAAATTCCAAACATCAAAACCCAAAAACAAACAAATACCAAAACTCA
>CAZGZO010000028.1:0-2958 GCA_964529695.1 uncultured Lentimicrobiaceae bacterium
CGTTCAACACAGTTTCAAAACCACTAAATGTCAGATTTTTACTACTTAGGATTTCCGGAATATATTTTAAAGGAATCTCTCCCAAAAGGTCAACAGCGATCATGCTTTTCGGGCTGTAAACAACCGCAACAAAATGATCAGCTTTGCCATTATGTTTTTTTACAAATAAATTAATTTGTGAGCCATCCCGGATCATTTCCATCAGTACAACGAATTTCTCACTTTTCAGGTTGTCTGTAAGTGTATCAGCCAGGGCACGCGGAATGGAATCTCTGGATAACTTCACGATTTCTATTTTCTGAATATTTTTTGTGGCATCTGCAAAGGTAGAATCATGAGTTAGATTCAAAGTATTGATAACAGCCGGGTAAAAAAACAAAGCGGTAGTACCTTTTGTATTTTTATCAAAATGGGTAACTGCCTCGGTGAAGTTCAGGCGTGGACGCATGCAACTGCTTAAAATAAATATCAGAAAAAGATATCCTGTAATAAATTTCAATGCCTTCATAACTGTGGCTAAATTAATCTAGTGCAATTTACTATAGACGACTGAATTTTGCAAATATTACAGTGTGATAAATATTTCTTCAACGGATTGATTAAAATCACATTCATTTCTTTGTTAACTCAAAAATTATGAATTCAGCAATTAATACGACACTTTCCGGTAAATAATCTTAATTTCGGCCTAAAAAAACAATGGCAGCATCAAAAAATATTGAATCCTATGAAATGGGATACATCCCGGTAGGCGACGGGCATGAATTGTATTACGAACTTTATGGAAATCCTAAAGGAATTCCGGTTTTGTTTCTGCACGGCGGACCGGGTGCAGGATTTTCTGATAGCGATAAAGATTTTTTCGATAAGAGAAGGTACAATGTGCTTTTCTTCGATCAACGGGGAACTTCGCGAAGCAAACCATTTGGTTCTGTTGAAAATAACACCACGCAACATCTCATCAAAGACATCAACCTTGTTCTGGATAAGCTGAATTTTGGCAAAGTTTATGTATTTGGCGGTTCGTGGGGAAGCACGCTGGCACTGGTTTATGCCATTCATCACCCTGAACGTGTTTCTGGACTGATTTTAAGAGGTATCTGGCTGGCCAACGATTATGGCATCGGGCATTATGTTGGTGGTGGCATTAAAGAATTTTTCCCGGATGTTTGGAATCGTTTTTCCGACCTGGTAAAAGACGGGGAAAGGCCTGTGGATTTTTATTTGCAACAAATGCTTTCGAAAGATGAGAAGGTAAGTAACAAGTTTGCCTACGAATGGGCCCGTTATGAAATGTCGTTTTACACCATCCGGAAAATTGAAGAAACTGACGATTTACTGAACACACTGTCTTACAAATCAATGGCCATCCTGGAAGCTTATTATATCAAAAACAGATGCTTCCTTTCGGAAGATTTTATCATGAAAAACGTGCATAAAATCAAAGACATCCCAACAACGATTGTCCAAGGGCGGTTCGATTTTATTTGTCCCCCTGTTCAAGCTTTCCGGCTACATTCCGGATTGAATAATTCCACTTTAAACATCACCATCTCCGGCCATTCCTCTTCTGATCCGGAAAATAAAAAGATGCTGAAGCGTGAGATGCTAAGGATTACAGGGGGTTAATCCCGCATAGGTTTAGGTGTCGCTCCTAACGGAGCTAACAAACATTTAACTGAATGCTATAAATAGGTTATCCCTTCGGGATGATCCGTTTTTTCTAACGCAATGAAACAGAAAATTCCGGTAATGGATTTCAAACTTTTCCCGACTTTAGATAATTATTTTTCCGGTTATAGATTTTGATTGTATTGGGGCTTTTCCTAATTTTATCCAGTCAAATGAAAAACCTGATGCCTTTAATTTCCAATTGCGAGGATACTTTTTCATCCTCAAGAAGACGAGATGTTTTTATAAATGGGGAACAGGGAAGCCTCGTAGAGGCGAGCTGTCTATAGAATAATTTTTAAAACCAAATTAGCGCCATAGGTGCGAACTAACAATTATGGCCAATACCTATCCGCAGATATATATTCAAGAATGTTACAAAAAGGTTATCCTTGTGGGATAATCCGTTTTTTCTAACGCAATGAAACAGAAAATTCCGGTAATGGATTTCAAACTTTTCCCGACTTTAGATAATTATTTTTCCGGTTATAGATTTTGATTGTATTGGGGCTTTTCCTAATTTTATCCAGTCAAATGAAAAACCTGATGCCTTTAATTTCCAATTGCGAGGATACTTTTTCATCCTCAAGAAGACGAGATGTTTTTATAAATGGGGAACAGGGAAGCCTCGTAGAGGCGAGCTGTCTATAGAATAATTTTTAAAACCAAATTAGCGCCGTAGGTGCGAACTAACAATTATGGCCAATACCTATTCGCAAATTTATATCCAAATTGTTTTTACGGTAAAAGGACGCCAAAACCTGATTAAACGGCAAAACCGTGAAGAATTACACAAATACATCACCGGAATAGTAACCAACAGAGGACAAAAGCTTCTATCTGTTTTTGCAATGCCGGACCACATCCACCTATTGGTAGGATTAAAACCAAGCCTATCAATTGCAGATCTGGTCAGGGATATAAAAGCCGGTTCATCAAAATTTATATCTGATAACCGATGGGTAAGAGGCAAATTTTCATGGCAGGAAGGTTACGGTGCTTTTTCATATTCAAAAAGTCAGATTGACCGCGTGATAAAATACATATCAAATCAGGAGGAACATCACAAAAAGGAAACCTTTCAAAAGGAATATTTAGAATTTTTAGAGCGGTTTGGTATTGAATATGATAGGAAATATTTATTCGAATGGATTAAAACAGATCGCTCCTAGCGGAGCTAACAAAAACTGAACTGAATGCTACAAACAGATTATCCCTACGGGACTATCTGTTTTTTTTGCCAATCCTATGAAACAGGGAAAATACCGCTAACTGATTCCATAACTT
>CAZGZO010000028.1:3058-18820 GCA_964529695.1 uncultured Lentimicrobiaceae bacterium
CAACCTCAAAGAGGCGAACTGTTTGTAAAAACAAATATTAAACTATAAATAGCGCAGTAGGTGTGAGCTAATATTGGCAATCCATACGGGACTATCTGTTTTTTTGCCAATCCTATGAAACAGGGAAAATACCGCTAACTGATTCCATAACTTTTCTCCATTTCATTATTTTCCAGTTGTTTATTTTGATTGTATGACGGCTTTTCCTCATTTCCATTTAAATGAAAAACCCCGCATCTTATCCAATTACAAATTGACCGTGAACGTTTCCAACCTCAAAGAGGCGAACTGTTTGTAAAAACAAATATTAAACTATAAATAGCGCCGTAGGTGCGAGCTAATATTGGCACGACCCTATGGGATTATCTGGTTTTTACAAAAAATAAAACAGTTAAAATAGCGGAAACCGATTTCAAAACTTGTTCTAACTTTAACCCTTGAAAATTAAAACCTGAACAATGAAAACCTTAAAATATTTGAATCTTATATTTTATCACTTTTTAGGAAACAGGGAAGCCTAAGACCAAATATCTTTGTAAGAGAAATTTAAATCACAATATCATGTCAACAAAAATTCAAAAACGCAAACTCGGGAAAAGTGGTTTGGAAGTTTCCACATTGGGCCTAGGTTGCATGGGAATGAGTTTTTCTTATGGACCTCCCAAGGACAAAAAAGAAATGATTTCTCTTCTTAGAACCGCAGTAGAAAAGGGTGTTACGTTTTTCGATACAGCAGAAGTTTACGGTCCCTACATCAACGAAGAGCTGGTTGGGAAAGCATTAAAACCGCTTCGCAATCTAGTGGTTATTGCCACCAAATTCGGATTTAAGATTGATCCTACGGGGAAAAAGCGGTGGAATGGAGTTGACAGCCATCCCAAACACATCCGAGAAGTTGCAGAAGCTTCCCTGAAAAGACTTCAGACGGAAACTATCGACCTGTTTTATCAGCATCGTGTGGATCCACAAATTCCCATGGAAGATGTTGCCGGAACCGTAAAAGATTTGATTCAGGAAGGAAAAGTGAGACATTTCGGACTTTCAGAAGCCGGAGTGGAAGCCATTCGTCGCGCCCATGCTGAACAACCCGTGACTGCCCTGCAAAGTGAATATTCCCTTTGGTGGCGTGAACCAGAAAAAGAAATTTTACCTATGGTGGAAGAATTGGGCATTGGATTTGTACCTTTTAGTCCCTTGGGTCGTGGATTCTTAACCGGAAAAATGGACGAAAACACAAAATTTGATAGCAATGATTTTCGGATGACCCTGCCCCGTTTCACGCCTGAAGCACGAAAAGCAAATTTGGCTTTGGTTGCATTGATTGAAAAAATTGCAAAAAGGAAAAATGCAACTCCCGCACAAATTGCCCTGGGTTGGCTGCTGGCACAAAAGTCATGGATTGTTCCAATTCCGGGAACCACAAAATTGCATCGTCTGGAGGAAAACCTTGGTGCTTCCGCCATTGAGTTTACTGCTGATGAGCTGAAAGAAATCGACACAGCTGCTTCAAGGATTGAAATTCAGGGAAGCCGTTATCCGGATGATTTGCAGAAAATGGTAAAAAAATAAGAGACGATGGGTTTACGATAGTCAAACAATTGTCCGAAGCTCCGGAATACATCATAATATTCATTACTGTCCAAGGTTCCATTTATCCTTCAGCCTTAATCACTTTTGCCAGGACTGTAGGAACCTGAAACAGGTCATAATCCAGATCGAAGATAAGATAGCGGTCACTCCACTTGGGATCGAATTTCTGTTTGTAGCTCCTGATACCTCTGTGCTGCGATAAAGCTTTCAGTCGGTTATAAGCAAATTTAACCGCCCTTTCCGGGAAAGTCTTAGTTTCGTTTTCCTGGCTGATAGGTGCAAATCCCATGTTTACATAGCGATAGCCCCGTTCTTTGGCATGTTCAAAAAGAGCAATCAAAATAAAGTCCATCACACCATTGGGAGCATCTTTGGTTTTCCGCATCAAATCATAGGTGGTTTCATTTTTTACCGTGTCAGGAATGACATTCAGAAAAGCTACAATTTTTTCCTCTTCACTTTCAACAGTAATAATCTCCTGATTTTTAATTTGTTCCCAATCAAATAAACCCTGTGAGAAAACAATTTCTTTCCTTCCCGTATCTTCGAGCCATTCATCGCTGACTAGTTTCAGCTTTTGAACCACACCTTCTTTTACCGGTGGCATGTGTACGGTTGTTTTATAACCGCTGCCTTTTATCTTGTTCAAAGCATTGCGCAACGATTTTTTGCTGTTACCTGACATTTTAAATGACTCCAAATCCACAACAGCTTCCTGCCCGATAAACATGGTTTTCTTATTTAATTGAGTATAAACATCCAGGGAATCGCCAGGCACGCGATAATAAATATTGGCCAATCCGTTCTGGTGACAATATTTATCAAATTCTTCGATACAAAGGCTCATCTCCGCTTTGTTTTCAGCGACCGGATCCTCCAGAACCACAGCAAAATGCCCGGATATACGATACGACAAAAATGCTTTCCTGCTTTGTGAAAAGAAAAGCAATTTATCGCTGTAAGTTTTAAAATAATCCAGCGCCGAACTACCATAAGAATGAATTAGTTGTTCTGCTTCAGCAAATTCCTCATCCGAAACATTTTTATGCGGAATAAACGACCTGATGAAAGTGTAAATCAAAAAGGTAATAGACAAAAAGCCACTGGCATTTATAGAAAACAGGAAAAACTTAGCAAAGCGATCGTGTGGAATCAAGGTTTCGCTCCGAATCAGAAAATAGTTTTGCAAAGTATATTTCATTGACTCCAGAAAACTAAAATCAATATTAAAGTGCTTTTTATCAAGTAGATAAAATCCAAGAATTCCATATATAAAAACCGCCAGTGTCACCAGGAGGGCGGTAAGTATTCCCACATTCTTCAGTTTACGATCAGACTTAATGATGTATTGCTTGCGCGTTGCAATCAAAGTTATTACCACAAAAAGTGCAAAAAGGGCCTCATCATAGTGTATGCCTTTAAAAAGATTCCCCGCAAAGGACAAAATACTTAAAAACAGGGCAAACCACCAGGCAGTTTTTAGTCCTTTTAGCATATAAGCCGCGGTGACAAGCGAAAACAGACCAGCAAAGATTACCAGAAAATCAGATGTATATAGGAATTGTGGTGGTAAAAAGCTCTTCAAAAGCGTCATGCGTGAATGAACGGCCGGCGTTAACACGGAAATAATATTAAAAACGCCCAGCAACACCAGGAACAACGACGGAATTATGCGAAACAAGAACTTGTTCACTTTGGAAACGAAAACCAAAGCGCCGGCAGCCAACGGAAGCCAGAATTCAAAAAAGCGGTACAGCAACGTAACAGCGATAGCCTCTACGCTTGAGAAACCAAACTGTATTAAAATGTAAGTCATGGAAACCTCAACGGGCCCGAGGCCTCTCAAAAATGGTGAGATGATTAGGAATACCACAGAAATAATGTAGCCCATCAGAGCCGCCGGTAATGAAGGCTCCAGGCCAAGCGCCATCATGGCAATGTAAACCTGGGCAATTCCGACAAATTCTATAATGATTGAAGTGATTATTGTGAGCAGAAACTGCCGGTTATCAATTTGATGTTCATCCAAATCATTGATAAAAGCTTCAGCTTCAGGCGCAAAACGAATTAACAAAGAAAAGAAATATCCTTTTTTTCGAATGGACCGGAAAATAGCAATCAGCGCCACCATCAAAACGAGGATGGACAACAATGCATACCACTCACTGGCGCCAAAAGAACCACCACTGAAATTGGAATAAATCAGTGCCGGTATGGCTACAATAACTACTGTAAGTATTCCTACAAAACCATAAATAGTTGATGCAAAATGAATCTGCGACTTCTTAATGGACTTATTCGTGATAGAACTTGTAAAAAATGCCAGAGAAGAAACGCCACCTGCGGGTAAAAATACACTTACAAAATTCCTTTTTATAAAAAGCCGGGTGGCATCACCCAAAGTAACTTTCAGTCTGACAGAAGAAAAAGAATAAACGTACATCTGTCCCTGAAGAAAAATATAAACTATGGTGGATATAATACCGGCCAGTATCCAGACTATTTTTGACGAGATAAGAACATCTTTGACATTGATTATTTCAGAATGCTCGTTCTTAATGAAAATAACACCAAGCGCTATAAAAAGCGAAGTCAATGCAAACTGGGCAATAATTTTTGTATTACTTTTTAAATCTGGTTTTACTCCATGTTTTAAAAAGTTGGGGATATATTTTTTCACTGGAATCAAATTCATGAAAAACGGGATTTTCTATTCAAAAAAGGTCTTTATTATAAAAACAACTTGATTATTTTTAAAATCCTAGTTGTTCAAAATTAAAAAAATTGCTTTGTAATTCAGGGTTAAAATATTAAGAAATCAAAAAGAGGAAGCTATTTAAAATCTACTGCATCTTAACAAATTGTCTTTCAGAGATTTTGATTTTTAAAATATTGGAATGTTTTAATAATCACCTGCGAAATCTTTTTATGATTGTTTTCATAACCATGTCCACCTGCAACAAAGTCTTCTTTAAACTCTTTTGGAAGTTCAAAAGCTAAATGGTCTTTTTCCTGCTGACCATAAAAAACAAGTGTATGAACATGTTGCATTCTTTTCAGTTCAGGCAACACCGGATAAGCCTGGGCACTGGAATGATCAAACCAGCTGGCAAAATGAAACTCGAAATCGGCATGTGAATCCGGCGAAAGCAAAACTACCATATCCAGTTTGTTTTTGATCTCTTCAGGCATCCGGTTCACCACAAAAGGAATTACATCTGCACCGAAAGAATATCCCAACAGGATAAAAGATTTTCTATGCCATTCCTTCAGATAATGAAGAATTATCGTGCTTATATCGGAAGTGACCTGAGCTTTTGTTTTCATCTTCCAGAAATAGGAAAGTGCATCCAGTCCAACTGTTGGAATACCTTGTTTGGAAAGATCATTACTAAGGCCATGAATAAACCCCTTCCATCCACCATCTCCTGAAATACTGAATATCAATGGCATATCAGGATTACTATTGGAATTAACAATTTCCAGGGGATAGTCCGATGAATATTTTTTAATGGTAACCGGATTCACAATATCATTATAGGCAACTAAAAATTGTGGCATCCAATCCTTTGGCTTTGTAAAGCCATGGCCAACATCAGTTAGCTCAATCAATTTGCCACAGTGTAGGGAATCCATAAATTTGCCATAGGAATGTGGCGGGCAGACATGATCAAAATCCCCATCCAGCACGTAGAATGGTGTATTCATATCCTTTCGGGGTAAAGCCACAAACTGACCCGGCTTATCGGTTGGTGCATAATGCAATCCACTGCCTTCACAAATTTTCTTTTTGGTGCTGAAACCCGGACAAAAGCCCAGGGCAATTCCTCCCTTATAGGTACCATCAGGGGCCTCTGCCATCAGCATATAAGCCAAAGTTGCTCCGGAGGAATATCCTGCCAGGATGGGATTATGATAAGCATCAAATCCGAACTTGTTTTGCAGATAGCGACTCAACGCTTCAAAATCCTCTGAAATGTAAACACAATGCTCTTTGGATTCCTGGACGGAATTCCAGTAATGTCTGATATCAATTCCTACCACCAGAGCTCCCTTTTTGGCCAATGCCTTTGCCATGTCAACCACTCCATATTTCCAACCTGCATCCCCGCTTATAAAGAAGACAATTTCCCCGGGATTGGCGGGTTTGTAAATACTTAAAGTCCCAAACTTTTTGGAGGAGAGCTTTTCAACCTTCAGGGTCTGGGCAAAAGCGCCGGTGGTACTGACCCACAAAAGCAAACTTATTAATACAGTTCTCACTATCGACTGATATTTAATAATTTAGATATTTCGAATTTAGCGGCGAAAAATACCTAAATTTTAATATCAAAGATCAAGTTGCTTAAATTTTTCTAATTATTAAAATTCACAGGAAAATTTGCATTATGCAAACATGAATTCACATCATACTTTATTGTAAAACAATAAAATACAAGAATAAAAATGAATACATTAATTGGTGCTATCTATTCTCAAAACGAGAATAGATTGTGCCAAAATACTATTCAGGAATTTTATAAACGATGGAATTGATATTCATACCTGCACCAACAGAAGCAAAAACGATATAGCTTCCCGGGATAAACTTCTGTCCTTCCATTTCCCCTTTACGGATAATATCGAGCAGAGTGGGTACCGTTGCAACCGAACTGTTTCCCAACCAGGAAATGGTCATAGGCATTTTTTCTCTGGGGAAAGAGCGGTGCCCATACAATTTAAACAGGCGCTGAACAATGGCTTCGTCCATCTTTTCATTAGCCTGGTGAATGAGGATTTTATCGATGTCTTCAATAGAAAGGCCGGCTTTATCAATACTTTCTTTTACCGTTCCAGGTACATGGGTCAACGCATAATTGTATAGTTTTCTACCATACATTTTCAAATAAACCTCGTTACCTGTATATTTCGGGTTATTAGAACTATCCATCCAAAGCTCAAAAGCGTGTTCAACAGTATCTGAGCGCATGCTGTGAGAAATAATACCAACCTCGGCTTCGCTTTCAACGGCTTCAATCAAGGTAGCACCTGCACCGTCGGCATAAATCATGCTATCACGATCATGCGGATCACAAATACGGGAAAGTGTGTCGCAACCTATGACCAATGCCCGGTTTGCATCGCCTGATTTCAGATAATAATTAGCCTGAATCATTCCCTGAACCCAACCAGGACATCCGAAAGGAAGATCATAAGCTATTGTTTTTGGATTCTCAATTGCCAGTTTATGTTTTACCCGTGATGCCAGTGTAGGTACCTGATCGGTGTGTCTGTTAGAAGCTGGAACATCTCCAAAATTATGTGCGAAAATTATATAATCCAGACTTTCCGGATCAATCCCGGAAGATTCCAGCGCATCTTTGGCTGCAAAATATCCTAAGTCAGAAGCTACCAAATCATCAGTAATCCAGCGCCTTTCCTTAATCCCGGTTATTTTCTCGAATTTTTCTATGATGTCCTGCGGATCATTTTCAAAGAACTCACCGTTTTCATTATAAAATTTGAAATCAAGAAAATAACTGTTTGGAATTACCTGAGTAGGGATATATTTGCCGGTTCCAACAATAATGGTTTGTCTTTGACCTTTCATTTTCTGTTTTTTTATCTAAAGGGGGACAAATTAAAGGAATATATTTCTAAATAAAAAAACGAATATGAATGTTTTTGGAAAAATCCCTTCCAGATTTTCTTAAAAATTCATCAATAACGATTAAATAACAATCTCAAATGATTTTTCTTTAAGATTTAAAGCCTTGTTATACAACCATTTACTTAAGAAATAAATCAAAGGAGCAGAAATGACTCCCCCCGCGGCATCAAGAAAATAATGTGCCTTAATGTAAACGGTTGCAAAACATATCAGGATGGCCATGAAGGTAACCAACCAAAAAAGCTTTGGAAACTTTTTATAGGTAAGCATGACATAAATAACCGCCATTCCAACATGTGAACTGGGAAATGCGCCGGTGCGTCCATCACCAATACGATCGGCCAGGTTAACAAGTTGGCTGAAAATTCCTGAATGCAGCTGTTCATTCAATGGAGCTTGTAAAAAATAAACCGGACCTTCTGTTGGGAAGAAAATAAAGAACAAATAATAAACAAAAAATGAAGTCAGGATGATGAAAATTACCTGTTCCATTTCTTTTTGATACTTAAAAAAGAACAACAATGCCATGCCGATTGTCATGAAATAATAGGAGAAATAGCTGAAGTTCATCAGCTCGCTGAACCATGTTTCCGGGAAGTTTTTGGAAAAAACAATAGACGGAAGATAGCCGAATATCGCCTTTTCAGAATTTACCAGCCACCCATCCAGGTAGTGTTGATAAAACAAATGATTCAAATACGCCGTTTCCTTGAAAAGATAGGCCAATAACAACAAAGGATAAATCCAGTGCACCAATTCAATCCATTTATGACTGCTCCTGGATTGTGCGTAAAGGATCAATCCTATAAGCAGGAAAACGCCCAAACGCACCAGAAGATGGGAACTGAAATCAATAAGTACTGAATAATTATAGGCAATTATGATCCCCGTAATTAATAGATAGGCAATCGTAATCAGGTCAACTACGTTTATCAGCCGGAAAGATGCTATGAATGAACGCTGCTTTTTCACAGATCCAAATTAATAATCAAAAAGGTTGTCAATCACTATGGTATATAATTCTTTATCCGTCAATCCGAATTCACGTGCCTGCTGAGGAAGAATACTGGCTTGTGTAATTCCCGGAATGGTATTCAACTCAAGAATATAAAGATCGGTTTCCGTGGCAATGTAATCGAACCTTACGAAGCCCCTGCAATCCAGCTTCCTGTAAAGAAAAGAGGATAAGGCCTTAACATCAGTACTAATTTGTTCAGGAATATCAGCAGGAGTAATTTCAAGGGACTCTCCTGAATACTTGGATTCATAATCAAAGAATTCGTTTTTCGGAACAATTTCCGTAATCGGAAAAACCAGCACTTCTTTACCACGGTTTATCACACCGCAGCACAGCTCTCTTCCACCCAGGAATTCTTCAATTAAAATTCGGTCTCCTGCACTAAAAGCATTTTCAACGGCCTGGTCGAACTCATCTTCGGTTTTCACTTTGGTCACTCCAACGCTGGAACCACTGGAAGCTGGTTTAATAAACATGGGAAGCCCCAGGTCCCCAATAACCTCATCTTTGTCAATAGATTCGCCCATTATAAATGAATAAAATCGGGCAGTTTTCACACCGAAGTCATGCACAAAATGGTTAAACATAAATTTATTGAAACTAAGCGCCGACACGTCCGCCCCGCAGGATGAATAGGGAATTTCCAGCATATCCAAATAGCCCAAAAGTTTTCCATCTTCGCCCGGTGAACCATGAATGGCATTGAAAACCGCATCAAATATTATCTTCTCGCCATGGATCGTCAAACTAAAATCAGATTTATCAAGAGGATATTTTGTTCCGTCTTTCTGCACACAACTCCATTCTTTACCCTTTATTTCAATTAGATAAGGCACATATTTTGACGAATCTAAATTTCGGGCAACCACTTTTGCGCTTGCCATGGAAATCTCATACTCCCCGGAATTTCCTCCACATACTACAGCAATGTTTTTCATGTGCAAAACCAATAATTTTTACCTTTGTAAGCTAATGTTTTCACCGGCGGGCTTTACTGAGTCAACATATAAAATTGAACAACATTTCAGAGCCACAGCCGTATTTTGATTTTGGATTTAAAGAACAAAGTTAAAATTTAAAGCGATTTTTCACACTTTGACGGATTAATAATTCAACCATGGGCTTCTTTTATTTTTTAGGGAAAAGAAATTTTTATCTTCAGGTTTTGATTGCTATTGTTCTGACCATTGTCCTTGCGTGGGGTGTATTGCAATCATTAGCATGGTACACAAGGCATGGTGAAGTTTATCTTGTACCTGATTTTAAGGGAAAAACAGAACAGGAACTGATAAAAGAACACTACAACCAGTATTTCACATTGAATGTTATTGATTCTATGTACGATCAAAAACAGGCTCCCGGTTCGATTATCATGCAAAATCCTTTGCCAGGTTCTGAAGTAAAACAGGGTAGAAATATTTATTTAACTGTGGTTGCTAAGAGACCCGAGATGGTGGAAATGCCTAATTTAAAAAACCTTTCTTTGCGGCAGGCTCTTGTAACATTAGACGAAAAGGGACTTCCTGTAGCTACTTTAAATTATGTGGATTATTTTGCAAAAAATGCTGTGATTGATCAGTATGTGTATAGGGATAGCCTACCTATAGATCCTGGAACTAAAATCCCGAAAGGGACCTCCATCACACTTATAGTAGGCAAAGGCAATAATCCCAGCCAGATACCGATTCCGTTTATCATCGGTAAAAAACCACAAGCAGCTCATTATGCGCTACATATGGCATCTCTTAACGTCGGAAAAGAATATTTTCTGGACGGCAATGACACAGCTCATGCCCGGGTTTACAAAACCGATCCTTCAGAACTTACAAACTCTTTGATGAATGCCGGCGACTCAATTACCATTTGGTACCGATCGGATGAGAATTTTGATTTCCAGAGTTATATCAAGCAAATTACTGACACTACAGAAGTAGATTCTACTGCAATCGACTCTACAGCTGTTGATTCCATTGCTGTAGATACCAGCAAAGTAAATCGAACTCCACCTCATGATACGTTGCAATAAAATCTGCTTTATCATCATGCTGCTGATGCTTTCAGGGCTTTCTCTACAGGCTCAGGAGCGACTTTCAGGTTTGAGCACTAACCAACAGATTGTCCGGCGTTATCAGCAATGGCAAAGGCATTACAAATCACAAAAAGCTTCCGAAGAAAATAAAGTACCTCATCAGCTTCCTTTTTTCGATGATTTTAAAAATGCGTCAGTATATCCCGATTCCTCTAAATGGATCGGAAAATCTGCTTTTGTTAATAACGCTTTCTGTTATCTACCACCCGACCGCGGTGTAGTCACTTTTGATGCTTTGGATTCTACAGGTAACGTTTATTCAACTGCCACTTCCACCCCATCTGTTGCTGATATACTAACCTCGCAACCCATCCGACTTGATTCACTTATTTCATCTTCTTCAAAAAAAGCACTTTCTCCAGCCGATTCCGTTTACCTAAGCTTTTACTATCAACCTCAGGGTGTTGGAAATGCACCTGAAACGAATGATTCGCTGGTCCTGGAATTTAAATACCCCACGGGAGACTCAACCTATCAGGCTAACGACTCCAGTTGGCAACCAACTTATGTTTGGAAAAGGGTTTGGAAAACTCCCGGCATGGATCTCCAAACTTTTCAACAGCTTTATGGGAAAAATTTCGTGCAAGTGATGATTCCTCTTCGGGATTCTGAACTCTTTTATAAAGCTTTTCAGTTTCGGTTTTTTAATTATGTGAGCATCGCAAGCAACAATACGCCCTCATGGAAAACCAATACAGATGAATGGAACGTAGATTTTGTATATCTGAATTCAAACCGTTCTGCAGGGGACACGACTTACAGGAAACTTACTTTTTCGGGAACTTATCCATCCTTCATAAAACACTACACATCTATGCCATACGCGCAGTATCGGGCAGATCCTACCAATTCTACCAATCCTACATTTCATGTCTATATTGCCAATCTCGATAAGGTTTCGCATTCAGGCCATTACAAATACACAGTCAATCAGGAAGGCGGCAGTTTTTCCTATTCATACAACGGTGGAACGAATACTTTGCAGCCGTTTTCAGGATTTGGATTTGAAGATTGTAACTCCACTGAATCCGCTGCACAAGCCTGTCCTAAGGTGAACAGTTTATTTTCGCTGGATTATCATCAGGACACAGCTTCTTATCTTATAAAACAATATATTTCCGACCCGGCAAACAGTGCAATACAAGCAGATTCCATGGTTTACAAACAATTGTTTTATAACTATTTTTCTTATGATGACGGGACACCGGAACAAGGATATGGCATTGAACCGGCAGGCGCGATGGTTGCCTGCAAGTTCAAAATGAATACGCCCGATTCGCTGACTGCCATTCAAATTTACTTTAACAAGCCGCAGGCCAGCAACAATTTAATTTATTTCAACCTGATGGTTTGGAGTGATAACAATGGCAAACCTGGAGATATAATTTATGAACAAGATAACCAGCAGGTACAATGGAGTCCCGATTTATATGGATTTCACACCTATAAACTGAGTAAGCCCGTTTTACTTTCAGGAGTATTTTACGTGGGCCTGCAACAACAACAAGAGAATGTGAATATAGGTTTCGACGCCAACGACGATGCGCAAAAAGACATTTTTTATTATACCAACAACAACTGGTATCAAACCAGCTTTCAAGGAGCATTGATGATTCGGCCGGTGATTGGGAAAAGTAATATTGTATTGGGAACAGAAAATTATCAAGCTATAAATGAAAATATTGTCAAGGCCTATCCAAATCCTGCAATTAATGGAATTTCATTTTCAGGCATTAAAATTGATGCAGGAGAACCTGTCAGGGTGGAAGTTTATAATCTGCTGGGAAATTTGGTGAGTCAACAAGAGCTTGCCCAAAACTATCTATCCACGCAATATTTGGCTAATGGCTTTTATATTGCACGGATTTATACTCAGAACAAAATTTATAGTGTCCGGTTAATTGTAAGAAAATAATTCTCATGGAAAATATTTTAGAAGAAGAACGCGAAGAAAATCAGGAATTATATGAACATCACCGGATTGTTGTGGACCCGGGACAGACACCTTTACGCATTGATAAATTCCTGTTTAACAGAATCATCAATGTATCACGCAATAAAATCCAAAATGCTGCTAAAGCAGGAAACGTTTTAGTGAATGAATCTGCTGTAAAGCCAAATTACAAGGTAAGGCCTAATGATGTTATTTCTATTGTCCTGCCCCATCCTCCAAGAGTAACTGACATATTACCTGAAGATATTCCGCTGGAAATTGTTTATGAAGATGACGATGTCGTCGTCATTAACAAGCAAGCAGGAATGGTAGTGCATCCGGCACATGCCAATTATTCGGGAACCTTGCTCAATGCCCTGGCGGGATATTTTGAAAAAAAGGGAAGTCAGGATGTGGAAAACGGATTTGGGTATTTGGTTCACCGGATTGATAAAGATACCAGTGGTCTTCTATTAGTTGCCAAAAATGAAATGGCGCAGACAGCATTGGCTAAACAATTTTTCGATCATAATGTAGATCGTGTTTATCAGGCCATCGCTTGGGGCGATTTTGATGAAGAAGAAGGAACCATCGAAGGACATGTGGGCCGTCATCCTAAAGATCGAAGGCAAATGACTGTTTTTGCAGACGGCTCTTACGGGAAATCAGCTGTAAGCCATTATAAAGTTTTGGAGCGTCTGGGTTATGTAACGCTGGTTGAATGTCGTCTTGAAACAGGGCGCACGCATCAAATCAGGGCCCACTTTAGGTATATAAAACACCCGTTATTCAACGACGAACGTTACGGTGGTGATCAAATTATAAAAGGAACAACTTTTACAAAATACAAGCAATTTGTACAAAATTGCTTTAAAATATTACCACGTCAGGCCCTTCATGCTAAAACACTGGGATTTGTGCATCCTACAACCAAGAAAAAATTGTTTTTCGATTCCTCACTACCTGATGATATGCAGCAGGTAATTGAGAAGTGGAGAAATTATGCCGCGCATATTGAGGAATAAAGGGAAGTTTTATAGTATAATTGAGCTCATTCGGATACGAAATCCTTTGACTCAAAACCTTCCAGATTACAAACCTGGAAGAGCTTCTGGCGGAATACGTAGAAGACTTTATTTACTATTTACTTCGGGAATTACTTTGTAACCAGTGTTCCAATTTCTTCACCGGAAACTACTTTTTGAAGATTCCCCGGTTTATTCATATCAAAAACCAAAATAGGAAGATCGTTTTCTTTACACAGCGTGAAAGCAGTCAAATCCATGATTTTAAGGTTTTTCTCATAAGCCTCATCAAAAGTAAGATTTGGATATTTTGTGGCTGTTGGTACTTTTTCGGGATCGGCAGTGTAAACACCATCAACGCGTGTTCCTTTCAATAAAACTTCCGCATGAATTTCAACAGCGCGCAAAGCAGCAGCTGTATCGGTAGTGAAAAACGGATTACCTGTGCCGCCGGCCAGAATAACCACATAACCTTCTTTGAGATATTCAATTGCTTTATGTCCGCTGATTGATTCAGTGATTGGGTCCACGAAAAGTCCTGAAAGTAATTTTACTTTGAGTCCTTGTTTTTCCAGTTCCCCCTGCAAAGCCATAGAATTAATTACAGTGGCCATCATTCCCATATAATCTCCCTGAACACGGTCAAAACCGTTGGTTGCCCCTTGCAAACCACGGAAAATATTTCCTCCGCCAATTACAATTGCTGTCTGGATATTTTGCTTAACGATGGTTACAACTTCACTGCAATAAGCTGTGAGGGTTTCCGGGTCGATGCCATAATTTTGTTTTCCCATTAAGGCTTCGCCACTTAATTTCAGTAAAATTCTTTTGTATTTCATGACCGTTGCTTTATCTTGTGTATCAAATGAATAAAACTCTCGAGATTTTTTATTGGAATATTATTCTATGTAGCAAATATAAAGCTATTCATGAAATGACCCAAACCGTTGAAGGAAAGTTCTGAGAATTTTGTCATTACCGCATCTGATTCTTTATCAGTGCAAAACAAAAAAAGCCGGGTTCCCTTTCGACAACCCGGCAATAAACTAAATTACGAGAAGATTTATCCGTTTTCAGGACGCAGTTTTCTCACTGTTGCTCCTGTTTGCCACATTTCTGATTCACGAATTTCTCTAAGCTCTTCGCCCAATTTTTCCCGGTAATCGGGTTGACGGTTCGCTTCAATTGTAATACGGGCTTCATTTCCGGATGAAACACTATCATACAAATCATCAAAAACAGGAGCTACTGCATCTCTGAATTTATTTTTCCAGTCCAAAGCACCTCTTTGGGCAGTGGTTGATGTATTAGCATACATCCAATCCATTCCGTTTTCTCCTACCAGGGGCAGTAGACTTTGTGTCAGCTCTTCCACAGTTTCGTTAAAAGCTTCCGAAGGAGAGTGTCCTTTTGAACGCAGTTTATTGTATTGCGCTTCCATAACTCCAGCAATGGCGCCCATCAAAACACCTCTTTCACCGGTAAGGTCACTGTAAACTTCCTTTTTGAAATCTGTTTCAAAAAGGTAACCTGAACCAACGCCAATTCCAAGGGCAAAAACTCTTTCCTTAGCTTTTCCAGTAGCGTCCTGGTAAATGGCATAGCTTGAATTGATTCCTTTTCCTGCAACAAAAAGCCTTCTTAAGGAAGTACCTGAACCTTTAGGCGCAATCAAAATCACGTCAACATCTTTCGGAGGTATTATTCCTGTTTGATCGTTGAAAGTGACTCCAAAACCATGTGAAAAATAAAGGGCCTTACCAGGTGTCAGATGCTTTTTCACGGTAGGCCAAGCTGCAATTTGCCCTGCATCAGAAAGCAGGTACTGAATAATTGTTGCTTTCTCACAGGCTTCTTCAATTTCAAAAAGATCCTTTCCGGGAACCCAACCGTCATTAACTGCTTTGTCCCAACTTGCTGAACCTTTTCTTTGTCCGACGATGACGTTGAAACCATTGTCTTTCAGGTTCAAAGACTGACCAGGTCCCTGAACACCATATCCAAGAACAGCAATAGTTTCATCCTTAAGGACTTCTCTTGCTTTTTCGAGTGTGAATTCTTCGCGGGTGGCTACATTTTCTACAACACCACCAAAATTAATTTTTGCCATTTTTACTGTTTTTATTTTTAAAGTTTCTATTAATTTCATTATTGATTGCTGGCTGCATCCATCTCTTCCAGATACTGAACCAGTTCTTTAATTTGTTTTGTAATCGCCACACGTCCCGAACGAGCAAATTGTAAAATTCCATAAGGGCGTAACTTTTCAAAAAGAATGCTGGTTTCGGCTTTATGACCTGTGCATTCAATTACCGCATATTCAGGTGTGATTTCCAGAATACGCGCTCCATTTTCCCTTACAATTTCCTCAAGATTAGCTTTTTTCATCAGAGCTGTAGTTCTAACCTTGTAAAGAGCTACTTCCTCGTGAATGATTTCATCGGGATTGTGAACAAA
>CAZGZO010000029.1:0-4720 GCA_964529695.1 uncultured Lentimicrobiaceae bacterium
TTGATTTTGGAAATCTTTCACGCACCCAACAACTCTTGCTTTGTGATGCACAGACTTCAGGAGGACTTTTGGTGGCACTTCCTGAAAAAGATGCCGGCAAATATCTGGAATCCCTAAAGAAAGCCGGGTTGAAAGAAGCAAATGTAATTGGAAAATTCCTGAATAAAGGAAAAGGCATAATCAATGTAACAGAATAATTATAAGCGGATTACCAATATTCTAATTTTTTAAAAAACATTTGGATTTCTTTGAACTTCCAATTAATCCCCATCAAATTTTTATTTATAAAGATTCTAATTAAAACCAGCTTTCAAAGCATAAATTTCTATATTTGCGGCTTCACAAAATCGCCATGACACATCCGCACCTGGGAGAACTTTACGCATTGGGTACCGCTATTTTTTGGACGGTTTCGGCATTGGCTTTTGAAGGTGCCACCCGCCGTGTAGGGGTTTTTGGCGTGAATTTTATCAGGTTGTGGCTGGCTTTTATTTTTTTAAGCTTTCTTGGCTACTTCGTTCGCGGTTTAATCTTCCCGGTAGATGCTACACTTCATAACTGGGTTTGGCTGGGCTTATCCGGAGTTATCGGTTTTATTCTGGGTGATTATTTCCTGTTCTCTTGTTATCCGCTCATCGGCTCGCGCATGGGTATGCTACTTATGACGCTGGCACCGCCGTTTGCTGCTTTCCTGGGATGGATTTTTTTAGGAGAGACGATGACGCTAAAGGCATTAGCCGGTATGGTCCTTGTAGTTACAGGGATTGCGATCACTATTTGGAATAAACCCAACGGCCAGGATAAAATCAAATTAAAATATCCTTTGCGGGGATTGATTTTTGGATTTTTAGCCGCCCTGGGACAAGGTGGAGGTATTGTCCTGAGTAAGTATGGTATGGGAAGTTACAATGCGTTTGCAGCAAACCAGATTCGGGTTATTGTGGGAGCCATTGGTTTTACATTGGTCATTACTTTTTTAAGAAAATGGAACCATGTAGGTATCGCTTTCAAAAATGGTCTGGCATTAAAGGGTATTACAACAGGTTCTTTTTTCGGTCCTTTTTTAGGAGTTTCCTTTTCTTTGCTTGCAGTTCAGAATGTAAATACAGGCATTGCAGCAACTATCATGGCAATGGTACCCGTTTTCATTATCGTTCCATCTGTCATTTTATATAAACAAAAAGTAAACCTGATAGAAATCGCTGGGGCAGTTATCAGCGTGATCGGCGTTTCGCTATTTTTCATCTAGTTTTTCTTTGCAAAAAGAACCAATCTTCATTTTTTTCTTTTCCGCCTAAAGGCCAAATTTCAGGCCATTTTATCGCAAATAAAAAGCGTATTTTTTACACTAAGCACCAATATTTTTAAGGAAAATCAAACAACAATCTTAAATAGATTTACACGAAGTACAATGTAGACTAAGTCTATTTTTTCAATTAATTCTGAAAAGTGTAAATTATTTCACTCGTTTGCGATAGGGAATTGACCAAAAATTTCCATAAAAAATGAGAAATGAACCATTAACATAAACTTAACTTCCAAAAACTGTTGGAAAATATTATCACCTTTGCATGTAACAAAAAACAAAAAGCACACGTTATGTCTCAATACACCTTTGACTCTGTGGTCTTTGACCTGGATGGAGTCATTACCAAAACGGCTACTGTCCATAGCCACGCCTGGAAGAAGATGTTTGACGATTATCTTAAGAGCAGGGAAACAACTCACAATGAGCCATTTAAAGAATTTACACAAACAGATTATCTGGCCTTTGTGGATGGAAAACCACGTTACGACGGAGTAAAAAGTTTTCTCGAATCACGGAACATTGATCTTCCTCTCGGAAGCCCTGAAGACGGCCCTGAAGAAGAAACCGTCTGTGGATTGGGGAACAAAAAGAATGCAGCATTTAATGAAGTATTGTCAACTGAAGGCGTGGAAGTTTACCCATCCACTGTAGCTTTTATGAAAGCGCTGAAAGAATCGGGAGTACGAGTTGGAGTTGCTTCTTCAAGCAAAAACTGTGAAGCAGTTTTAAAGGCAGCCGGTCTTGACAGTCTGGTTGAAACCCGGGTAGACGGTGTTGTTTCTGTGGAATTAGGTCTGAATGGAAAACCTGCTCCCGATATTTTTCTGACAGCAGCTAAAAACCTGGGCGCAGATCCACACAAATCGGTGGTTGTTGAAGATGCCAGTTCCGGAGTAGCTGCAGGAAAGAATGGTAATTTCGGATTTGTTCTGGGTATTGCCCGAGAGGATAATATGGCAGAACTCAGAAAGAGCGGTGCTGACATTGTAGTTACCGACATGGAAGAAATCGACATGAATGATGTTGAAGAGTGGTTCCAACAGAGTCTTGAAGAAGACAACTGGAAACTCGAATATCATGATTACGACCCGAAAAAAGAACGCTCTCGTGAAGCCTTACTGGCCATAGGAAATGGTTTCTTTGGTACGCGTGGTTCTATGGAAGAATCCGTCGCTAACAAAATAAATTATCCCGGAACTTACGTTGCCGGTGTTTATAATCGACTGATTACCAAAATTCAGGAGCGTGACATTTCAAATGAAGATTTTGTTAATTGTCCCCAGTGGTCCAGAGTAAGATTTAAAATTGATGACGGTCTGTGGGTAGATATCAACAAGGTAGAGATTCTTTCTATTCTCCGTAGTCTTGATTTTAAAACAGGTGTTCTTTCTCGTGAAATGACCATCAAGGATGAAGAAGGAAATATCAGTCTGATAGAATCGGAGCGCTTCAGCAGTATGAACCAGCCGCATATGGCTGCGCTGCGTTATAAGATAACTCCAATTAATTATTCGGGAACCATCAGTATTTGCACGGCATTGGACGGAGCCATTCAAAATGAAGGCGTAGAACGGTACAAAGATTTAGCTTCCAAACATTTGCAACCGATTGACCAGGGTGGAGAAAGAAATCTATCCTGGTTAAAGGTCAGAACCAATCAATCTAATATTGATATCTGCGAAGCTTCGAGAATCAGCGTAAAAAGGAATGGAAAGGAAATTGAAACTGAAATTGCCCACACGACCGATGACGGCGTTGTTTATTCTATTTTAGAGCACGAAGTTGTAGCTGGTGAAAGCCTGGAGATGGAAAAAGCAGTAGCTATTTTCACAACCAAAGAAGAACAGTACGCCATGACAGAGGCCTTGGGTCTCGCCAGTATAGCCGGGACTTATGAAGATTTATTGTGTGATTCCGTTGAAGAAAGACAAAAGGTATGGGATGAAATTGATATTCGTTTGGAAGGCGACCGGCTTTCTCAGAAATTACTCCGCCTTCATCTATATCATCTGTTGATTTCCGCCTCAAAGAATAATAAAGACCTGGATGCCAGCGTAACAGCCCGGGGTCTTCATGGTGAAGCCTACCGTGGTCACATTTTCTGGGATGAGCTGTTTATCTTACCCTTTTTCGACATACACTACCCTAAAACAGCACGTTCACTGCTCATGTATCGCTACCGCAGGTTGGATAAAGCCCGTGAATATGCCAAAGAATACGGTTTCAAAGGTGCTATGTATCCCTGGCAAAGTGGAAGTGACGGAAGCGAAGAAACGCAGGTAGTTCATTTAAATCCCGTTTCCGGCGAATGGGGTCCTGATCATTCTTCCCTGCAAAGGCACATTTCACTCGCTGTGGCTTATGATGTTTGGGAATATTTTCATATTACCCAGGACATGGAGTTCATGGAACAGTATGGTATGGAAATGTTACTGGAAATTTGCCGCTTTTGGGAAAGCAAAACACAGTGGAAAGAGAAAAAACAGCGTTACAGCATCCCCGGCGTAATGGGACCTGACGAGTTTCATGAGAAATATGCTGATACTGAAGAAGGTGGATTAACAGATAATGCTTACACCAACATCATGGTAGCCTGGTTGTTTAAAACGGCCGATAATTTGCTGTCGAGGATGAATTCCAAAGCCAGGACTGATTTATTCCAGCTTCTTAAAATGAATGAAGAAGAAGTAAAACACTGGCAGGATGTTCGCAAAAAGCTAAGACTTGTTATTTCGGAAGATGGGATCATTGCTCAATATGACGGCTATTTCGAGCTGAAAGAACTGGATTGGGATCATTACCGTCAGAAATACGGAAATGTTTACCGCATGGACCGCTTGCTGAAAGCAGAAGGAAAATCTGCTGATGAATACAAAGTGGCTAAGCAGGCTGATATGCTTATGACATTTTACAACCTGAATAAGGAAGAAGTAGATGCTCTTTTGGCAGAAATGGGTTACAAATTACCGAAAGATTACCTCCAGAAAAACCTGGATTACTATCTGAAACGGACTTCTCATGGCTCCACATTGAGCCGTGTGGTTCATGCCCAGCTTGCTCAGATGACTGGCGATAAATCATTAAGCTGGGAATTATATTCCGACGCACTTTCCAGCGATTACAACGATATTCAGGGAGGGACAACCGGGGAAGGTATTCATGCCGGTGTGATGGCCGGAACTATTTTGATTGCGCTTTCAACCTATGCAGGAATCCAGCTTAGGAAGGAAAACCTGGAGATTACCCCATCTTTACCAGAAACCTGGAAAAACCTGAATTTCCGGATGAACTTCAAAAATGTATCTTATTCTTTCTCGGTAAACAATGAACAGGTAACAGTTCAAGCCGACAAAGATGTAAAAATCAAAGCTTTTGATAAAGAAGTGTCATTAAAAGCAAATAAAGAGATTT
>CAZGZO010000029.1:4820-13144 GCA_964529695.1 uncultured Lentimicrobiaceae bacterium
GTAAAAATCAAAGCTTTTGATAAAGAAGTGTCATTAAAAGCAAATAAAGAGATTTTGGTGGAAAGAAATAATTGTTAAACCATGAATAAATTCATGGCCTGCAAATAAACCGTCCCTACGGGACGGCAAAGAAAGCAAGAAGAATTTTTACAATTGTAAAGAAATCCAACAAACATAATAACTATGGCTAATTCATATTTACAAGTTTTTGTTCATTACGTTTTTAGTACAAAAAACAGAGATTCCCTTATCAATTCACAGATCGAGAATGAACTTTGGAAATATATGGCTGGTGTAGCAAAATCAAATAACTTAATTCCTGTCATTATCAATGGCACAGAGAACCATGCTCATGTTTTAGTTTCTTTGCCTGCAACCATAACCATTGCTAAAGCAATTCAACAAATTAAAGGAGCTTCTTCTTTTTGGATGAATAGCAATCTTGATGAAATTTCCGGTTTTGAATGGCAGGTAGGTTATGGTGTTTTCAGTGTTGCTCAATCAAATTTAAAAAGTATTATTGCTTACATCAAAAACCAAAAAGAACACCACAAAACCCTATCTTTTGAAGATGAATATATTGAATTACTTAAGGAAAATGGGGTTTCATATGAAGAAAGATATCTCTGGGGATGACAATACAACAATATCCCTGGCCGTCCCATCGGGACGGTCTAAAATAGACCTGGAATTTATTCCGGGGGCAAACAGAAAATAATGAATTATAATTTAAAATATTTGTTTGATTTGGCTGACAATGAATAAATTCAACGTCTACAAATAATCCGTTCACCCGTGCGAACGATAAAAATCTTGAAAAATTAAAAACTTAAAAACGAAAACATGCTCGAAGATGTTTTATTGATCGAGGACAAGCACCGGAAGGTAGCAGCCGGGATTGTTGAAGAAATTTTAAAAAACAAAAAAGACAAATATATTATCGCAATTTCCGGTGAATCAGGTTCAGGAAAATCAGAGCTGACCCATGTTGTGGCTAAAGAGCTTCGGAAACACAACATTTTTGCAAAGCCGGTACATCTCGATAATTTCTTTAAAACGCTGCCATTGGAACGCAGAGAATGGCGTGAAAAGAATGGCATAGCCAGTGTTGTGGGATTGGATGAAATTAATTGGGAAGCTATTCAGCAGACAGTTGATGATTTCAAAAACAACAAGAAATCCAGCATGCCTTGTGTGGATTTAGTTACTGAACACGTTGACATATTAACCACAGATTTTAATGGAATTGACATGCTGGTACTGGATGGGCTGTATTCTGTTAATGTGAAAAATGTTGATTTGCATGTTTTCATTGAACTGACATACCACGAAACCAAGAAGGCACAAAAATCGCGGGGAAAGGAAAAAAATAACGAGTCGCGCATGCAGACGCTGGAAGCTGAGCACAAAGCTGTTCAGTCACTCAAACCCAAGGCCGATTTAATCGTAAATATGGATTACGAGCTTGTAAAAGCATAATTTAATTAATTATTAATGCTTTAGGAAGTCAGTAATTTTTTTGACAACCTCATCCGGGTGGTCAAAATGCGGATGGTGGCTGCAATCATCAAGAATAATAATTTCTTTGGTTGCAGTTACTTTTTCCCTGACATTTTCTATTTGTTTTAAGCTGGTGTATTGGTCGTTTTTTCCATGAAAAGACTGGACAGGGATCTGAATTTTCGCTAATTCCCCGAAGATATTCCAGGATTCGAAAAAAGGAGCTGTCCATGTTTTACTCCATGCGTAGAAAACATCATCAGTTTTTTCGCCATGATATTTTGACAATGCACTTTTCAGCTTGCTTTCCGGTTCTTCATAGATTTTTATCACGGCTTTTATGGAAGGCGTTATATTTGGCTCATTGAACGAGTTAGCCGAAAGAGTAACTACTTTTAATAAACCTTTTGGATGACGAGAGGCATGGATAAGCCCCAATGAACCCCCTTCGCTGTGTCCTACCAGAAAATAGGATTTCAAATTAAGCGCATCAATAAATTTTTGAAGTAATTTTTCTTCTTTGTGAATGTAGTCCAGTCCTCTCTTTTCAGTAAGCGGACTTGATTTTCCATATCCCTGCCGATCATAAACAATGGCGGGGAAGCCTGTGGCTGTCACCAATTTCTCAGGAAAATCTTTCCATTGATCAACCGAACCCAATCCCTCATGAAGGAAAACAATAACCGGAGATTGCGAAGCATCTTGCTTATCCGGGATGATTTCCCGGAAAAACAACTCTATCCCCGAAAGGGAAACCCGGTTATCACGATACAACATTCTTCTTAGGCCTGTCTTTCACAAACAAAATCAAAACAGAGGCAATTAACCATGAGATACCACCCAAAATGAGGGCATACATGGCATCGCTGTGGAAAAACTTATCGAGGAAAAAACCCAAAATAGCAGCAGCAACAATCTGGGGAATCACTATAAAATAGTTGAAGATACCCATGTAGATACCCATTTTATCATGCGGCAACGCATTGGTAAGAATAGCATAGGGGATTGCCAGGATACTGGCCCAGGCAACTCCGACTCCCAACATCGGAAGAATCAACATCATTTTACTATGAATGAAATAAATAGAGAGGAGTCCAACACCACCTAAAATCAAAGAAATAGAGTGTGTTATCTTACGACTGGTAACTTTAGCCATGGGCGTTAACAACCAAGCCACAATGGCAGCAAATCCATTGTAAACAGCAAATAATATAGAAACCCAGTCAGCACCATTGTTGTAAGCAGCAGAAGCAGTATCACTGGAGTGGAAAACATATTGTGTGATAGCTGGGGTTGTATAGATCCACAGAGCAAAAAGTGCAAACCAGCTAAAAAACTGTACAAAAGCCAATTGCCACATAGTCTTAGGCATACTGAACATATCGTTCATTATAACCACGAGTGCCGGTTTTTGACTTCGTCTTAGCTGCAAAATTCCTGAAATCACCATTAAAACCCCAAAAACCATAAAGCCAAAGGACAACACATACAAGTCTTTTGTAAGACCATCATGGTTGAACCAATAAGTCAACAATGCGCCACCGATAATCCAAATGAATCCATTCTGAAACTGTCTTTTACCTCTTTTTGCAGCTACTTCAGGATCAATAGTTTCAGTAACTACCTTTTCCTCAACCTTATCGCTATTATATTCAGCAAGTTTGTCGGGAGGATACTCTTTTGTTGTAATGATGGTCCACAAAACCGCAATAAAATAAACAGCGCCTCCGAGATAGAACGACCATCGTACTGATGGCGGAATGACACCTTCCGGCGCTGTGTTACTAATATGAAGCCAGTTGGTCATCACCCAGGGCAAAACACTGGCAATTACCGCGCCTGTACCAATAAAAAAGCTCTGCATGGCAAATCCCTGCGTACGTTGATCTTCAGGAAGCATATCACCGACAAAAGCACGGAAAGGTTCCATAGAAATATTGACAGAAGCATCTAAAATCCAAAGCATTCCAGCCGCCATCCACAAAACCGAAGAGTGTGGCATGATCAATAAGGCCAGCGAAGCCAGTACGGCTCCGGCCAGAAAATAAGGCCTTCTACGTCCCAAACGGTTCCAGGTACTATCACTGTAATGCCCTATAATAGGCTGAACCAAAAGTCCGGTTACCGGTGCTGCGACCCATAGAATCGAAAGGTTCCCGATATCAGCGCCCAGTGTTTGAAAAATTCTGCTGACATTGGCATTTTGCAAAGCGAAACCAAACTGGATCCCGAAAAATCCAACACTCATGTTCCATATCTGCCAAAAACTTAAACGCGGTTTTTTACTCATCTTTCCCTCAAATTTGAATGCCCGAAAATATGCCATTTTTCCCTAATTCACAAACACATTTCCAGTTACCGGATTAATTCTACCTATCAAAAATGATTATAAATAGAAAAGCCAGGCAGATTTATTACCTGGCTTTTACATTGCAATTAAACAAAAAACTATATTATGTCCTTCTCATTGATATTCAATTATTCATATGGAAGAAAGTGTTTCCGGGGTTGGCGGGATCATACAGTAAAAATCTCACACCACCAAACATACCACGGCGATGGTTAAATGCCATCATTCTTCCGTGACGCGGTGGCATCATTTTTCCATAACCCCGTCCCATTCCCATAGGACATCCATAACCTTTATTTTTCATCTCATTGAACATTATCTTATGCATTTCAGCTTTCCATTTGGGCAAATATTCTTTCAAATTATTCAGTGAAGCATGTAATTCGCTGTAATGTTTGAGTGCTATTTCGCGAACGACCAGCATGTTTTTTTGCAACTCCAATCTCATAGCCATGCGAGCTGAATCATTTACTCTCCTTCCCGGTACCCTAGTGGTGTCCTGCCAATATTTTTTCATCTGTGCTCTGACAGCAGCAATATTTTTGCGTGCATTTTCAATATCTCTTTTCTCAGAGCTCTTCAATTCCTTGTCAAATGCAGCTCTTTCTTTGTTCAGCACTGGAAAAATATTCTTCTCGGCAAAAGCTTTGAGTTCCTTTTTTATTTCAGGATCCATGGCTTGCATCATACCTGGATGCATCATCCCTTTTGAAAATCTGCCGTTTCTTCCAAAATTTCCATAACAAGTACAATAGCCTCGGCCCATCTGATGGTAATATCCCATACCTCTGCTCGTTCTGCCATAATTACATCTCATGCCCATGGCCATTTGATTTTTATACATGCCTCTGTGACTGTAATTTCCGTTTCTCATTCCAGGAGTTCTGCCCGGCCCCATTCCAGGTCTGCCACCAGGTCTCATTCCGGGTCGCATATGCATTGGGAAAATTTTTCCATCGAACAGTAAACCAAAAGCAGGATCACTTACTCTTTCAATGATAAAAGGGGTTTTGTTAGCATTCATTCCAAGGCCATAGCCCATGGCATTTTTTTCTCTGATTTCCTGAATGGCTTTTGTCCAGACAGCTTTTTTGGCTTCAATTGCTTCCTGGTAAGCTGTTGCTGCTTTTGGGTGTGCATCAGCAATTTTCTTAGTCTGTTCCATCAATTCCTGAACTTTGGCCCTGGTATTCTTCATTTGAGGACGGTCAGCACCTCTCATTCCGGGTCCCGGCCTTAAATTTTTAAATTCATTCTGAATTTTTGTCAGTTCTTGTTTTTCCGAAGAGGTTAGTGCGTTGATAAATTTACCATGTTCTTGTTTTACAACAGGAAGGATGTTTTTCCGAATATACTCCCGCACCGGATTCATTTGTTGAGGTTGTTGCGGTGGCGGAGGAGGTTGAGTTTGTTGCTGTGCCATGACGAACTGCGTCCCGGCAAAAAATAGCATTACGAAAAGGATTGCAAATTTTTTCATTTTTTTAGTATTTAAATTCTAGTCTTTTGACATAGTGACTCGAGCATATATTCCCTCCATATTCCATTTCTCGACGAAATGACTGTTAAAAAAGATTAATTGGGTTTGAGAATCTACAAAAAGGTGACCAGGTGACATTGTGACGAGATGACGAAGGGTTAACTCTTAAATCGCACATCCCTACATCATACATCAAAAAAGGCCGCCCCAAATGAGACAGCCTTTCCCTGTTTATATAAGCAGCAGTTATTTAATACCTGCAACTTCTTCCAACATATCTGTGGTCAGTGATTTCGGCCTTTCGATAGGATAACCTAAAGCTCTGTCCCATGTAATGTTAGCAAGAACACCCATGGCTCTTCCAACACCAAACATAACTGTGTAGAAGTCATATTCGCGTAAGCCATAGTGCCACTGTATAACGCCCGACTGGGCATCGACATTCGGCCATGGATTTTTGGCTTTTCCCTGTTCTCTCAAAATGTCGGGAACGACATCATACAAACGGGAAACAAAAGCAAAAGTCGGGTCGTCAGGCAGATGTTTCAGACAGAACTCGCGTTGTGACATATAGCGTGGGTCCGTTTTACGAAGTACGGCGTGACCGTAACCCGGAATTACATGACCGCTGTTCAGGGTATCCCAAACGAACTTCTTCATTTCTTCTTCGGAAGGAAGTTTTCCGTCCATTTTTTTCATCACGCCCTGAATCCATTTCAACACTTCCTGGTTGGCTAATCCATGCAAGGGACCTGCCAGTCCGTTAAGGCCGGCTGAAAGTGCATAATAAGCATCTGAGAGAGCAGAAGCGACCAGATGAGTTGTATGCGCAGAAACATTTCCGGATTCGTGATCTGAGTGAATGATGAAATACATACGAGCCACATCATCATACGGTGCAGGAATTCCCATCATATGGGCAAAATTTCCACCTAAATCCAGATTGTCATCGGGATCAATGATATCACCATTTTTGTATTTCAGTCTGTAAATAAAGGCAGCAATCACAGGAAGTCTCGCTATCAAATCGGTAGCATCTTCGTACATGGGCATCCATTCAGTCAATTTGTCAAATTCTTCATCGTAGAATTTAGTAAATTTTGATTCATTGTGCATCGAAAGCACTGCTGCAGAGAACATTGTCATAGGGTGGGTATCCTTTGGCATTGCCCTGAGAATGTCGAAAACATACTGAGGAACTTTTCTTCTTTCCTTGAATTCTTCAACAACATCCAATGTTTCTTCCATGGTTGGCACCTCACCTGTTAAAAGGAAATACCAAAATCCTTCAACATATGGATAATCTTTGCCTTCCGGTTTGGGAAGTGCTGCCATTACTTCGGGAATAGTTTTCCCGCGAAAGCGAATTCCTTCAAAAGGATCTAGGTAAGAAATGTCGGTAACGAGGCCCTTTACTCCCCGCATACCACCAATAGCTTGTCCAATAGTTACCTCACCGACTTTTACATCGGCATATTCTTTCAAAAGGCGTGTAGTTCTCGGCCGATGGGCTTCGATTTTTTCTTTTAGTTTGTCTTTTAATGTTGCCATAATTCAATATATTAAATTTACCTGTATTCATTTCCAACCCGCCAAGATAACTGCTTCCATCCCCCCATTATGTCAACAATTTCCCGACATGCTACAAAAATATAACAAAAATCGGTCTGTTTTTATCCCACCTAACCAGTTACATCTAAATTTTTACATGTTCTAAATTATAAAGTAAGCTACTATAGCACTCATAATTAAAAACTTTAAGCAAAATTAATGCCCGTTTTGAATTACAAAAACATATGGATAATTCAATATTTTACTGCATTTTTGCAGATTGTAAAATGCCTTAGAATTGAAGATTTTTTTTGAATCACTAGAAATTTCTAAAGCCCAACAAAATAAAAAATAGCGTAAATACATGAAAAACAATTCATTAAAAATTAACTGGACGAAAGTGGATGAAGCTCCTGCATTGGCAAGTTATTCTTTTTTACCCATTGCACAAGCTTTCACAAAATCATCGGATGTTGACATTGTAACAAGCGATATTTCACTGGCTGGCAGAATTCTTGCCAATTTTAGTGACTATCTGAAAGAAGATCAAAAAACTGAAGATGTACTGGAACAATTGGGAGAAATGGTACTTCAGCCCAATGCCAACATCATTAAATTACCCAACATAAGCGCCTCTGTTCCCCAGCTGAAAGAAGCCATTCATGAACTACAATCAAAGGGTTATGCAGTTCCGGACTATCCTGAAGAGCCCAAAACTGAAGAAGAAAAGAAACTTGCCAACAGGTATTCTAATGTTTTAGGAAGTGCTGTTAACCCTGTTTTGCGTCAGGGCAACTCCGACCGTAGAGCCGCTGATTCCGTTAAGAAAAATGCACAAAAGCATCCCCATAAACTAATGAAAGCCTATGCCAGCGATTGCAAAACCCATGTGGCTCATATGGAAGCGGATGATTTTTATGGGAATGAAAAATCAGTTGTTATTGAAAAAGGTGTTAGTTTTAAAATAGAACTGGTTGAACCCAATGGAAATAAAATTGTATTAAAAGACAATTTAGAATCAAAAGACGGAGAGGTTTTAGACGGAACCTTCATGAACACCAAAGCTTTAAGAGCTTTTTATGCCCAACAAATAAAAGAAACTAAAGAACAAAACCTTCTTTTTTCTTTGCATCTGAAAGCTACCATGATGAAGGTTTCAGACCCTGTTTTATTTGGTCATGCTGTTGATGTATTTTTCAGGGAAGTCTTTGAGAAATATTCAGAAGAGCTCAAAAGCATTGGATTTAACCCCAACTTCGGATTAGGTGATCTGTATAAAAATTTGGAGAAATTACCTGCTGAAAAAAGCGAAGAAATTAAAAAAGCCATACAAGAAGCTTTTGAATCAAAGCCCAGTTTAGCCATGGTGGATTCAGCAAACGGAATCACCAATCTTCACGCACCAAACAAAGTTATTATTGATGCTTCCATGCCGGTAGTAAT
>CAZGZO010000029.1:13244-18789 GCA_964529695.1 uncultured Lentimicrobiaceae bacterium
CCAATCTTCACGCACCAAACAAAGTTATTATTGATGCTTCCATGCCGGTAGTAATAAGAGATGGCGGCAAAATGTGGGGCGCTGATGATCAACTTCATGAAACAAAAGCTGTCATACCTGACAGATGCTATTCCACCTTTTACCAGGTTGTAATGGATGATTGCAAAGCGAATGGTCAGTTTGATCCTTCCACTATGGGTAGTGTTTCTAACGTTGGACTCATGGCTCAAAAAGCAGAAGAATACGGCTCTCACCCGACCACTTTTGAAATTCCTGCCAACGGTACCGTTCAGGTAGTAGACGAATATGGAACCGTTTTAATGGAACATGAAGTAGAGCAAGGTGATGTTTGGAGAATGTCAAGGACAAAAGACGTTCCGATCAGAGATTGGGTGAAACTGGCAGTAAACCGCGCCAAATCTACCGGATTTCCAACAATTTTCTGGTTGGACAAAAACCGGGCTCACGATGCACAAATTATTAATAAGGTTGAAACTTATTTGAAAGACCATGATGTATCCGGTCTGGATATCAGTATTTTGGCTCCTGAAGACGCCATGCGAGCTTCTTTAAAAGAAGTAAGAAAGGGCAATAATGTCATTTCTGTTTCGGGTAATGTAATCAGAGATTATTTAACTGATCTCTTTCCGATTCTTGAACTGGGGACCAGCGCCCGTATGCTGTCTATTGTTCCGTTAATTGCCGGAGGTGGTTTGTTTGAAACCGGGGCCGGTGGATCTGCCCCAAAACACGTTCAACAGTTTTTGGAAGCAGGCCATTTAAGGTGGGATTCATTGGGTGAATTTTTAGCATTAATGGTTTCACTTGAATTTTTGGGAAACAAATTTAACGACAACCGCCTGTTGGTTCTTTCCAAATCATTGGATAAGGCTGTTGAAAAGTATCTTGAAAATGAAAAATCACCTTCTAGAAAAGTGGGTGAACTGGATAACCGGGGCAGTCATTTTTATCTTGCTCTGTATTGGGCTGCTGCTTTAGCCGAACAAAATGATGATCAGGAACTGAAAGAACAATTTACTGAAATATCAAATCAATTATCCAATTCAGAAAGCACAATTGTTAATGAGATCATGGCATCAGAAGGAAAGTCAACAGACGTTGGCGGGTATTATCTACCCGACGACCTAAAGGCTGACAAAGCGATGCGCCCCAGTGATACGCTGAACAAGATCATCGACAATATGAATGCATAAGGTATTGTAATAGATTTTTATTATCCTTATAATCTGGCAATTGCCATTTGGTATTTAAAGATATCAAATGGCAATTTTTGTTTTACGAAATCGGTTAAACCGATTGAAAAGCAAACAGCTTGTTTACTTTTTACCCATGTCGGAAAGAATTTCTTCACAAAAAAGATAGTCATTGACAACAGTAGTTCCCCGTTTACCGACAAAACACCCCCGGTCGCCGAATTTTTATTCTCAGCAGGATGGTTTCAGTCTATTTTTGCATCAGAAACACAAAATTTACCATCATGACGAATACTAAGAAATTATATCGCTCGAGAAGAGACAAAGTCATTGGAGGCGTAGCCGGAGGATTGGCAGATTATTTTGATATTGATGTTGTCATAGTCCGGTTGCTGTTTGTTCTTGTTTTCTTTTTGGGAGGCGGCGGACTACTCGCGTACATCATTATGTGGATCGTAATTCCAATGAATCCTGTCGATCCTTATTTTACACCGTATTCAGAAGCAACTTCCGGGCCAAGACCTGAATCAGGGGAAAATCCTCAATCTGAAGCAGGGAAGGAACAACAACCGGGCTCATCCGAATCGGATCAGTCAAAAAAACATTATGAACATCCCGAACATCACAATGACAGGAAAAATAACACCAGTATTGTGGCAGGTATTATCCTGATAGTGCTGGGGGTAGTTTTCCTGGCCAATCATATGGTACCCTGGTTTCGCCTTTATAATTTCTGGCCAGCCCTGTTAATTATCGGCGGAATCTTTATCATTGAACCGAATTTGCTTAATCCTAAAAAATAAAGCCATGAAATACAGATATAAAAATTTCTTCTGGGGCCTGATGCTCATCCTCATCGGTGGTTTGATAATCGGCCGTAATCTGAACCTACTCTACTTCGACTGGTATAATTTCCTAAAACTGTGGCCCGTAATCTTTATACTCTGGGGAATTTCTGTTCTTCCCATCCGTGATGTATTTAAAATCGGACTCCTGGTAATTATTTTGGGTGGAGCAACATGGTTTGCAATTGACGCTCCGTATTCCGGAAGATCATGGCCTTTCCAATACAGCTGGAAGTTCTCAGAACATAGTTACAATCAGGATCATTGGGATTCTCAAGGCGAACAAAGTTTTAATATTCCTTATAACGACACTATCGAATATGCCAAACTCAAGATGGATGCTGCCGCAGGAAGTTTCTATTTGCAGGACACTACCAATAACCTGGTATATTTACATGAACGCGGAAACAGAAATCCCTTCAAATATTTCCTGGAACAAAATGGAAAAGAAACCAAAATTAATATTTCAGCCAGAAGGCCTCATGTAATCTTTCTCGGTCAGGATAATAGAGAAGTGAACCTTAAGTTAAATTCAAAACCGATATGGAACATTGATCTCAACGCAGGCGCCAGTGAACTGAATTTCGATCTAAGTCCATACAAGGTGGAGCGTTTTAACATGGACGGCGGTGCAGGTTCTTTTAAAGTTACGTTGGGCAACTTATACCCTGATACACAGTTCACACTCGACGCAGGAGCTTCATCTATCGTTCTTCGTGTTCCGGAAACTTCAGGTTGTGATTTAAAACTTAGTTCTGTGTTGTCGGATCGTAATCTGGAAGGATTTAAGAAAGTTGGCGACCATCACTATCAAACGGAAAACTATGATACTGCTAAAAATAAAATCCATTTAAATATCGATGCTGCAATTTCCAGCTTCACCATTATCAGGTACTGACAATAATTAACTCAATCATATATTCTGCAAGACTGTCCCGGGAATTTTGGGGCAGTCTTTTTCGATGTGAGGATGTTTCGATGTAAGATTTAAGATGTAAACCCACTCGCCTCTTTTTTCACTTTTAACGTTTCAAATCCACACATCCAAAATCTTAGATCTTTACATCTAAAATCCATTTCACCTTTCAACCCTCAAACATTCAACCTTCCAACCTTTATCTTATTTTTGCATCAAAACAAAATCATGCGCATAGGATTCGATGCCAAGCGAGCGTTTTTAAATGCAAGCGGTCTGGGGAATTACAGCAGGAATATGATCAGTTATCTAACCAAGCAATTCCCTGATAATGAATATTTTTTGTTTACACCCAAGCCCTCCGATCGCTTTGATTTTGTTGAAGATAATGTTGCCCAAACCATTTTACCGCAGACTACTTTTCACAAAACTTTTCCATCTTACTGGAGAACCAACCTGACGGGTGAGCTTCAGAAATACAATCTTGACATTTTCCATGGACTTAGCAATGAGATTCCTTATAACATCCAGAAGTCTCCTCTAAAATCTGTCGTTACTATCCATGATTTGATTTTCTTACGCTATCCGAATCTTTACAAACGTATCGACCGAAACATTTACGAAAAGAAATTCCGCTATGCCTGTGAGCATGCTGATAAAGTGATTGCCATCAGCGAACAAACCAAGCGTGATATCATGGATTTTTTTGGCACGGATGAAAGTAAAATTTCAGTCGTTTACCAGGGATGCAATCCTGTTTTTTATCAAAAATCTAAACAGGAGGAGCAGGAAAAAATCAAGAAAAAATTCAAGCTACCCGAGCAATATATTCTCACCGTGGGAACCATCGAGGAGCGTAAAAACACATTACAGATCGTCAAAGCGCTTCATAAGCATCATATTGATATTCCTTTGGTTTTAGCCGGAAGGTTGACGCCTTACGCAGATAAAATAAAAAGTTATATCCGGGAAAATCAAATGAAAAACCAGGTCCTGCTTCTGCATGAAGTGGAAACGGCAGAACTTCCGGCATTGTACCAGATGAGTGATATTTTTGTTTATCCTTCCATTTTTGAAGGTTTCGGAATTCCCATTATTGAAGCTTTGAATTCCGGAGTTCCGGTTATAACATCCCGTGAAGGTTGCTTCAGCGAAGCCGGCGGACCGGACAGTTTGTATGTTGACCCCGAAAATGTTGACGAACTGGCAGAAGCTATAAACCATATTCTTTCAGACAATATGCTGCAGGATAAGATGATAAAAAAAGGTCATGAACATGCTTTGAATTTCCGTAAAGAAAAAATTGCAAAGGATTTAATGGCGGTTTATAAGCAGGTTCTGCCTTAAATTATTGTTGTAAATTTGCCGGAAAGACAAGAAGAAAATCAAAAGATTACAAATTTCCTTTAAGAATAGGGATCTCAACCATAAAAAAATTAACATTAATATTTTTAAAACTTTGGTTAGTTGGAAAATAGTTTCTATTTTTGCACCCCGATTTTTGGGTTAAATAGCAAAAAGACTTAAGAAACAATTAGATAGATGGATACTTTGAGTTACAAGACAGTAAGTGCCAATCAAAAGACCGCCAACAAAGAGTGGATTTTGATTGATGCCGAGAACCAGGTGTTGGGAAGATTGGCTTCTATTACAGCCAAATTCCTTAGGGGAAAATACAAAACTAATTTCACTCCTCATGCTGATGCTGGTGATTATGTAATTATAATCAACGCTGATAAAATCAGATTAACAGGAAACAAGTGGGATCAGAAAGAGTACATTCGTCACACCGGATATCCAGGTGGTCAGCGCATTACAGGCGCCAAAGCGATGATGGAAAAAAAACCTACCGCCATGGTTGAAAAAGCTGTAAAAGGTATGCTGCCCAAAAATAAACTTGGCAGTCAGTTGTTCCGCAACCTGCATGTATTTGCCGGTGCAGAGCATCCGCACGAAGCCCAGAAACCGAAACAAATTAATTTAAATTCAATTAAATAAGAGATGGAAGTATTAAACGCACTCGGTAGAAGAAAAACTGCTATTGCCAGAATTTACTTAAAAGACGGTGATGGTAAAATTATCGTCAACGGCAAAGATTTTAAAGAGTACTTCCCAACAGCAACTCTACACTATGTTGTTGAGCAACCACTTATGCTTACGGAAACTCAAGGAAACTACGATATCAAAGTCAACTTAAAAGGTGGCGGCATCAATGGCCAGGCTGAAGCTGTAAGACTTGCTATTTCAAGAGCATTGGTAAAAATAAACGAAGAATACCGTCCTGTTCTTAAAGAAAATGGCCTCATGAGAAGAGACCCACGTATGGTAGAACGTAAAAAACCGGGACAGCCTAAAGCGCGTAAGAAATTCCAGTTCTCCAAACGTTAATATTTTTCAATCTTTCGGATTGAGTTTAGTATCCAAATTATCGAAACTCATTAATTTGACTATTCGATAATTGATTTAAGTGAATGTAAACAAATTAAATATCAAAAAATGATAAAAGTTAGCTTTGACGAAATGCTTGAGGCAGGCGTTCATTTTGGCCACCTCAAACGCAAATGGAATCC
>CAZGZO010000030.1:0-18493 GCA_964529695.1 uncultured Lentimicrobiaceae bacterium
CCAGTCGCACCACAGTTCCGTTTTGATATTCAATTTCTGATGGTTTGCCTTCCCAAACATCCCGCGTCAGGGATGCGGTTGAGTCATAAGGAAGCGAATCCATGAAGGAAATTGTTTTCTTAAGAAAGTCTGATTCAATTTTTACGCCAGCCTTTTGAGAAACTAAATATATCTCATCGAGTAATTCAATCATCATTTGGCGGGTCTCTTTCAGTTCCCTCATCCCGCCATAGGTTGTGTGTGTTACTGCTAATAATCCGCTAACACATATGGCAATGAATTTTTTCCATAATTCTGATTCGATGTCGGTTGAAACCTTGGATTCAATGCCTGATTTTTCAAAACATTGTTGTATTTCAGCTGTCCTGCTAGAGATTAATTTGTTGAATTCACCGAAAACAATGGTTGGCGTAACGCCCAGGTGGTTAATAACTCCGGGCGATTCTACTTTGCTGATTATCCGGCATAAGCCACCCAGAATATGTGATTTGTCAATCTTTTCGGCAAGCTCATCAGCAGCCAGAACACCGTTTTGCAAAGGAAGTATTATGGTTCCCGGATGCATTATCTTATTTAAATCATCTCTGATTTCTTTTATCTGCCATGCTTTTACACCTACGATTATCAAATCAGGATTTTTTATTTCTATGATTTTGTCTGTTGCCTTTATATCCTTGACCTGAAAGTCTCCCAAAACACTTCTAACTTTCAGCCCATAGCTTAACATAGCTTGCAGATGTGCTCCTCTTGCAACAAATGTTACATCGTATCCCGCTTTGGCAAGTTTCCCACCAAAATATCCTCCAATGCCACCGGTTCCTATTATCGCTATTTTCATATTATCTGATTCAGAGTTACTATTTCAATGTAAAGTAACTTTATTTCAACAAACATTGCAAATATTTTTAGCAGCGCACAATTAGATAATGTAGAATTTTAGAATTTTAGCTAGTTATTTGGCTTTGTACATGTCTGTAAAATAGGTGATTAAGATGACTACAATAAAAGCCCAGGTAATACCTGAAACAATTTCCAGGTTCTCTGAATTCATCGTGAATTTTAATAGCAGGGTAACAGAGGCGATTATCGAAGCTGCTACCAGGGTAAAGATGTACCATCTTCCTCTAATAGCAAATTTGGTTTCTCGTAATATCCGGATGATGTCTTCGTCATTTGGATATAGCTGGTTTAATCTTTTTAAAATCAACAAAGCATAACGAAAATTTTTCTCTTGTTCGATGAGGGCTATGGCATAAGTAAATTCAATATCATGAAAGTGGGTCTCGTATTTTGATGATTTTCCTTTCAGCTGAGAAATAAAATCTATGATAATATCTTTACTATCAATAATTTTTCTGTACTTGTGACACAGCCCTAAGGCCCCCAGGTAATCAATAAGTATGGTTGAAATACCTTCGAGTACCATGATGTTATCAGATCTGTAATGGATTAAATTTTCAAAATGCTTTTCAGCAAAACTAATAATTTGCTGGTCGGCATCATCTTCTATTTGATTGTATTTATCAAACAGTTCATCAATTTTGGGTGTTGGATTTTCTGTTTTCATGGGAGTAAAAATTAGTAGTTTTAGTCTTCATTTTAGCTGTGTTTGAGTAAGCCATGAAATAGTCTTGCAGAAAAAAGCGACTACGAGCTTTTAAAATTTAGTCTGTAACTATCTTCAGTAAACGTCAGTTCTTCCAGGTTTGTTTGTCTGGGTTACAAGCTACTAAGTTACAAAAATTATTGGAATAATGATTATTATTAAAAATATAATTTTTTATATCATATAAAATTTGCTGCCAGGGGATGTGTGCAGTTACCAATAATATAATCATGAAATTTTTAAAGAGCAATTTAAAATTACTCACAGCGACTCTATCTATAAAACAGAGCAACTGGGGTTTAGAATAATGAACGAATAACTATTCAGATTCTAATGTTTCAAAAACAAAGTTATAGTAGTTATTTACTCCTATGAAACACATATTTTAATCCAATACTGAAACCGAAATTACTGAAGTTAATCTTGTTACTTGCATCTGCTGGCGTAAAATCCGTTTTGGGCAATTGATCAATTTGGTTTACACCATCAACTTCATAATAGGTGATTTTGCCTTTGGTCATTCTATCGTTGTTGTAAACAGTTATAAAATCCAGGGCAAGTTTTAAATATTGTTTGATAGAATAGTTAACACCTAAATTTGCCTGTAAACCCAGGTGAATATTCCCTGAATATTTATATTTTTCTATAGTATTCTGAGGCAAAAATGAAAAGTTATCTAATTTCCAACTTATAAATTTTAGGGTTTGTTTTATGGTTGATTTCATAAAGCTCGGCCCCAGTTTAAAATAGAGGTTAAACCGGTTTCTTTTTAATTCATAACCAATTAAAGGTGCTGCCTGAAAAACAGAACTTCTGTACTCAATATTTCCAAAGTAGCCTGAGGCTGAAAAACTACCACTCATGTGTTGAAAGTCAGGCTGAGGGGTAGAAGTGCTTTGTTGTGTATAAATGGACTTTTTAGTACTCAACTCCACAAAGAAATTTTTATTTAAATGGTAACCGTAATTAAGTCCGACATAGATGCCTTCACCATATTTAAGCTTTATGTTATATACAGTTTTGTAATTATTGGTAATTATAGTAGATTGTTCTTCAAATGGTTGACTGCTAAAGGCAAACCCAATTGATGGTTGTATATAAGATTGTCCTGATGAATAAAGAACAATGGAATTAAGCAGTAACAGAAATAGGATTCGCTTCATTTTTTAAATGTGTATTTAATTCCAATTCCCCAACAGATACTATTTAACTTTATGGTTTGTTTTAATCGGGTATCAGGTTTATTTGGATAAGGCGCTCCATTATAGGTTAATGGAAGCTTGGTAATGTTATCGACATAATTAATTTCTGTTCCACTGGTGGACAATCTTAGCGACGATGGAGCGTAGGATGTTAAAAGTGCTTTATAAGGTGTGTAGCTGGTATTATTAATTCCAAGGGTCGTAAATAATCCAAATTTTTTCGAAATCGAATAGGAATATTCGAGTCCATAACCCCAGGAAAATATATCCTTCGAATAAAATTTATATTTAAAGTAAGATTGTTCAATGGAGGCTCTGACGTTTAATTTACTGATTCCTAAACCCGAATAAACAAAAATTTTAATCGTTGATTTACCAATGGATTGTCCAAAAAGTATTGTGGGTAAAACACTGTAATTCTTGATGTTCCATAGGGTCTTTGCATGTGAATTGTTGAGAAACGGCGAAAACCCGAATTCTTTTTTAGTATTACTGAAAGTTGAAAATCTGAGTTCAAAAGAGACAAAACTATTGAATGAGTATCCAACAGCGCCTTCAAAGTTGACACCGGAAGCTATTGAAAAATTATTTTCATCTAAATTATAGATAATAGGATTATTATTGCCGGAGTAGCTTGGAAGATAAACTTCATATGAAAAATACTGGGGCATCTTCTGATTGGTTGTTGAAATACCGTAACTTGAGGAAGCTTTTACGTAGAATCCCTGGCTAAAGAGAAATGCTGGTTTTATCAAAATTATTATCAATAGATAAAGGGTTCGTTTCATTTTTGAATTATAAAATTTTATTATTCATATTCAGTTGATGCCTTGATAATTAACGTGTTTAACTTTGATTTTCTTTAGTTATGTCAAGTTTACTTGATGAAATCCCAAATTGAATTACTGGGAACGGAGTAGGGAGTTTGGGCATTTTCAATGGTTTTAACAGACCAAAATTAGAAATTTCCTGGAAAATCGAAACGAAAAAAAAGAATTCTTTTTTAACTAAAAAATCTTTGAACGAAGGGAAACAGGCGTTGGATGAATTTAACCTCTGATGTTAACTTCTAAAACTCTAGTTTTGTCTGAATCGCAGCATTAAAAGTCTTTCTGTGGTAAATGCTGCGTCCATGTTGCTGGATGGCTTGTTTATGTTTCAGAGTAGGGTAGCCCATATTGTGATCCCATCCATAGACCGGAAATTCCTGATGAATTTGCTCCATGTATTCATCCCGGTGTGTTTTGGCCAAAATAGAAGCCGCAGCAATGGAAAGGTATTTGCCATCTCCTTTCACAATACAATGATGCGGTGTATTATTGTATTTCTTAAAGCGATTTCCATCAATGAGTAACAATTCGGGTTTGATGTCGAGCTTATTCAGTGCGCGATGCATGGCCAGAAAAGATGCGTTTAAAATATTGATTTTATCAATCTCTTCCGGGCTAACTGAAGCTACAGCCCAGGCCAGTGCTTCTTTTTCGATGATTTTCCGCAGCAAATTGCGATTCCTCTTATTCACTTGTTTTGAATCGTTTAGGATCTCATTCTCAAAGTCCATTGGTAATACCACAGCTGATGCAAAAACAGGCCCTGCGAGACATCCACGTCCGGCTTCATCACAACCGGCTTCAGTAATATTTTCCGTTGACCAGGATTTAAGAAGCATAAAACAAGAGGTGATAACTATTTACCATAATCAGAACCAAAAAAGCTATTAAAATCATATTGGCCCATTTTAGTTTATCTAGGGAATCAAAATAATTGGCAAGGATAAGAGAAGCTGGAACACAAATCAGAATTGCTGATTCAACCGGAGCTTCCAGCAGGGTAAGGATAACAAAAATTAGAATTAATCCCCAGAGTGTTGTAATAACATTCTGCATTATGTTGATACTCATATTCCTTATTGAACTTAGTATCTGTAAAACAGAGACAATTACCACCAACCCCAGAATAATTCCTGGAATCAAATTAAATACGGAAGGAAAATGAATGAGTCCGAAAACAGGAACAAGCCTTGAAAAGATTGCGGGAAGCAGTGCTTTTGTCGACCCGAACAAAAAGAATCCTGTAAAGAGAAATGCAAGAGGTGTCACTGCGCCAAGCAGACTGACTACATATGGCCTCCAATGACTTACGCGGTATGAAATTAACGCCAACCAGATGAATAAAATGAGCAATAAAGCTTCGGGATAAAACAAAACGATTACTCCCAATCCCAGTCCTGCATCAAAAGCTGTTCGGACATCGCTATATCCGTTCTGGATTCCTAAGGTGAGGGCAAAAAACAATGCGACCAGAAAGGTAACGACTACATAAATATTCAACGGTTGAAAAGCAGGAAATACACTGCTGCCCAGAATGAAGAACATCGCTGCCAATGTGGAACTTTTTTCTGTAAAGCCATAGCGTATCGCCAGGGAATTGATTATAAGTGCAGTAAAAACAACAAGTAAAAATGCTACCAACCATTGGACTGTGAATGAAAGATCTGAGGGAAATACAAATCCCAAATAAAAAGGTATGTAATTGGCAGAAGGTTTGGGTGAACTTTGCAGTAATATGGGAATCCTTAGCGCAAGAGTCAGTAGCAAAATTGCCAAATAGCGGGAAGGAAGTCCTGATTTAAAGAATCGTATCATGCATCATTCCTTATTATAAATCAAAGCCCAGGTCTTTTCTAAAGTATTTTCCTTGAAAATCAATGTTTTCTACATTCGAATAAGCGGATTTAAGTGCTTCGGAAAGCGTGTTGCCATAAGAAGTTACAGCCATTACCCGTCCGCCGCTGGTTTTGATAACATTTTCCTCGATATCATTACCAGCACCAGCATAAAATAAGATGCAGTTATTCAGATTATTAATGCCTGTAATGACTTTCCCGGTTTTGTATTTTCCAGGATAGCCACCTGAAACCAACACGATCGATGCTGCGTACCGATCATCGATTTCCAGTTTCTTTTCATCAAGGTTCCCTTCAGCAACTCCTTCAAATAAATTCAGCATATCACTTTTTATACGTGGAATAACGGATTCTGCTTCCGGATCGCCAAGCCGGCAGTTATATTCTATTACAAATGGCTCATTATCAACATTTATTAAACCGAAAAACAGAAAACCCTGATAAGGTATACCTTCTTTTTGCATTCCTTCCAGAGTAGGTTTAATAATTCTGTTTTCAACCTTTTCCATGAATACCGGATTAGCAAAAGTAACAGGGGAGATGGAACCCATGCCCCCGGTATTTAGTCCGGTGTCTCCTTCGCCAATTCTTTTGTAGTCTTTGGCTTCAGGTAAAATTTTATAATGTATTCCATCTGTCAGGATAAAAACCGATAGCTCAACTCCTTTCAGAAATTCTTCTATAACCACTTTTGCAGAAGCTTCTCCAAACTTTGCATCAGCAAGCATACTGGTAAGCTCTGATTTTGCCTCTTCTAAATCTTCTAAAATCATAACTCCTTTTCCGGCAGCCAGGCCGTTGGCTTTCAGTACATAAGGCGGCTTTAGAGATTCCAGAAATGATTTTCCTTCTTCAATTGTGTCCTTGGTGAATGTTGCATAAGCTGCTGTAGGAATCAGGTTTTTTATCATAAAATCTTTAGCAAAGTCTTTACTGCCTTCCAGTTGAGCAGCAAGCTTTTTGGGTCCAATCACCGGAACACCTTTTAAAATAGGATCATTATCAAAAAAGTCATGAATCCCCTGGACAAGAGGAACTTCCGGCCCCACAATGAGCATGTCTATTTCTTTTTCAATAACTGCTGTCTTAATGCTCTCAAAATCAGTTACCTCGATGGGTAGATTGGTTCCGCTCATGGCCGTTCCTGCATTTCCAGGAGCTACAAAAATCTCATCTACTTTAGGACTTTGAGCAAGTTTCCAGGATAATGCATGTTCTCTTCCTCCCGAACCCAGAATTAATATTCTCATGATCAACAGATTTAGTCGATTTGTTTCTTTTTTAATAAAATTGATTCAATGCAACCCCAAAACTTATTGGCAGTTTTGTCCCAGCTATAAAGCTCACCACGTTTCATTCCTTTCTCCCGAAGGTCCCTTCTTAAATTCGCGTCAAAAGTAATCCTTTTCATGGCATCTGCAATGGCTTGCCTGTTAAATGGGTCAACAAGCAGGGCAGCATCGCCTGCCACCTCAGGGATAGCACTTGTTTTTGAACTGATAACCGGGACACCTGAATAAAAAGCTTCAACTATAGGAATGCCAAAACCTTCAAATACGGGAACATAAACCAAAGCCAAAGCAGCTCCCAGTAGATCTTTCAAACGTTCAGTTTCCACCCTTCCGGCAAAAATAACATCCTTCTTGTGTTTTAGCCCCAAGTAAGCTTTACGCATTTCCCGGTTCCAAAACATTTTCCCGCCAACGATAATTAATGTTGTATCTGTTTGATTATCTGATTTGTATATATCAAATGCTTTCAACATCCGGACGATGTTTTTCCTTGGATTTAAGGCGCCAATGAAAATGAAATAAGGTTTCCCATCATTACATTGCTGCCGGATAGCTGATTGCTTTTGTAGGGCAAGCGGCTTGTAAATTTCATTTGCGCCGTTGTGAATGGCTGTTATTTTACTTTCAGGAATATGATACAAACTCATAATGTCCTGTTTACTAAACTCAGAAACAGTAACAATGTGCTCAGCTTTTTTTGCGTAGCGGTTGGAAAAATAATTATAATAAAACCGGTCTTTCCGGGGCAGAAGTTTTGGATAGTGTTCAAAGTTTAAATCATGGATAACTACAAGGCTCCGAAAGGGAGAAGCTAGTGAGTTGTAGGCGTCGGGGGAGATAAATAAATCTGGCTTAATCTTTTTTAAAACTGAGGGAAGCCTTTTTTCAAACCACAGGTAGTGTAAAACAGGATGCCTTGCCGGAGGGCCAATCACAACTGGTGTAACATTCTCTGCAAAAATGAATTCTGGAGCAAAAGGACGGTCAAACAGGAAAAAAAACTGATGTTCGGGGTGCGCTTTTACAATTCTTTTGAAGTTTTCATAAATAAACCAGCCAATGCCTTCCATCTGGTTTTTCAACATAAGTCTCGTGTTTACAGCAATGACCAAGGCACCCCCTTTTTAATAAGCAAATATAACTATTTAGGGCATGCGTTGTGCTGTTAAAATCAAAGGCTTTGGCTAGTCAATTCCTGTATTCAGGCTGCGTCGTTCCATAAAAACGTTATCCCGCCAGATACCGTCTCTTTTCCCAATTTTCTCACGAGTGCCCACTTGTCTGAAACCAAATTTTTCATGTAAATGAATACTGCTTTTGTTTTCCGGAAAAATAGAAGCCTGGAGCATCCAAATGTCTTGCCCTTCGGATTCATCAATCAATGCCTTCATTAAAAGGCTGCCGATACCCTTGCCTTTGTACTCGTTTGAAACATAGACGCTTACTTCGCAAACGCCTGAGTAGACTGGCCTTGATGAAACACTGGACAAAGCTGCCCATCCCATAACTTTTTGATTTTCTCTGGCAACAAGACGACATTCTTTCCTGTGTTTCTCATCCCAGACTTCCCAGGGGGGACAGTGCGTTTCAAAAGTGGCATTTCCTGTGTTGATGCCTTCCAAATAAATAGCTGCAACCTGTTCCCAGTCTCCCGGTAACAACTTATCAATGGTCATAGTATGTTGATTTGTAATTCAATTCAAAGTTAATAATGATTTCATTCCCAATCACCGGATTGTTTCATGGATACTTCCTCTATATTGATTTTTAAAATGACAATATTCTCTACATTTTTCTCTTTGTAAACATTGTTTTCGGTACGCCCGTAATGCTCCATAATTCTGTCAAGCCCAAACCTTTTTTCCTTATCATCGGTAACGATGTCCACAGCCCCGTAACCGATTAGTGATCTGTACTTTTCCGTCCAATTGCAGGCCAGTTCAGCTTTCAAAACTTCATGACCGTAGTCAATTTCAAAGCAAACTCGGTTGTTTTTTCTGAGAACATCGATTTTTTTCCCCCTTGAAGCCGAATGGATATAGATGGCATCCTCTGAATAGCCATAATTCACCGGAACAAGATAGGGCTCCCCTTCATTCACCATAGCAACCCTGCATATTTCTGATTTTGACAGGATTTCTTCGACGAAATTCTTATCTGAAATTTCCTTGTCCTTTCTACGCATAAGCTTTTATTTGATGCAAATTTAATGGGTTGAAACGAATTCTTTTATTCGAAATTGAATGATATTCCTGAAATTCCAATACCGAACAATGCAAAATCGTATTTTATAGGATCGTCAGGATCTAACTTTCGTAAGTTGGATGTTAATTCTTCCACCGCTTTCCAGTCATTTTGCTTCCGCTTAAGAAGTCCCAGTTGCCTTGCAATTCTGCCTGTATGGATATCCAGCGGTATCATCAATGTTGAGGTTGGAATCCCTTTCCATAGCCCAAAATCAACCCCGTTGCCATCATCTCTGACCATCCATCTTAAAAACATATTGATTCTTTTCGCCGCTGAACCTTTCATCGGATTGGCCAGGTGTTTCTCGGAACGGGGGAGGTGAGGTGCCTGAAGTATTTCCTCTCTTAGACCTGTTATCATTCCCTTTACAGTTCCGGTTTTCCTAAAATTTTCATTAGCAATAACTTCCATTCCTCCCTTTTCTAAATAGAGGTTTTTCAAAGCTTCTATCAGGAAAAGTAAATCCGAAGCATTGAAAGTTCTGTAATAGAATTTCGTAAGCCGTTTTAATTCGGTGCCACTGGAAGATGAAATAAATTCAAAGGGGCTGTTTTCCATGAGTTCCATCAAGTTGGACGCACTCTTTAAAATGGCAGATCTATTTCCCCAGGAAATGAGTGCCGTTAAAAAGCCCGCAATTTCGATGTCTTCTTTCCGGGAGAATTTATGCGGAATACTAACAGGATCATGAGCTATAAATTCCGGTTTATTGAAAAGATCTACGTTTTTATTCAAAAAGAAAGTTAAATCCAAATATATTATTTAGAAAGGTTAAAAATAAATATTATTTTAGCTGCAAAATAACTTTAAAAAGTTGACAAAATTGAAAAAAATCCTCACAACTATGATTATTTTGGCCGGTGGCCTGATTTTCATGAGCTTTACGGTTCCTAAAGTAAATGGAACCACATCGAAAAAACAGAAAGCAAATATAGTAATCCCTGCGGGGGTTCATGCTTTGATAATGAAGCATTGCTATATGTGTCATAACACCAAATCAAGGGATAAGAAGCCAAAGAAGAAATTGAACTTTGACTTGTTGACCCAAATGCCACTGCCCGGCCTTGTAGGTAAATTGCAAGGTATTTATGATGTTGTGGATAGTAGTAAAATGCCGCCCAAAAGATTTCTGGAACATCATCCGGATAAGAACCTTAGTCCTAAAGATAGAATTAGGTTAGCCCAATGGGCAATTTCATCAGCAGACTCATTGATGAAAAATAAATAAGCTTCAAGATGAAATTCAGGATTAGTAAGAGGAATATGTTGACAATATTGGGAATATTGGTAGTTTTTTTTCTAATAATTCAGCTGATTCCAAACAAACAACCGGCTGTTACAAATAATAATCCGGGTGATTTGATTCAGAATACAAAAATGCCGCAAAATGTGGCAAAGATGATCCGAACTTCTTGTTATGATTGCCATTCTAATGAAACGGTATATCCTTGGTATGACAGGATGGCTCCCGCCCGATGGCTTGTTTATCGCGATGTTCGTGTTGGTAGGAGCAAACTTAATTTTTCCAATTGGACTAAGCTGAGTGAACCGGAAAAGCTTAAAGCATTGAATCATATTGGCGAAGAAGTCGGGAGCGGCGATATGCCGTTTTTACCTTATGCGATTATACATAAAAAAGCAAGACTGAATAAAGCGCAAAGAAAAATAATTGTTGACTGGACAAAACAGTACAGCAAGGATTTGTTTTATACTAATTAATTTTACCTCAAGTAAAGAAGTGGCTGTTTAAGGATTATTCCGGGACAGCCCTTTTTTTTGATATTAATGTAATATATCCCTGATTAGTTATAAGTTTCTATCATAACCTTATAAAAGAAAAAGGCCGACTGAAAAGTCGGCCTTTTTATGGTTAGTATTGAGAATAAGCTGATTATAATACGCTTACAGCTTCCACGATTTTTGTGCCTTGGTTTACAGCATCTTCGTTCAGCGGAAGCAGTTTATGATGCCTTTCCGGAAGCGATTTTTTGATTCCTTTAATCACATTCTCCATTTTTACGATGGGTTTGATTTTCAGGTAAGCTCCCAAAACAATCATGTTAAAAATCTTTGTATTTCCCATTTCAGCAGCCTTTTTTGCTCCTTCAACCCGGTAAATATTGATATCTTTTCGGGTAGGATGTTTGCTGATACCATTTGGGTCATAAAGTAATGTGCCACCCGGTTTTACAGTTTCTTCAAATTTATCCATGGACTGCTGATTCAGAATGATGGCCGTGTCGTAAGCTCTCAAAATTGGTGAGCTGATACGTTCATCACTGACAATCACGGTAACGTTAGCAGTACCCCCACGCATTTCCGGGCCATAAGATGGCATCCAGCTGACTTCCTGGTCCTGCATGATTCCTGAGTAAGCTAGAATTTTTCCCATGGAAAGAACGCCTTGTCCTCCGAAACCGGCTATGATAATTTCTTCAGTCATTTGTTGTCTTTTTTAGGTTAAGCTATTTAATTAATTCGCCATCTGCTTTGATGTCGCCCAGTGGATAGAAAGGGAACATATTGTCTTCCATCCATTTATTAGCGTCCACGGGAGTCATTTTCCAACCTGAGTTACAGTTAGAAACAATCTCAATGAAAGAGAGTCCCGGTTTGTCTTCAATCTGGTTTTGGAAAGCCTTTTTTATGGCTTTTTTAGCTTTTCTAACAGCGCCGGGGGTGTGAACAGCCTGGCGGGTTACAAAATAGGTTCCCGGAAGTTGCGCAACCAATTCAGTAATTTTCAACGGATTTCCCATCATGGCAATGTCCCTTCCGTAAGGAGATGTAGAAGTCTTCATTCCTTCCAGCGTTGTAGGAGCCATCTGTCCACCGGTCATACCATAAATACCATTATTAATGAAAACTATGACAATTTTTTCTCCACGGTTGCATGCGTGTATGGTTTCAGCAGTTCCAATTGCAGCTAAGTCACCATCGCCCTGATAAGTAAAAACTATTTTATCGGGCCATAATCTTTTGATGGCTGTTGCCAGGGCAGGGGCGCGACCATGAGCAGCTTCCTGCATATCAACATCCATAAACTCGTAAGCCAAAACCGAACAACCTACAGGAGCAACTCCAATCGTATCGTTTTCCTTGCCAAGCTCATCAATTACTTCCATAATGAGTCGGTGAGCTGTTCCATGACCGCATCCCGGACAATAGCTAAGAGCTTTTTCTGTCATCAACCTGTTTTTCTGATAAACCAGGTTTTCAGGTTTAATAATTTCTTGTATTGCTATTTCTGACATGGTTTATTCTCCTATAATTTTTTGTTCGAGTGCTTCAACAACTTCTTCGGGGGAAGGGATAACACCACCAACACGACCAAAGAATTCAACTTTTACTTTACCGTTTACGGCCAGTCTTACATCTTCAACCATCTGGCCTGTACTCATCTCTACAGATAAAAATCCTTTAACACCCTTCTCTACCAGTTCCATAATTTTCTTTGACGGGAACGGCCACAATGTAATTGGTCTTAACAAGCCTACTTTGATGCCTTGTTCACGAAGCAATTGTATTGATTTTTGTGAAATACGGGCACTTGAACCGTAGGCAACAATTACATAGTCAGCATCTTCGCAAAGAAATTCTTCGAAGCGAACTTCATTTTCTTCAACCTGATGATATTTTTCCTGTAAATGTTGATTATGAATTTCCAGTTTGGAAGGATCCAAATCCAGAGAGGTCATAATTCTTCTGTCTTTGCCTTTGGGTTTACCGTTGGTTGCCCACGGATATTTTTCTTTGATTTCTTTATCAGTAAGACGCGGAATGGGCTCAAAAAGCTCTACCTTTTCCATCATTTGCCCGATGGCGCCATCTGATTGAATCATCACCGGATTCCTGTATTTAAAAGCTAAGTCAAAAGCAACGGGAACAAAGTCTGACATTTCCTGAACAGATGATGGAGCCAACACGATTAAACGGTAATCACCATGTCCACCTCCTTTTGTAGATTGGAAGTAGTCGGATTGTGAAGGCTGGATGTCGCCCAGTCCCGGGCCGCCACGAACTACGTTGGCAACCACTACCGGAATTTCTGCGCCGGCAATATAAGAAAGCCCTTCCTGCATCAGGCTGATACCTGGGCTGGAAGACGATGTACAAACTTTTTTGCCGGTTCCTCCACCGCCATAAAGCATGTTGATGGAAGCCACTTCACTTTCTGCCTGGAGTACTACCATTCCTGTTGTTTCATGAGGTTTGGCTGCGGTTAAATATTCTATAACTTCCGACTGAGGCGTAATAGGATAACCAAAATAACCATCAGCACCAGCCCTGATCATGGCTTCTGCTAACGCTTCATTACCCTTCATTAATCTTAGTTCACCCATATCTTTTCTGTTTTTTTATTATGAATTAACTTTAACCCTGTAAACAGTTAATACTCCATCAGGGCAAACAACGGCACAGTTCGTACATCCGGTACATGCATCCGGGTTAGCCATGTAAACATACTGATATCCTTTGCCGTTGACTTCCTTTGCCATTGCAAGGACATCGGTTGGACAGGTAGGAATACAAACCTGGCAGCCTTTACACTTTTCAATGTCCACTACAACAGCGCCTTTCAGTTTAGCCATAAGCTTAAATTTATATCGTTTGCGTTAATTTGCCACGAAATTACAATTTCTGCGCCAGAGTAAGGGTAGGTGAATTACGGAATTTGGTAATGGGGTCCCTATTTATAATAAGTATAAATATTATAACCGCCTAATTTACAAATGATTGCAGTTTTAAGCGGTTATAATCAGGGTATTAGAATACAAAGCGGTCCGCGACCTTACCAAATCTTTTGCCCTTCAGCCTGTAATAGTTTGTAGTGGCTTAAAGTAAGTTGGAATATCTGATAAGTGTATTTCAGTCTGGCTTGTGCCAGAGCCGTTTCCGTATCCAGCAAAGTTGTGTTGGTAATAGAACCACTTTCATATAGTCCTTTGGCTTGCTTCATAGCAGCCTTTGCCTGGGTAATTTCCTCTTCAGCAGTTTTCAGTTGAACCTTATCATTTCTGTAATCCAGTAAGGCCTGATGTACTTCTGCACGAATCTTTTGTTGAAGAACTGCAGCATGGTCAGTAATTGACTCAATCTGCCGGTCAGCAGTTACTAATTTTGATTTCTTCAAAAATCCGTCAAAAACCGGGATATTGGCAGTCAGACCGACCACGTAGTTGGCCCGCATTTTTGGTAAATCATCCGGGTAACCGTTCTTTACGCCTGCTGTACCAAAGGCACTCAATGTTGGCATATTCGATTTTTCAACAACAGCTTTATGCAACGTTGCCGTATGTTTTACCAGATTATTAAGCTTCAACTCCTCACGTTGCACATATGCCTCTTTAATTAGAGATGCCAATTGATATTGGCTGGAAGGCATTTCCAGATTGCCTTCTACCTTAAATTCCATTCCTTTTGGGAAATTCATCAAAGAACCCAAGATTACAGCCGCTTTTTTCTTCTGGTTGATGATGTTTGCTTTTGCATTCTGTAGAGAGGTAAGCCGGACACTGGTACTGATTGTATCCAGACCAATTGAAGAACCCGTAGCAACTAGTTTTTTTGCCACCGTTAAGTGCTCTTCAAGGTCACTAATCTGACGATCCATCACTTTGATACTTCTGTTCAGGTAAATGATTGAGTAATAAACCTGAACAGTTTCGTAGGAAAGCTGATTCCGGATCATGTTAATTTTTTCAGCTTCGGTAACTTCATTGGAACGCAATAATTGCAATGTCTCTTTGCGCCGGTTGAAGTCGTAGATCAGATATTGAACGCCAACATGTTCATCGAAATTATCAGCGATGGCCAGCGGAAACTTTGCCGAACCCATGCCGGGGACACTGATAAAAGGTGTTGGCCCGATATGGTCGTAGTTTAGGTTTACTGCAGCATGTGGCAAAAATGCGCTGTGTAATTCATCTGCTTTTGCTTTGGCTATGCTTACCTGATCCTGAGCTTCCTTTATGAGCGGCTCGTTGTTTACAGCAAAATGAATCGCTTGAGAGAGTGTCAGTTGCGCAGGTCCGTGTGTCTGAGCGTAAACCGGATTCGACAACACCGTCAGCGCTATCATCGCTAATCCTGAAATTGAAATTCTGATGATGTTATTGATATATTTCATCGATTTAAATATTTTTTACTGGTTTTTAAAAATAACATAGGTATTAACAGTGCAAAAGTCAATACGGCCCCAATGAGAAAGTCATTGTTTACTCCCTGAACAAATGCCTGGCTTACCAGGTTTTTCATAAGCAGGGATTTAGAAATGGCGGCAGCTTGCATATGGTTAGCACCAATGGAATTCGCTGCGAAAAAATTGAGATGTTCAAGTGTTTTGTGAAAGATTGGGGAAGTTTGATTTAACTGTTCACCATAAATTTGGGTATGAAATTTCACACGTTGAGTCAGAATAGTTCCTAATGCTGCAATTCCGAAACTACCTCCAACCTGACGAATGGTGTTCATCAAACCGGAAGCCTGAGCAAGCTGGGCGCGTGGAATTTCATATAATGCTATGGTCGAAAGCGGGGTGAAAACAAACCCGATTCCAAGTCCCCTTAAATACATGGGCAGCATGACCTGATTATGCATGAACTGCAAAGAAAGGAAACTAAAAAGGTACATGGTAATACCCAAAACGATGATCCCAAAGACAAGGGGGATTTTGGGATTTATCCTGTCTGTAAGCTGACCGGAAATAGGGGCAACAATGGCCTGAATTATTCCAGCCGGGAAAAATACAAGTCCTGCCTGTAGTGCCGTGTATCTCAATGAGTTTTGGAGATAAATGGGCAATAGGAACGCGTTTCCAAAGAATGCCAGTCCAAAAATAAACAGGATCAAAGTTGACAATCCAAAGTTATGATATTTCAATAACCTCAGGTTCAGGATTGGGTGTTTGGTATGGAATTCTATTACAACAAATGCAATAAGACAAATTGCTGCAATGAAGAAATTAGAAACAATAAACGTTGAATGCCAACCCCCTGTGTTCCAGTCGGAATTTCCTGTTGCAAAAGCCAGCAGTAAAGTACCCAGTCCGATAGTCATGGTTATAAACCCTCCGAAATCAAACTTCTCTTTGACATAACTTTTGTATTCTTCCTGAATGATATATACGGCTACAATGGCGATAATTCCAACAGGAATATTGATATCAAAAATAGAATGCCATGAGTAGTTATCCACCAGATAACCTCCGAAGAGAGGACCGAGGGACACGGAAGCTGCAGCTGCAATACCCCAGAATCCCAGGGCGACGCCACGTTGTTTTGGCGGGAAGGTACGGGTTACAATGGCCATACCTACCGGCATTACCAGTCCTGCACCGGCCCCTTGAAAAATCCTGAAGGCAATCAGTATGTTTTCGTTCCATGACAGACTGCAGGCAAGTGAGCCCACTGTGAACATGGCTAACCCTAAGATATAGGTCCGTTTATAGCCAAATCTGTCAGCTATCCATCCGGAGGAAGGAAGAATGACAGCAAAGGCCAGCATATAAGCAGTCATAACCCATTCAATCTGGTCGACGCTTACACCGAAAACGGCCATCATCTTGGGGAAAGCAACACTGACGATGGTGGCGTCAAGAACGGCCATGAAGGTTCCGACCATGACGCTCATGAGTACCAGCCACTTGTTTGCAGATCCCTCCTGCGATTCCCAATCTAAATGATTATTTTGCAGTTGGGCCATATATTACTTCCCTTTCTTCTTAATTTTTACTTTTAATTCCGCTGACATGCCTGGCAGTAAATCTATTTTTGCAGGTTGTCCACCGGTTTTAAAAATGGTCAGTTTTAAAGGAATTCTTTGCGAAACTTTCGTGAAGTTACCGGATGCATTGTCCGGTGGTATCAGTGAAAACTGCGATGCTGTGCTGTTTCCAAACTGATAAAATACGCCTTTAAATGTTGCATTCGGATATGCATCCACTGTAATTTGGGCAGTATCTCCAAGATGAATTTGGTGCAATTCGTTTTCTGGCAACATCGTGGTTATCCAGATTTTTTTTGTGCCAAAAACGGTAAATATTCCCTGTCCAGGTGCTACTACATCACCTGCAAGCACCCATCTTTTGGCCGCCACTCCATCCATAGGAGCGTAAATACTCGTATGTGATAATGAAGTTTTTAACGTATGCAAAGTAGAATGAATAACCGGGATTTTTGCTTTGGCCAGCATCAATCCAACTTTGGCTTCTTCGTATGCCTTTTCCTTGTTTTGATATTTTGCCTTTGGAATTAACTTGGCTTTGTATTGAGTTTTTGCACGATCAAAATTAATTTTTGCCTGTTCCATCCTTACCTGGGCCAATTGAATGCCTAACTCGGCTTCTTTTAAATTAACTCTGGCCTGACGGATTCGGGCTACATAATCTGAAGAATCCAGCTGTGCGATTAACTCGCCTTTCTGAATATGATCCCCTTCATGAATGTATAATTTTACAATCCTTCCCGGAATCTGTGAACTGACAGTTACTTTGTATGCATCAACATAAGCATCGTCAGTGGTCACATATTCAGAATGTTTGATGTACCACCATGCACCTGCTCCAACAACTGCTCCTATCAGCACAAGTCCAACAATAAGACTTCCAAGTTTTCCCTTTTTCTTTTTAGGAGCCTCGTTTACTGTCCCTAGGTTCTCGTTTTCCATAAGTATTTGTTTAAAATTTTATATTACAATTGTTTAAACGTTAAATGTCTATTGTTTGTGATAGACGAATAATCCTCCATGATATTTTACCGAAAACTATCCTTTATCACAGGTGTCTAAATTTTTCAGCACCTTTTCAAGTGTGTCAACAAACTCCTCTTGTTTTTCTTTGCTTATATCGTTTATCATAAGTTTATTGATGTCTTTTAGAATACATTCTAATTGAGGAACTAAAGCTTTGGCCTTTTTTGTCGCTGAAAGTTGATATTGACGTTGATCTTTGGGATTGACCTTTTTCTTCAAATATCCAAGACTCATCAACCTTTTAACATTTTTACTCACCGTAGCTTTATCCAGATGGAAGTTCTGTGCAACCTGCTCCTGAGAAATGCCATCATGATTATGAATATACCATAACAAAAAGATCTGACCTACGTCAATATCAAAATCTTTGAGTTTATATTTAATAATTTGAATGGCTTTTCTGTGAATTGCAGAAATTAACTTACCATAAATCAGCTCATTACTAACTTCCATTACCCAAAATAGTTTACTGTACAACTAAAGTGCAAAATAAAGTAATAATAGTTTACTGTGCAACTATTTTTTTAAATTAATATTTCAATTTAAAGATTATTTAACATCAAAATTGAAATTGGAAATGTATATGACTGAAATTAAAATAATTATAAATAGATTATAAATTAATTATTTTATTTTTCAAAGGTGGTAATGCATTTGGTGGGGTTAGAAAAATCTTATTTTGAGATTCTTTCCCACCCCATTTTACACA
>CAZGZO010000031.1:0-18141 GCA_964529695.1 uncultured Lentimicrobiaceae bacterium
AAGCTCTGTGGTTGGCGGAACACAGGCCATCACTGATTTACAGGAAAATGCGAGAAGGTATTTTCAAAGGCCCGGAAATTCGCGCCCAGTGGATACCGCAGCAAGAATGCTTCAGGGAACTTCTGCCAGTATGGAATTTGCAAAAGTTGGAAAAGGTCACTGGCAATATGGAATACAAACTTTTATGAAAAGCCCGGGACTGGAACTAAATGATCAGGGATATTTAATGTCTACGGATATTATTCAAGAGTCCACATGGCTGGAATATAATATCCTGGAGCCGTTTAGCATTTTCAGAGAACTGGGCTTTAGCGGCAGTCAATGGGAGTCTTGGAACTTTTCGGGAGAACATACAAAATCCGGTGTGAATTTCTCTTCATGGGGACAATTGAAAAATTACTGGTACGCCAATTTAAGCGTATCTCATGATGGATATGAATTTGATTGGAGTGAATTAAGAGGTGGTCCGGCTCTTATAAAACCACGGAAATGGAATTATTATATAGGGATTTCGACAGATTCTCGTAAGAAGATATACTTCAGTTTTTCTTCTAATAACAATCTTTATGGCCAGAATGAGGGGAATTCCAATTCATTGAGTTTTGGCGCTTATTATCAGCCTTTTGGATTCTTGAAATTATCTTTGGAACCTACTTACTATCAGTCACATGATGGGCTAATTTATGTTGATGATACTCAGGTTAATAATAAAGATGTCTATATTGTATCCAGCATCAACCAGAAACAAATTTCTGCGGACTTTCGTGTAAACCTATCTTTTTCGCCTGATTTAAGTCTTGAATATTGGGGACAACCATTTTTGTTTTCTGCCAATTATTATGGATTTAAAAAGGTTGTAAATCCAAAACAAAAGGATTTTGCAAGCCAATTTTATAAATATTCAAGAAACCAAATAACATATAATGCCAGTGACAATCAATATCTGATTCATGATCCCGATAATCCGGGTTCCGCCATTACACTGGATAATCCTGATTTCAGTGTGGTAGAATTCAGATCGAATATGGTTTTGCGTTGGGAATTTGTTCCTGGATCAACTTTGTATCTGGTTTGGTCACAGAGTAATAGTGATTCTAATTCAGATGGCGTTTTCAACTTCCACAATAACTTTCAATCGCTGGTTCATTCAAAACCGACGAATATTTTTCTGTTAAAATTCTCCTACAGAATAAAGATTTAAGCATCCCATAAAAAAGGGCCGTCTCAGATTTGAGACGGCCCTTTGTAATCAGTTCACGGTTGTTATTAATACCGATCTCTTTTTGGAGGTCTGGCTTCGTTAACAACCAGGTTTCTGCCTTGCAGGTTGAATCCATTCAATTCTGAAATTGCTTTGTCGGCGTCTGCATCGTTAGAGAAAGTCACGAACCCAAATCCTTTGGGACGATTTGTAAACTTGTCTTTTAAAATAATCAAGTCTTCGACTTCTCCCTGCTGGGAAAAAACAGAATGAAGGTCATCTTCAGTGGCCTTCCAGGCAATATTCCCAACGAATAATTTTTTTGACATGATACTAAAAAATAAATGAATAAAATAAACTAAAAGATTAATTGTTAGCCCGCTGCTTAATTTCTCAAGGGTTGGAATTACAATGTTTAATCTTAAACAAAGATATACAATTTATTACAGTTATTTAATTTTTTGAAAATAATTTTCTCTGCCGGAAAAATTTTTCATTTTGTAAGACAAATTTTAGCCAAATTATCGTTTAAAATCGTAGTGCTAAATCTTGTTTTTGATTGAGGAAATCATTTATGTTGATGGCTAAAACATTTGTGAAAAAATATTAGTCGTTTTTCTAAATAACTTACTTTTTTTTGATGAAATAATTCCTTTCATTTGCATAGAATTCTGTTTGGATTACAGTGAGTTACTGTGTATTATTAACAAATGAATTTATACGATGAGAAAACTTTATTTTGTTGCATTATTAGTTATTATTGGAACATTTGGTAACAGCGTTTTTGCAGAAAATCCGACAGGTTCGGCAAAATCGGGGAAAACATCCGTTAATATCAGTGCAGATATTATGAGTCGGTACATTTGGAGAGGCCTTGAGTTCGGCGGAAACACCCCCAGCATTCAGCCTTCGCTGACTTTAAACAACGGAGGTTTTGAGATTGGTGCCTGGGGTGCATTTTCAACGGGAGGTCAAAATCTTTCTCAGGAAATAGACTTGTATGCAAGCCAGTCTTTCTTACATGATATGTTTACTGTTACCGTAACAGATTATTTTTTCCCGACGGAGTTCGGTGATTATAACTATTTCCAGTATGGGAAAAATACTACAGGTCATGTTTTTGAAGGGAACTTGACTTATAATGGCACTAAGAAATTTCCCATCACAATTATGATAGCTACTAACTTTTACGGCGCTGATGCTGCACGAATTGATAATAATCCGCAAAGCGCCGATTTTAATCTGAAAACCGGAATTCAATATTCGACTTATCTGGAGTTTGGTTACTCTTTTGAAGTGAAAGATGTGTCTCTGAACTCCTTTATGGGCTTTAATTGTACAACTCCTGGAAAGGCAAATTCATCTACTGATTTTGTGGGTGAACAAGGATATTATGGAAATAGTTTTGGTATTGTTAACCTGGGAATTACAGCACATAAAAACATTCTAATAACCAAGAAATATTCGCTTCCCCTTTCTGCTTCCTTGATAACAAACCCTCAAGCTGGAAAGATTTACTTCGTCTTTGGTGTTTCATTGTAAACAGTATCGACTATAAATATTGTTGTATTTCTTGCTTTTGATTCGACTACAGAAAGTTTGACACTTGCAGTTGACTGAAATTAAGAGTTGGCGAATACCTGTTCCTTTTTAAGATTTTTTAAGGGAAAGGTAAATTTTATCAGGCCTTTCCCTTGGCATAGGAAAGGGCTTCTTACAGAAATTTCAATAATTTCGCAGAGTAAAATTTTAATAATGATTGAATTTCTTAGATTTGTTGTTGTATTTCTGGTAGTCTGGTATGCAATAAGATTGATAATCAGATATTTGGTGCCTTGGCTTGTCATGCGTTTTATCAATAAACAACAGAAAAATTTTGATAATTACCGCCAATCAGAAACCAAAAATAGAGAAGGCGAAATAAATATTAATAAAGGAAAAGACGATTCCAGGAAAAAGGACGATGGAAATTTTGGAGAATATGTTGATTTTGAAGAAATAGATCCTGACCAAGAAAAGCACAAAGATGAATAAAAACCTATTGAAAAAGCCGCTCCCATATATTGTGGCACTGGCTGTTTTTTTGACCATTACGCTGGTCTATTTTTCACCAGTATTTGAAGGCCAGATGCTAAAACAGCACGACATTGCCATGTACAAGGGCATGTCGAAAGAAATTTCTGATTTCAAAGCTAAGACCGGGGAACAAACTTTATGGACTAACTCCATGTTTGGCGGTATGCCGGCCTGGCAAATTTCTGTGGATTATGTAGGCAATAAAATGATTGAGCTGGATCGTATCCTTCAATTGGGACTGCCTCGTCCTGATGATTTGGTATTCCTCTATTTTCTTGGTTTTTTTATTTTATTACTGGCATTAGATGTAGATCCCTGGCTTAGTATTGTGGGTGCCATTGCATTTGCCATGTCGTCCTATTTCTTTATAATTCTGGGGGTGGGCCATACTTCCAAGGCGCATGCTATTGGATACATGGGGCCTGTCCTGGCTGGAATTATCCTGACTTTTAGGGGGAAATACTGGAAAGGAGGTTTGCTTACTGCCATAGCGCTGGCACTGGAGATACTGGCAGGGCACCTTCAAATAACTTATTATCTACTAATACTCGTTTTGGTTTATGCTGTTTATGCCTTTATCAATGCCATAAAAGAAAAGCAGTTGCCAAGATTTGTAAAAGCTTCAGGGATTTTGATTGTAGCGGCAGGCTTTGCTATTTTAACCAACGTTACAAGCCTTTGGGGAACCTATCAATATGCAAAATACAGTATGCGTGGGAAGCCTGTACTTACATCGGAAAAAGAAAATAAATCAGGAGGCTTGGATCGCGATTACATTACTGCCTGGAGCTATGGGATTGGTGAAACCTGGTCGCTGATGATACCTGATGTCAAGGGTGGCGCCTCCGGATACATCGGACAGGATAATAGTGCCATGCAAAATGTGAATCCGCGCTTTCGAAGAATTATTGCTCAACAGAATGAGTATTGGGGCAATCAGCCCGGGACAGCAGGTCCGGTTTATGTGGGTGCAATTATTGTTTTCCTCTTTGTGTTGGGTATGTTTTTACTGGATGACAGCACAAAATGGGCATTGTTCGCGGCAACCCTGCTGGCAATTATTTTGTCGTGGGGAAAAAATTTCATGGGACTTACAAACTTTTTCATTGATTATGTCCCGGGATACAACAAATTCAGGGCTGTTTCCATGATTCTGGTTATCGCGGAACTCACGATACCATTGTTGGCTATATTGGTAGTAAATAAGATTTTGAAAAACCCGAAGCTACTACTACAGAAAATGAAGTTTTTCTATATAGCCCTGGGATTGACTGGTGGTTTTAGCTTGTTATTTTATGCCTTCCCGACTGCATTTTTCTCCTTCTTTAGTAGTTATGAACTTCATCAGTTCAACATGCTGAAGGCAAATAATCCTGCCCAGGTAACTGCCTTTATGGCTAGTTTACAAAATGTTCGTGTCGCTATTTTCAGACATGATGCGATAAGAAGTTTTCTGTTCATAGCTTTATCTGCAATTGCGCTTTACGCCTTTGCTAGGGGGAAATTGAAAAAGAACTATTTCCTGTTAATTCTTGGATTACTCGTGTTGATAGATATGACTGGTGTTGACCAGCGGTATTTGAATGATTCGAATTTTGAAGTGGCACGTAAAGCCGAAGTTCCGTTTAAAGAAACTAAAGCCGACCGGGATATTTACAAAGACCATTCTCTTGACTACCGTGTTGTAGATTTGACTAAAAATGTCTTCAACGATGCCAGTACATCTTATTATCATGAATCTATTGGTGGGTATCATGGAGCCAAACTTCAACGCTATCAGGATATAATTACACATTACCTCTCGGATGAAATCGATAACATGCGGAAGGTTCTTACTCACAAACCTACTTTATCGTCTATAGATTCAGCTTTGGTAAAACAGCAGGTTATGAATATGTTGAATACCAAATATTTAATTTATAACCCGGATGCTGAACCCATTTTAAATACCCATGCTTTTGGAAATGCTTGGATTGTAAATGATTATAAACTTGAGAAGAATGCTGATTCAACAATTGCAGCTTTGGGAGAAACTGATTTGCATTCAGTTGCAGTTGTAGATCGTGAGTTTTCAAAACAATTGGTAGGAAAGAAATTCCCAGTTGATGCTTCTGCAGGAATCAAATTGGTATCCTATGCACCTAACGACTTGAAATATGATTACCACTCAAAGGCACAACAGCTAGTTGTCTTTTCCGAAATCTATTACCCAAAAGGTTGGGATGTGTATTTGGATGGGAAAAAAGTTCCTTATTTCCGTGCTGATTATGTACTTCGCGGGATGGTCGTGCCTGCCGGTATTCATAAAATTGAATTTAAATTCCAACCCAAAGCCTGGCGCGTTGGTGAACCGATATCTTTTATCTTTTCTGTTCTGCTGTTACTACTTCTTGCTTATGTAATTGTAAAAGAGATTAGGAATTATATTAAGAACGGATAAGAATGGAGCCCGGGTTGAAGAAAGTACTTATTATAACTTATTATTGGCCTCCAAGTGGAGGTGGAGGTGTCCAGCGTTGGCTAAAATTTGTGAAGTATTTGAAGAATTTTGGCTGGCAACCTATCGTTTATATACCTGCAAATCCTGAATATCCGGTTGAGGACTTGTCTCTTTTGGAAGATGTTCCGAAAGATCTGATGATTCTTCGTGGAAAAATCTGGGAACCCTACGCTTTTTACAAAAAGTTTACTGGAAAAAAGAAAGAGGACAAAATTCAAACGGCTTTTCTTACTGAAGAAAAAACGAAGTTCCATTTTTTAGAAGATATAGCTATTTGGATCCGTGGAAATCTGTTTATCCCTGACGCAAGAAAATTCTGGGTAAAACCGTCTGTTCGATTTTTATCTGGTTTTCTGAACCAACATAAGATAGATGCTTTAGTTACAACGGGAACGCCACACAGCGCCCATTTAATCGGGCTTCAATTAAAGAAAAAACTTGGAATAACATGGCTGGCGGATTTCAGGGATTCATGGACAAACATTGATTTTTATGACGCCTTAAAACTGGGGTCCAGGGCAGATAGAATCCATCATCAAATGGAAAAAACGGTGTTGGAGCAGGCGGATGCTGTGACCGTGGTCGCTCCGGGAATGGTAAAAGAATTCGGGGAAATTGTAAGCCGTGATTATGATGTAATTACAAATGGCTTTGATGAAGAAGATATCATAGAATCTCAAAATATAAAGCCTGATAGAACGCATTTCACATTAGCCCACATCGGGTCTTTGACCAAAACCAGAAATGCAGAAAATCTTTGGAAAGTATTGAGTGAGTTAACCAATGAAAATCAGAGTTTGGCTGATAAGCTTGAAGTAAAAAATGTGGGGAAAATTGATAGGGATATAGTAACTTCACTAGAAGAACACGGATTGACACCCTACGTGAAACGTGTGGATTATATCCCTCACCAGGAGGTGATTATAGAGCAAAAGAAAGCTGCTGTTCTTATCCTTTTGAGCAATAATACCCCCAACACGAAGCTTATGATTCAGGGAAAACTGTTTGAATATCTGGCTTCCGGTCGACCCATAATTTGCATCGGACCCCCTGATGGTGATACAGCGAAAATTATCCGTCAATCAAACTGTGGAGCTGTTTTTGATTTTAATGAAACGGCAGGCCTCAAAAAAGAAATTCTGAAACTTTTTAAGGAATTTTCGGAAGGAAAGGAAGCAACAAAATGTAAAGGCGTTCAGCAATTTGAACGCAAAAACTTAACTGCAAAAATGGCCGCAGTTCTCGATAGAGTAACCTTAGAATCAGGTAAATAAATCCTCAACTCGTTTGTTAAAATGAGCAGAGCGCCATGCTCATTCTTGGCTGCTACACAGTAGAGAAAACTAAATGTTTATGAGTTCGGTTTGCGCGCGGGTATAATCATCCGGAATTCCGATATCTATAAAATATTTGTCAGCAACATAACCCCCCATATTTAATTTATCTAGTTTTGTTTCCAGAAAATCTTTTTCAAATGAGAATTTTTCAGTAGGAGGGAAAAACCGGTTTGAATTTTTGTCAACTAAATAGATTCCTGCATTTATTAATCCCTTGGGGGTGGGCTGTTTTTCAAGAAATTTAATAATACGATTTCCATTGTCAAGTTCAACTTTTCCGTAACGATCGAAGTTTTCCATGGGTTTTAGCGCCAAAGAAACTTCCCGGTTTTTCTTTATGTGAAGGTCTCTGAATTCTTTCAAATTAATATTAAAAAAAGTATCACCATTAATGATGAAAACTTCATTTTCTTTTACCTTTTTCATTGCTAATGCAATAGCCCCTCCGGTTCCCAAAGGCGATTTTTCCACTGAATAGCTTAATCTCATAGATAAGTATTCTTCACCATAAACCTTTTGAATAGTTTCCCATTTATAACCCACAGAAAATATTACATGCGTTATTCCATTTTGGTTAAGCCAACGAAGAATGTAACTGAGAAAAGGTTTGCCACCAACAGGTGCCATGGGTTTTGGCACATCAGAAACCAATTTCTTTAATCTTGTTCCCAAACCACCTGCAAGGACAATTGCTTCCATAATGAAATTTCTCTTTTAAATAATGCGATAATAAGGTCTTAATTTTCTTTGACAGCTAAACTTGATGTTAGTCAAATAGCCTCCAACCATGACAACCCCCTTCAGAAAAATTAAAATTAATTGTCCGGCCTTCAAATTTTTCAAGTGCCTGAACCACATTTAATTTCCTGACAGGGTCCACAACAAACATAATAAATCCGCCACCACCTGCTCCTGAGACTTTACCACCTTTTGCTCCATGCTTCAATGCAACTTCAAAAATTTCCTCTATCATGGGGTTTGAAATGTTTTTGGCCATCTTTTTCTTGTCCAGCCACGAAGCCCCTAATAAATTTGAGAAACTTTCAATATCTCCTTTTAAGAGAGCCTCTTTCATTTGAACAGCCTTGCTTTTTAGGGCATGCATTGCTTCAACAGATGTTTTATTCCCGGATTTAAGATTTCTCATCTGTTCATCGATAATATTTGCCGATTCTCTTGATGCCCCGGTATAGTAAAGAACCATCGATGCCTGTAATTCATCTTTCACCCAGTTTTTAATCCGAAGGGGATTAACGATTACTTTGTCTTCATTATAAAATTCCATGAAATTAAATCCCCCGAAGGTTGCAGCATATTGATCCTGTTTCCCTCCGCTTAATCCAACATCTTTTCGTTCAATTAAATAGGCCAGGTGAGCCAAATCATATTCGCCTAATGGGAGCGACAACCACTCTGTAAAAGCTTTAAGGATAGCGACCACCATGGTGGATGATGAACCCAAACCGCTTCCTGCGGGAGCTTCAGAATAAGTGGTCATTTTAAATGATAACGGTGAACCTTTGTAATCCTTCATAATTCTGTTGTAAATTCCTTTATGAAGGTTTAATTCTCCATTGAGATTTAAATGGGAACTCGTGGGGATTTTGAGATCTATACCTAAATCCGGGGCATAAAATTCAATTTCATTCGTGTTTGTTTCTTCTATAGTACAATAAGAATACATGTCTATGGTAGCATTAAGCACATAGCCTGTGTTTTCGTCACTATAAGGGCTTACATCTGTCCCTCCTCCGGCTAATCCTAATCTTAATGGAGCTTTTGAACGTATAATCATTGTACCAATTTAAATTTATATGATGTTATAATTTGTATTCTATTGTAAACCAGATAACCTGGATAACTGTCTGTTGCTACTTTGACCTTCAATCGATTTTACTAAAATAGCCAAAATAAAATTATACTTTGATAGAAACAATTAACGATAAATTGAAGAACATATGTCTGAGTGAGCATGCCAGTCATAGAAACCTTCGAAAAGTTGCTTTTATATTTAACTTATTTAGAGTTTAGGTTAAATGATTTAGTTCAAGTAATTTGTGTTTAAAAAAGTTAGGTCTGAGTCTAGAACCAGGTAAATAAGTCTTCTTTAATAGGGTGTGCTTTTAGTAAGCGATTTACAAAATTTGTGATATCATAGTTTTTATCGTTGAAAACCTGATACAACTCTTTCAACATGAGTTCCTGTGTTCTTATATTGCGTTTACGAGCAATTTTGTCCACGAAAATATTAGTAGCAATTCTTCCTTCCAGCACTACTTTTTCAGAGATACAATCGGTGAAAAATCCTTTCCCGATAAGGAGCCCCAGCGTCCTGTTTCGACTCAAATCATTTAAAGCAGTAAGACTGAAATCGCCGAATCCACAATAATTGAAAACAGTTCTTTCTTTACCACCAAATCGCGATAGCAAATAACGCATCTCATTAATGCTGCGTGTCAAAACCAGCGAACGCAGGTTGGGTGAGTTGTAATGTGCGTCTACAATCCCAATGATGATGGCGTAAATGTTTTTTAGGATGCTAGATAACTCAGTGCCTACCAGGTCATTGGTAAAGTCAAGATAAATGGAAGTATCTTCAAACAGTTCTTTAAAAACATCAAAATATTTTGAGCTTTTAGAAGCGACTGTCATTCCGGTAGGCACATGATTGATGATTTCTCGTGCAAACGACGGCCCCTTAAAGCTGACAATTGGGTTTGGAAGAATTTTCTCCAGACATTCAGGAATAGTACTGTCTTCTTTTCCAAATCCTTTGGCAAGGTTAACCAGAATAGCTTGTGGATCAATTTCATCCTTATGGAGTTCCATGAAATCCACAGTAACTGTTGAGGGAATTCCCAAGAAAATTACATCAGCACTTTGCAGCGAACCGATATCGCGTGTAGCGGTAATCCCTTCATGTAGCCTAATGCTCGGGAAATATTTGTGGTTAATGTGCTCGTTGTTAATCGAGTCAATCACATCCGACTCAATGGATACCATCTCAATAAGGTGCTTTCTGCCGTTGCTTAAGACTTGTGCAAAGGCTGTTGAAATAGCCCCACTCCCAACAAAACAAATTTTAATTGGATGTTTCATTTACCATGCGTTCCAAAATAGTTTGCAAAGCTAAGAATAATTTCGGGTTCAGGGTAAGTTGATACGTTTTCAAATCTTTATCTGTTATGGGTGAATCTTTCCTATATTTGCCTGCGTGTTGCGAATTACTTTGGTAATGCGATTGTAACACCTTAATCTAATCTGTAGAGACACGAGAAAATGGAGTGTGCATATAAAAGATTCTTTTAGCATATTTAAGAGTTAGTACGATGAAAAAATTACTTTTTGCGTTAACACCGGCTCAAAATATAGCAAATGGATCTTCCATTTACACGGGTATGGTTTTTAAAAAAGCGGTGGAAACCGGAAAACCATTTGATGCTTTTTATAATCCTAATATTATTGAAAATAAGGCGATTATTGACAATATTCCAAAGCATGTAACGCTCCATAAATGCTTGAATACAAATGACCTCGAGCATCTTCTTGAATCAAAACATTACGATACTGTATTCTTTGGAAATGAAACAGATACTGGTGTCAATTTACCAGAGACTGTCACGCCAATCGTTGTTATGCATGATCTGAGATTCATTGAGGTACCCAATGATACAACCAGGTATTTGTACCGGAAAACACCATTTGACAGGTTCAAACAAATTGTTCTTTCAAAACTTGCCCCAAACCATGATGCTTTACATCAAAGGAGCACGATATCTCATTTTATTGAAAATCCAAGGCTAAAAATTGTAACTGTTTCTAATCATACAAAATATTCAATACTATTAAATTATCCCAAAATAAAGGATTCGCAAATCCATGTGCTAACCAGTCCAAATCCTGAGATTGAAGTTAACAGAGAGATCAAAGACTGTGAGGAATTCAATAATTTGAATCTACAGCCTAAAGAATATTTTTTAATTATTAGCGCAGGAAGATGGTTCAAAAACTCATACCGTGCCATCAAGGCGTTGGACAATTTTGCCGAAAGGAATTTGCTGAAAGATAAAAAGGTTTTGGTGATAGGAGCTCAGAAGGGTTCAAAAGTTGCTCAGGTAAAATATCCGGAAAAATTCGTTTTTGTGAATTATGTGGAGCCTGAAATGCTGCAATGTGCGTTTAAGAATGCTTATTGTTTTATTTATCCGAGTCTTCAGGAAGGCTTTGGCACACCTCCACTTGAGGCTATGCAATACGGGACACCCGTTTTGGCAGCTTCCGCTACAGCTATTTACGAAGTGTGCAGAACCGGAGCTTATTATTTTAATCCGTATTCTGTAATGGAAATTGAGAACAGGATTTTACAACTGATAAGTGATAAGCATTTTTATGAAAATCAGTGCAGGTTAGGGATTGAAAGATGTAAAGAAATTATCTCCGACCAGGAAAGAGATTTTGATGAGCTGATAAAATTGATTTTTCAATAGTTATTACCTGAAAAATTGTGTTGCAATTCTGAGATATTTTCTGGTAAAATTTGAATATTCTTCCGATATATTCCAAAAATAAGCCAGGGGTAAATAAAGTGCGACAATAATTATTGACCGCAGTGTGATATCAATTATCATGTTGGATTGCTCAGGAATGAAAAGGACTATCAGATAAACCACTCCTCCAAGGATAAGTATCTTGATATTAGCGAATTTAAAGGGCAATATCTTCATTTTCGAATAAAGAAAGATTACTTCCAGTGTGTATATGAAAATCTGACCCAGCAAGGTGGCGAGTGCAGCGCCCATGATTCCAAGAAAAGGAATTAATAAATAATTGGAGACTACCACAAAAACTAAAAGAGAAATGTTAAACCAGAAAATACTTCTGAAGTATTTCGAGTATTGCAAAATGAAGATACTTACCCCAACTGAAGCGCCCAGGAGTTTTGCCAATGCAATGAAAAGCAATACATATTTTCCACTGGAATAATCTGGTGGCAATAATCTGAAAATGCTGTCAGCATTCAACCAAATCCCTAAAAATATCAACATACTGACCAGACATAGATTTACAGAAACATTTTGATAGATTTCTTTAATCTTAGCAAGATTATTCTTAGAGAATGCATCGGAGATAATGGGGGCCAAAATATTGGTTGTCCCTTGGAACGGCATTAAGATCACGGCTCCCAGATAAAATGCAACCGAATAAAACGCAACATTTTTTAGATTGATCATTCCTCCAACCATCAATACGTCAATGTAATTGACAAGATAAGCGGTACTGCCCCCAAGAATGATATACAATCCATATTCGGCAATAATTTTGAAGCGTTTTTTTGTCAAAAAGCTTAATTTGATTGAAAGCTTTAATTGCCCCAGTATTAGTGTGTAAATAATGAGAATGAATAAAATTATTCCATAAGTACCTGAAAACCAGAAAATAAAAGTTTCAAAACTAATAAGCTTTTGTTCATATAAAATAATCAGTCCCAGCCAGATTAGACGGAGCATTACATTCTTCAGAAAGGCTGCTACCGTGGTTTTAAACAGGGCACGCAGGTAACCTTCCACGATACTAAAATAGATGAAGAAAAACGTAATGACATAGATGTATGAAAAATTGTCTGCGAAAAGGCTGGTTTGGTTTGCATAAGAACTAATAATATTGCCCTTAAACAACATTCCGGCCAGAAGGAAAATTATATATCCAAATAAGGGAATGATTAATAAGAGCGTAAAAAAACCAGCTCGTTCTTGTGGCTTTTTCTCGAAATCGGCGAAGAATTTTACAAGAATCTGTGGTCCCCCGAGCAATGCAAATTGGGCAAAAATTGTACCGGCAGCCCAAAGGACTCGGGTTAAACCAAACTGATCAGCGGTTAGGAAAATGGGAAACAGCAGGACCATATTTACGTAGCCTACAACTAACCCCAGGAACATCCATATGGAGTTAAAAAATCCCTGTTTAATTACCATTCCCATATACCTAAAGTTATATTGTGTTTACAAGATCTCTAAAATTATTACTTTTTCATTTTTTCAAAAGCCTTTTCATAAACTTCTTTAGTCTTGAGCGCTACTTCTGCTTCAGAAAAGGGTATTTTATAAGTTTCAGCTATTTCTTTATAGTTGAACTGAATATTGAATGCTTTTATAATCGCTTCCTTCCAGTCATTCACATTGTTTTTTACCAGCATTCCTTCTTCAGGATGAATGTAAGGTTTAAAAACTGCCAACTCGGAAGCCAAAACGGGAGTCCCTGTTTTAAGTGCTTCGAAGACAACAATTCCAAATGTCTCAAAATCAGTTGGATGAATAAATATATGACTGTTTCTCAAATGTTTTGAAAGCATTTCTTTGTTTTCAAAACCGCAGAAATTAACCGGGAGATTATACATTTCAGCTTTTTCCTTGTATTCATCCAATGCTGTTCCGATGCCCACAAAATCAATCAGGAAGGAAAGATCTGTTGTTTTATTTATTTCGTTGAAAGCTTCCAGGATGAGGTCGCCTCTTTTAACACCATTTTTTTTCCATTGCGCAACCAGTATAAAGCGCACAGGTGGCTTATCGGGTTTGGGTTTGTAGTTGAATAATGATCCGTCGATGGGATTGGCAATGATGGTGGAGTTTTGTAGCTCTACGATGCTGGTTACCTTACTTTTTAAGTGTTTTGAAACAAAGATTACTTCATGAGCTTTTTTATAAACCTTCTTTCCGTAAAAACCTAAAGGATGTCGTTTTAGGAAATGTTCCGTGCGACTCCAGTGCTCTGTCAGTACAAAGGGCTTTTGGAGCTTTTGTGCAAGCTGCCAACCAAAAAAACCTGCCGGAAAAATAGCATGACTATGGATTACATCCGTTTCAGCAATGAATTTATTTTCACTAAACCGTAATATTGTTTTTCTCAAAAATAGAGGCCATTGATAAAGAAACTTCCAGAATTTAGAAGAGATTTCAACTTCTAAAACCGGAACCCTATCTTTCTCATAATTCTTCTCTGCTACTTTAAAAGTGGTCTTCCCAAAGTGAATATGAATAAATAATATTTTAGTGTTAATCCCAGAATTATGCAGGCTTTTTGCGTGATCCAAAACGAAAGGACCTTGTTGTGGGTTCTTTTCAGTGGGAAACCAACAGGTAACCAATAATGTTGATATGGTTTTCATCGTATTTTGACTCATGCTTCTGAGATGCTCGGAGTGTCTTTTTTATCATCGCGAAAGCGCCTGATTTTAATGTTCATATAAGCAAAGAATACGGTCATCAGCGGGCTGATCAAGTCAAAAAAGCAATAAGGTAAATAGTGTAATGTTGGCACACCAAGAACTTTTGCCTGAGTTGCTCCGCCCGTATTCCATGGCACCAAAACCGATGTCACGGTTCCTGCATCTTCCAATGTACGGCTCAAAACTTCCGGCTTCAAACCTCTGTCCTCAAATGCATCGTGATACATTTCTCCAGGTACCACAATTGAGATGTATTGATCGGAAGCTGTTATGTTAAAGAAAATACAGGAAGCGGCCGTAGAGGCGATCAACGAAGCATCAGTTTTAACAAGTTTCAAAATGGAACGGGTTAGCTTTCTTAGCATGCCGTTCGCTTCCATCACGCCACCAAAAACCATAGCTGAAAGTATAAGCCAAATTGTATTCAACATTCCTGCCATACCTCCTGTATCAAACAAATCATTCATGGCTTTGTTACCTGTGTTAATGAAAGTGTGTCCGTAAATGGCATGCATCACACCGATGTACGAGGCTTTGGCATAGTTTCCTGTAATATGTGTGATTTGTTCAATAATTTGTGGCTGGAAAACCACTGCGGCAATGCCTCCCAACAAAACTCCAATGCCAAGCGCTGGCAGGGGAGGCATCTTTTTTATGATTACTACAAATAAAATTACCGGGACCAAGAAGAGCCAAGGAGTTATGTGAAACGTATGGGCAATAGTTGATTGTACCGATTCAACGTGCGCTGCCGTTACATGGGTATGGAAGGTAAATCCCATGACTAAAAAGATTATGAGAGTAATGGTCATGGAAGGAACCGTAGTGTACATCATGTATTTGACATGTGTGAAAAGATCTGTCCCTGCAACGGCAGGCGCCAGATTAGTCGTATCTGACAGAGGTGAAATTTTGTCGCCGAAATATGCACCTGAAATAATGGCTCCGGCCACAATGGCTTTGTCAAACCCCATAGCATCACCTATTCCAAGCAACGCTACACCAATTGTAGCAATCGTTGACCAGGAACTTCCCGTTGCTACGGAAACGACACTACATGTAACCACTGCAGCAAAAAGAAATATTTTAGGGCTGAGAATTTTTAGTCCGTAATAAATGAGTGCCGGGACAACTCCACTGATAAGCCAAGTACCTGCAATAGCACCAATCAAAAGTAAAATAAGAATGGCTGGCATGGCCGTTCCGATAGTCTTAACAATTTGATCTCGCATTTCAGTCCATGGATGCCCCATACGCAGCCCCAAAATCCCTGCCAGGGCTGCTGCTGTCATCAGCGCTACCTGGTTAGAACCATCCAATGTATGTTGTCCCCAAAACCAAACATTGAAAGCCAGTAAAATAATTAAAAAAATAATGGGTATCAGCGCTTCGATTATGGTAGGCTCACGTTTCTCTTTTGTCATGGGCAACATGGTTCGGATTAAGAGCGCAAGGTAAGGATTTTTATTGCTACTGCTCCAACAGTACTGTTGATTTTTTTACGTACTTATCCCATTGACACGAAGTCTTTTGAGTCTGATAAAAGGATGTAAACAAATAGGGTTACTGTTATTTTTTAGCACTTTCTTCAAGCTTCTTTTGCCTGAGTGCTAATGAATCTAATGTTGTCCCTACCAAATAATTTTTGATTAAATCGTTTAATCCTGTCCAAAACGGATTTGCGCTACAAGTTGCCTTTAACTCACATTCGTAAAAAGGGTCAGCGCAATCAATAATCTGAACATCAGCCTGAAAAGCATTCATGATATCCAGAGTTGTTATCTCCGGAGCAGGCCTCGCCAATACATAACCGCTTTTCCTTCCGGCCTTGTTTCTTATGAGTCCTGCAGTCTTTAGTCCGCGGATAATGTGATCGAGATATCGCAAAGAAATATGCTGTCTTGCAGAAATATCTTTCTGGAGGATACCTTGTTGTTCCTCATCAACAGCAATTTCTATCATTACACGAAGACCATATCGTTGTAATGTATTAACTTGCATTAGTACATTGGGTTATTTTAGGTTACTTTGGGGTAAAAGTATAAAATAAAATTGATTTTAAGTGAATCTTTAAGGCGGATCAGCCCAAAAAAGTATCTTTTAGGCTTTAATTTGAAATCTGACAGTTTAATATGAACTTGTCCCTTCAGTTTTGTGTAATTTTTTCTTTTTATCAGCAAGGATACGGGAACCAGATAGGTTTTTTTTACATTGGTAATCTGTATGGTGATTGGCACGTTTTTTTGTTTATTCGCACCAAACTGATCAATTAGCTCAGGATTATAAAATAATTTGATGAGTGGATAACGTTTAGCATGAACAAGGTTTAAAAAATCATTTTTCATATGCTTGTTGCTAAACACCAATTTTTGAACTGGGATTTGAATAACACCTTTTTGTGAAGAGGAACAATCAGCACTTTCAGAGACTGATCCTTTTAGTTTTTTATTAAAATAATAATGAACCATGAAGTCCTGAATGTTGCTTTCTCCGGAGATGATGATTTTATTTTCATTATGACTATATCGCCCCGGTAGTTGTGCTGACAATGGGAGTGTGAGTAATATCATCACGAAGGGAAGAATTATTTTTTTCAGGAATTCTTTTTTCATTAGATGATTAATTAAAAGGCTGATTAAGAAGGGGTTTATTCCTCCTTAATCAGCCTAAGTTTACACTTTAGTTAGAATGAGATACCTGCTTCAAACATAAGTCCGTTGAAACCGGCATTGTTTCCGTAATCAGAGAAGTTTTTGTAAGTCTGATTTACATATTCAGCTTTGATAATGATGTTTTTGGTCATGAACCATCCCAGAGCCCCTTCAAAACGGGTGATAGACTGATTTTGATGGTTATTTACGCCGTTAATACGACCACCGACATAGAAATTCTGGTCGGCACCGAAATAATAATTGGCGTTAAATGCATACTGGCTGAAGTTGAAATCTTTGTTTCCGAAAGCTGTTGTTCCTTTTGCGCTTTCCAAAGTCCCAAATACCTGAAGGCCTTTATATTTTGCAAAAACATTGAACATTAAGCTGTTGTCTTTGTTTGTGAATCCAGGTCCCCAGCGACCGGTGAATGGATTTGCAGTGATGTCAACATCAGATGCAGAATTGGTCTGTGGAAGCATAACCAAATAGAAACGAGTACCGGTGCGTTCGCCATAATACAAGGTTCCAAAACTGTTTTTTGAACAATGGTAACCGGACAAAGAAACGCGTAAACGGAATTCATTATTAAAGGTTTTGTCAAAGCCAATTTTTCCGTAATAAGCCAATTGTTTCAGTGTATTTTGCGGAGCATAACCTGAATTGCTACTGTAGTTTACAAGCGATTGTTTCAAAGAACCGGAGGTTACACCGCCCATCAGGTAAAATCCTTTGTTTCTGAATAATAATTCAGCTGCAGGGGCTGTGGTCCAGCCATCCATCACCAGGTTGCCAACAAATGGATTGTGAATAACATTACCGTTGTCTGTTCTAAAGAAGTGGGCATCGCCATAATTCAAACCCATGTCACCGACTTTCAGGGTAAGATATTTCATAAAACTTTCTGTTCCCTGGATGGGCAAACGGTCAATTATCAGATATCCGCCTTTTACCCAAGTGTCGTTGTGGTGTTTTGATGCCAGGTAAACCGTTAAATGCACTTTAATACCAGGAGCTAAATAAGCACCGATATTCATATTTGCTGTAGGCAGGTTAAATCCTTTTCCCAATGGAACAAGGGCCGAATCAGCATGTTGATTTAAAGCTTGAAATTGTAAAGCAAAATCGCCTCCTACATGGACTTTTACTTT
>CAZGZO010000032.1:0-18020 GCA_964529695.1 uncultured Lentimicrobiaceae bacterium
TAAAATAACTTACATTAAAAATACACCCAAGTGATTTCTATCATAAGATGAATTCTTTAATTTTGAATTTTATTCGGTATCATTGCATATCAAAAATTTTTATTCATGAATGCCATCGAAAAAGCAATTAAAGAGTCGATTAAGGTTAAGCAAGATATTTTAAAAGATAAAGAACTGCTTGCTCTTATTGATTCAGCTGCAGAATATTGTATTGAATGTTTCACGCAAGGAAATAAAATTCTGTTGTGTGGGAATGGTGGAAGCGCAGCAGATGCGCAACACATAGCAGCAGAACTTTCCGGACGTTTTCAATTCGATCGCAAGCCTCTTTATGCCGAAGCACTGCATGTCAATACTTCTTATCTGACTGCGGTAGCCAACGATTACCATTATGATAAAATCTACAGCCGAATGATTGAAGCTGCAGGTAAAGAAGGTGATATCCTGATTGCTCTGAGCACATCCGGAAATTCATCAAATGTACTGGAAGCCGCAAAGCAAGCGCGCCAGCAGGAAATGACTGTCATAGGATTGACAGGGAAAAAGGGTGGTAAGTTATCTCAGCTCAGTGAAATATGTCTTAAAGTTCCTTCAAACAATACAGCCCGTATTCAGGAATCACACATTATGATAGGACACATTCTTTGCGAAAAAATAGAAAATACTCTTTTTCAACCCTAGGGATGGCTGACTTTTTGAAAAATATAAACAAAGACTGGACCTTGTTTCTCGATCGTGACGGGGTGCTTAACGAACGCATTTATGGCGATTATATCCGTTCGTCCACTGGATTTAAATTCTTGCCTGGTGTATTGGAAAGCCTGGCATATTTTGCCACTGTCTTTGGGAGAGTTTTTGTCGTAACAAATCAGCAGGGCGTTGGAAAGGGATTTATGACAGAAGCTGCTCTGAGTGAAATACACAAATACATGCAGGAACAAATTTCAAAGGCTGGCGGGAGACTGGATGCGATTTATTACTGTACAGATTTGGCTTCCCAAGATGAGCACTGTCGTAAACCGGGAATATCTATGGCCCTTAAGGCAAAAGAAGATTTTCCCGAAATAGATTTTCATAAAAGTATCATGGTTGGAGATGCAAAAAGTGATATGGAGTTCGGAAGAAATGCGGGAATGTTTAACGTCCTGGTTGGCGTTGAAAAGGTGCCGGAAAGCCTGATAAATCTGCATGCTAATGACTTGCAGGAATTCTCTCAAATAGTTCAGAAAGCACAAATTTAAAATATGACCCCTCAGATTATTTTTATCACCTTTCTGGTTTATACCGGACTGATTTTCTTTGTTTCATGGTTTACGTCCAGAAAGGCTGACAATCAAAGTTTTTTTATAGGAAATAGGAAATCGCCATGGGTGGTTGTAGCCTATGGAATGGTGGGAGCTTCGTTGTCAGGCGTAACATTTATATCGGTTCCCGGTTGGGTAGGAGCAAGCCATTTTACTTATTTTGTTATGGTGCTGGGTTACATTGCAGGATATGCAGTGGTGAGTACAATTTTGTTGCCGGTGTATTATAAGTTGAATCTTACTTCCATTTATACTTACCTCGGTAATAGGTTTGGGAAAAGTTCCTATAAAACGGGTTCTGTTTTCTTTTTGATTTCCAGGATTATAGGAGCATCGTTTCGTATGTTTCTAGTTGTGGAAGTGTTACAGATATTTGTCTTTGACCATTTTGGAATTCCTTTCTGGTTGACAGTTGTGTTATTTCTGGCTTTGATTGAACTCTATACTTTAAAGGGTGGTATCAGAACTATTGTATGGACGGATACGCTACAAACAACTTTCATGCTTCTGGCTGTCGTGATTGCTGTAGGAATGATTATTCATAGTATGCATGCCAATTTCAGCGACATATGGAAAACGGTATGGCATTCAGATTATTCCAAAATATTTGTGACAAATATCAAGAGTCCGAGAAATTTTGTGAAATATTTTCTTAGCGGTGCCTTCATTACAATAGCTATGACGGGCCTTGATCAGGATATGATGCAAAAGAACCTCAGTTGTCGCAATTTAAAAGATGCTCAAAAGAATATGACTTTGCTGAGTTTCATCCTCGTTCCTGTTAATTTGATCTTCCTTTTTCTGGGTGCAGTTTTATTTATTTATGCTGCTCATATTCATCTTCCCATCCCGCATATTACCGATAATTTGTTCCCCGACATAGCATTAAATCATCTTGGAATTGCCGGTGGGGTTATTTTTTTCATTGGATTAATCGCTGCAGCCTACTCAAGTGCCGATAGTGCACTTACTGCATTGACCACTTCGCTAACGATTGATATAATGGAACTAGACAAAAAGTATGCAGGTGTTGAAGAAAAGTTGAAAAAGAAGCGTCAATATGTGCATTTCTTAATGATGTTTACCATTATATTTGTAATCCTGATATTCAAGGTCATAAATGACCAGGCGATCATTGCTGCGTTGTTTACATTTGCCGGATACACATACGGCCCCCTGTTGGGATTGTTTGGTTTTGGCCTTTTTACAAAATATAAAATTCGGGATAAGTGGGTTCCTGTGGTAGCTGTTGCTTCTCCTTTTGCGGCTTATTTTTTTAGTCGCCTATTGCAATTTGTTTTCACCGGGTATAAAACAGGATTTGAAATTTTACTTATCAACGGGTTGTTTACATTTATTGGATTAATTATTCTCAGAGTTAAACATAAGTAATAACTAAATTTTTTTAAACGCCATGACAAGTATTAGATTTATTGCATTGGAAAAAGCGATGGACCGCCAGCCAAAAGATGTCCATTACCCCTCAGCGAAAGCCTCTGATTATTTCGGTTCTATGACCTTTAATCAAAGCGTTATGAAGGAATACCTGACTGATGAGGCTTTCAATGCTGTAAAGCAAGCCATTGAAACCGGCTACCGTGTTGAGAGGAAGGTAACCGATCAGGTTGCATCTGCCATAAAAGCATGGGCGATAAGCAAAGGGGCCACGCATTACACGCACTGGTTTCATCCGCTAACCGGGGCAACTGCTGAAAAACACGATGCTTTTATTAATCCGACTCCCTTGGGTCAAGCTCTTGAGAATTTTGATGGTAAACAATTAGTTCAACAAGAACCCGATGCTTCCAGTTTCCCAAGTGGTGGTATCCGCTCCACTTTCGAAGCTCGCGGTTATACTGCATGGGATCCTACTTCCCCTGCATTTATTATTGATAAAACACTTTGTATTCCAACGATTTTTATCTCTTATACGGGTGAATCGCTTGACTACAAAACACCGTTGTTAAAATCCGTTTCTGCATTGGATAAAGCTGCCACTGAGGTTGTTCGCTATTTCAATGAAGATGTAAATAAAGTTCATCCAACGTTAGGTTGGGAACAAGAATATTTCCTCGTGGATGAAGCTCTTTATGCAGCTCGTCCGGATATGGTACTCATGGGAAAGACTGTTTTTGGTCATGCTTCTGCTAAAGACCAGCAGCTTTCTGACCATTATTTTGGTGCAATCAATGTACGTGCACTTGCATTTATGCAGGAACTTGAAATTGAAAGTCATAAACTGGGAATTCCCTTGAAAACACGTCACAATGAGGTAGCTCCCAGTCAGTTTGAGTGTGCTCCCATGTTTGAAGAAGTGAATGTAGCTGTCGATCACAACCAGCTGTTAATGCATTTGCTTGAAAATGTTGCAAGGAGACATAATCTTAGAGTACTGTTGCACGAAAAACCTTACACCGGTATCAATGGATCAGGAAAACATAACAACTGGTCCATGGCTACCGATACTGGAATTAACCTGCTTTCTCCAGGAAAAACTCCTGAAGAAAACTTCAGGTTTGTTTCAATGTTGAGTATTATCGTAAAGGGAATTCATGATTATGAAGATTTGCTCAGGGCCAGTGTTGCCTCTGAAGGAAATGACTTGCGCCTGGGTGCTCACGAAGCTCCTCCGGCTATCATTTCTATTTTCCTTGGAAAAGAAATTGATGAAACACTGAATGAAATTGAAAAAATGCCGGAACGCCGTGCTATCAATGGACACAATGGAAATAACGTGATATCTAATATCCCGATAATTCCTGAAATTCTGTTGGATAACACCGACCGAAACAGAACTTCACCTTTTGCTTTCACTGGAAATAAATTTGAATTCCGTGCTGTTGGTTCTTCAGCAAACACAGCCAAGCCTATGTTTACGCTGAATACCATTGTTACTGAACAAATGAAAGAATTCAAAAAAGAAGTAGATGGATTGATAGCCAAAGGAATGAAGAAAGAAGACGCCATCTTCAACGTTGTTCAGGAATACATCAAGCTTTCAAAAAATATTCGTTTTGAAGGAAATTCATACAGTGAAGAGTGGGTTGCCGAAGCAAAGAAACGTGGGCTCTCAAATAACCGTTCCACACCAACTGCTTTGCCTTCTTATATTTCTGACAAAACGGTTGCTCTTTTCGAAAGAAATGAGGTGCTAAACAAAACAGAACTGTTAGCCCGTTACGAGATTAAACTGGAGAAATATATTAAGAAGCTTCAGATTGAAGGGCGTATGTTGGGTGATCTTGCTGTTAACCATATTCTTCCAACAGCTATTCACTATCAAAACAGACTGATAGATAATGTGAAAGGATTGAAAGAAGTCCTTGATGATGCATCTTATAAAAGTGCAGCAGCCAATCAATTAAGCGCTATCAAAGAAATTTCAGAGCATATTTCTGTGATTAAGACTGATGTGGAAGCCATGATTGAGGCAAGGAAAGTAGCCAATAAAATTGAGTCATATCCTGAAAAAGCAGATGCTTATCATGACAACGTAATGCCTTACTTTGAAAAGATTAGAAGAAGGGTTGATAAGCTGGAGCTGATGATTGATGACGAATTGTGGCCACTTCCAAAATTCAGGGAATTGTTGTTTCTGAAATAAAGGTTTTTTGTAGTTTTGATCTTTTGAACAAAACGAAACTATGAAACCGATAAAATACTTTCTGAATACCATCTTATTTGTTGCGCTTCTTACCGCTTTTGGGCAGGTAAGGGCGCAACAACAATATATGGTCGTAAAAACCAGCGGAAAAAAGTTGGTTCCGGGAGCTACTGGTGTTTATTACGCACTTCCCAAAACAGTGTTTAAAATACATCTGGTATTGGAACAGATAAATAGAATTTCTGGTCCGTTTGCCCAGTATACCCAGAAATATCTAGGTACAAACGACTATATCAAAAGAAACCAGACGTACTATAAACTTATTGGTGCCAAGGTTGAACCTGTTACCATGGCGGATCCTTCTGAGGTTTATTATATTGAATTTCCGAAACAACGATCTTCCAAAAATCCACGGGTCTCTGATTTTCAAATGAGTAGTCAGGGAGTTTTGATGGGATACGGGATGAAAATAGAAAGTAAAAAGGCTGAAAAATCCGAAAATGAGTCCAGCCAGATTCTGGTCTACTCTAACAATGGTGGCCATGGAACATTTAATATGGCAGCTAATTACAGCCGGGCAAAAAAGCTGGATACTTTGGTTCGAAAAATTACGGTGGATACGGTCACAATTAAGCGCTTTAAATTCCGTACATCCTGGGTTGACCTTTCAGAAGAAGATCAAGCCAATGATGCGGCCCAGCAGATTCATAAAATACGAGTCCAGCGTTTTAACCTTCTGACAGGCTATCAGGAAGTGAATTACGGAGCAGGTATCAAGTATATGGATGTGCAGTTAAAAAAACTTGAAGATGAATATCTGGCTCTATTCCTGGGAAAAGAAACCAGAACAACCGTTGTAAGAAATTACATTTATGATCCTGAAAAGGGACATCTGTCAAAGATATTGCTGGAATTTACGGGTGAAAATGGGAATATGCAATCTGTTAGTTTTTTCGTCAGCGAGATGAATCACATGAAGAATATTGCAGGCGTGTCTATGGCTACGCCTGATAAATTATTCTATCGTATTCCTGTTAAAGCAAAGGTGAGTATAATGTTGGGTAATAATGCATTTTATTCTGATATTTTTACTGTTCCACAACTTGGTGTGGTAACTACGACCACAATGTCCAACTCACACATTCAGTTTAATCCTAAGACTGGTGCACTGGTTCGTATCATCGCCCAATAAAACAATACGGTCGAAAAATACATTTCCTGTGACAGTATATCTGTATTACCATTAACTTTGCTGATCCAAACTTTTTACGTTATGGATGATTTTTTGGTGGATATTCCGGAACAATTTTATTCTGATGGGGATGGCAAACCTTTTGAAACTTGTGTGGTTTGCGGGAAGAATCTGTTGGAAGACGGAACACGCTACGTGATTGAAAAAGCCATGAAAAACTATGGTGAAAATCAATACAGCGCTACCCTTTTTGAATATGCCATGTGTCTCGACTGCTATCAGGAAATGCAAAAAGGAATTTCCGAGGAGTCGATGAGAAATCTTCAGGAATATTACCAGAAAATAATTCAGGAAAAAGGCAGTCAGAGCATTACCATTGACTTGGCAGATTTTGACTTGAATCAGTGGCTTTCAAAATGTTTTTTTAAAGATAAGCCGGTTTCAGAAATGAAAGAATATCAGTTAATTGGCCAGTTTGACGGAAGCCGTATGATAATGAATACACCTCCCATGGCCATCGGCGAAGAAGTGATGGAAGAAATGTCGGAACTGTTGTCTGAAAAAACAAAAGGCGAGATGGATCGCTTCCGTGAACAGTTTTTAGGTCCACCTCCAGAAATTGAGGAACTGGTTCGTGGCAGAAAGCTTATCTTTTTGTGATCTTATCATTATTTTGAAATAGCCGTATTATTTTACCGTTATTATCGTGGTTTAAGAGTTCAGAAAACGTTTTAGATTGCGAAATTTCTTAACTTCGCAGTCGAAAATAAGCCTGTTAAAATGATATCTGTTGCCCTGGTAAGTCAGTACCCAATTATAGCAGATGCTTTAGGAGCATTAATTAGCGATGCAGAAGATATTGATGTTGTAGGAAGTTTCGAAAGTCTCGAACATCTTATGAAATATTCAGGTGACAAACCTGTTCATATCGCCCTGGTTTCATTTTATACCCCGCAGGCTAAAGATTTGGAGGCTATTCGCGCATTTACACAAGGCATCCCCAAGGCAAAAGTCCTGGTGCTTTCGATGTTCAATGATGAAAATTTCCTTTTGAACACGATTAAAGCCGGTGCAAAAGGACATCTTGCTAATGATACAAGTCGGGAAGAAATTTTGGAAGCCATTTATACGGTTCGCAATGGACATGAATTTTATGCACGCTCTATTACCGATATTCTCCTCCATAGTTATCTGTCCGATCAAAATTTGGCTCCTGCAGAGAAAGAAAATAAAATGAAACTTTTGTCCCCCAGGGAATTAGAGGTTTTGACGCTTTTCGCGGAAAGTTATTCCAACAGGCAAATTGCAGAGAAGTTGTTTATCAGTGTTCGAACCGTAGAAACTCATAAGAATAATATTATGAAGAAGATAGAGTTGAAAACAACCGTTGATTTGGTGAAGTTTGCTATCAAGAATAATATTATTCAGGTGGATTAATTCCAACAAGATTTATTATACAAACTTTTCAATAAGCTCCACCAGCCTGCTTGAATATCCCATTTCATTGTCATACCAGGCAACAACTTTTACCAGTTTGTTTTTTTCTCCCAGAACAGCTGTGAGATTGGCATCAAAGACAGCAGAATGCGTATTGCCAATGATGTCTGCTGAAACAATTGGGTCTTCAGTATATTGTAAAATACCTTTTAATCTGTTTTCAGAGGCTTCCTTAAAGGCTGCGTTAATTTCTTCAACGCTGGTAGATTTTTTGAGGGTACAGGTCAGATCGGTGAGTGAACCATCCGGCACTGGAACACGGATTCCGGCACCACCCAGATTTTTCTTCAGGTGTGGGAAAATTTTGGAAGCGGCTTTGGCTGCTCCCGTGGTTGTTGGAACAATGGAATAGGCAGCAGCCCTGCCACGACGCCAGTCTTTGTGCGGTCCGTCCACAATATTCTGATCTTTTGTATAGGAATGAACAGTGGTCATGAAAGCTTTGTCAATGCCCCATAGCTCATCTAAAATCATTATTAGCGGTGCCACATTGTTGGTGGTGCAGGATGCGTTGGAAATAATCACATCGTTTTTATCGATGATTTCATCATTCACCCCAAGCACTACATATTTTACACCATTGCGTTCTCCTTTAGCAGGAGCGGAAATGATTACTTTTTTGGCACCCGAAAGTTCCACATGTTTGATGGCTTCCTCTTTATCAACGAATTCACCTGTCGATTCAATCACTACATCAATATCCAACTCTTTCCAGGGAAGTTTGCCGGGGTCTGGTTCCTGCAATGTTAGGATTTGTTTCCCGTTGACATAAATATGGCCTCCGTTATGCTCTACTTCACCGTCAAAAGCGCGTTGCACGGAGTCATATTTTAAAAGATGCGCCAGGTTGGCGGAATCGGTGAGGTCGTTGATGGCAACCACCTCCATATTGTCTTTCTTCTGAATATTCCGAAAAGTAATTCTTCCAATCCGGCCAAATCCATTGATGGCCACTCTGATTTTTGACATTTGCTGTAATTTGCCGGCAAAGTTAAAAAATAAAGCCCGGATTTGGCTTACAAAATCCGGGCAGTCTCAAGGGGGTTTACGAGACTTTTTTCGTGAAACTCAAATTTCAAAAACAGAGTGAATTGAAATTTGTAAGTTGAACAAATCCCGATAGCGGAGCGTAATCGGGATAAATGAACTTAATTTTGTCTATTGTTATAAATTTGAGCGTTTTTATTTTCTATTAATGCTTTACTTGCTTTTGTTTGTTCATTTTAATGAGTCACCATTTTCAGGTAACCCTATATCTCCGAACTCATCGGAATAGCCGTAAAGATAATCCAGCTTCAATCCATAGAGTTTTTTTAAATAATTTCGTTTTAGCTTTAAGGTAGGGGAGAGTTCACCGGTTTCGGTTGTCCACTCGCGGCACGTTAGAGCAAATTTTTTAACCTGACGATGACGTCCCAATCCCTTATTGATTCTGTCCACTTCATCCTGATATCGCTGTACTACTTTAGGATGATGAATTAAGTCCTGGTTATTTCTGAATTTTACATTATTTTTAAAACACCAGCCATGCAAATAATGGAAATTAGGACTGATAACGGCTGCTGCATATTTTTCACCCTCACCAACCACCAGGATTTGCTCAATTAGTGGGGATTCTTTGAACAGATTTTCAATAATTTGCGGAGCCACATATTTGCCGGTGGAAAGTTTAAAAATCTCTTTTTTCCGGTCAGTAATCCACAGAACACCGTTTTCAATTTTTCCAATATCTCCGGAGTGGAACCATCCTTCCTCATCAATGACTTCTTTCGTCTTTTCAGGGTCTTTATAATATCCGACCATCAGGTTTGGGCCTTTCATCAAAATCTCACCATCTTCGGCAATTTTTACTTCCACGTTTTCAATAATCGGGCCTACACTTCCGGCCTGCATGCGTGGATATTCGTCATAGTTAACAGATATAACAGGTGATGTCTCTGTAAGACCATATCCCTGGGCAAGTTTGAGTCCGGCGGCACTGAAAATTTTTGCCAGTCTGGGTTGTAATGCGGCACCTCCTGAAATAACTACCCGCAGGTTCCCGCCGAGCGCTTCATGCCATTTGCTAAAAACCAGCTTCCGGGCCAGCGAAAGTTGCCAATTGTACCATCCGCTGCGTTTGGCCGGGTCGTCCTCATAACGATAGCCCAGGTCAATGGCCCAGTCGAAGATGGAACGTTTGATGCCGTGAAGCTCTTTGGCTTTCAGCATAATTTTATCAAAAAGTTTTTCCAATACCCTCGGTACAGATGCAAATCCGTTAGGATGGGATTCATTCATGTTTTCTCCAAGTGTATCAATGCTTTCCACATAATATACATCTAATCCCATTGCCTGTACAAGATAATTGACCATGCGCTCGAGTACATGACACATGGGTAAAAAGCTCAGCCACCTTTCGTTAGGTTTGACTGGTAATAAAGGGATCGTCGCTTGCACATTACTCATAAAATTGAAATGCGTTAGCATCACACCTTTAGAACGGCCTGTGGTTCCTGAGGTGTAAATAATGGAAAGCAAATCGTCTTTGGAAATACTTTCCTTGATTTTGGGTAGCTCGGCTTTATATTTTTCAAGATCTTTTGTTCCTGCTTCCTGGATTTCTGTCCAATGGGGTGCCCCCTTTATCTTATCAAAGGTGTAGATTTTTTCAATTTTGGAAATATCCTTTGTAAGTCTTTTTAATCTTTTGTAATGCTCTTGCGATGAAACAATGACCATTCTGGCGTCTGAGTGTTCCAGAATGTAGTGGGTTTCTTCATCTCCAATATTTGGATAAACCGGAACATGAACAATGCCCACCTGTCCCATGCCAATATCCACGAAATTCCATTCCGGACGGTTGTTGGAAATGGTAAGTATTTTTTCCCCTTTTTTGAACCCCAAAGCCATTAAACCATAACTGAAAAGGTCCACATTTTCTTTGTATTGGTCAGTGCTGAATGTTTCCCATTTTCCATTTCGTTTGATGGAGAGAGATGCCTCGTGGTTATGTTCTACCACATTTTGGTCTAAGATGTCAAAGTTTCTTTCAAGTTTCATGGTTCGTGGATTTGGTTATATTTCAATCGATTGAGAAAATTACTAAATAAAAAACGAACGTTAACTTTTGGCTTTAAAAGTCCAGGTAAACTGAAATTCAGATACAATATCTCCTTCGGAATCTATTCCTTTTGAGATAATATTTACAGTTTGCCCTTCGCCTGTGGAGATGGCTTTATCGACAGCCTCCGAGATTTCTTTTCCATTGTTGCAGGTAAAAACAACCTGGGTTCTGGCCTTTTTTGTGAAGTTTGCTTTCATATCCAATACAAGCATAGAAACCGGCTTCGGCGCCTGATTTACTTCAGAGATGGCCATGGCTCCGGAAGAAAGCTCTGCTGCCATACTTTGAACGGCAAAATAGGTGGACTTAAAAGGATTCTTGGTGAGATAATTGTAAGGAACTGAAACACTGCAGTGCTTTTCATCCAATTCAACAACCTTCATTCCGCTTAAAATGCCCATGGGCATCTTTTTAAGAAAAAATAATTTCAACAGAAAGTTGTTGTTTGCTAAGCTTCTGAAATCCTTTTGTTTACTCATCCCCAACTAATTTTGGTTTCCAGTATAAAAATACTGATTCTGAATTATAATCCTCCTCTGTAACTGCTCGTTTTTTGAATAAATTTTCAGGGAAAAGGGGCGGAATTGACTGCTTCCGCCCCAAAATTGTTTTAACCTTAAAAATTGTACTTCCCTGCTTCTATGATTTGATCTGCAATTCTTCTTCTGGCAGCCACAACATTCACGGGAGCAGCTTTGGTAAACCTCTTCATTCCCATGAGCATTCCTGCCTGTTCATCACCTTCTGCGAAAGAATTCACGGCATCCACGCCAATTTTATTTATCCTGGCAGCTGTATCGTAAAGCATCACATCCAGCATGTCCTTATAAATAGCAAGTTTCTTTTCATCGTACATCGAGGCGAGTTTCTCTACACGCAACAAGGTGGATTCTGCAGCATAAGTGTACATTAACATGTCTGCGGCGTTCATCATAATTTCCTGTTGTTCCTGGAGGGAAGTGGTAAATTTCTGAAGGGCAGCGCCGGCAACCATCAGGATGGCTTTTTTGAAGTTAACAATGAGTTTATGCTTTTCTTCAAAATAATCGACGGTTGTGCTTCCGAAATCAGGAATTCCCATTAATTCTGAAGCCACAGCCTTGGCCGGAGTCAGTAAATCCATCTCACCTTTCATGCCACGTTTAAGTAGCTCACCCACTATGACCATGCGGTTGATTTCGTTGGTACCTTCAAAGATCCGGTTGATTCTGGAATCGCGGTAAGCACGTTCTATAGAAGTTTCAGATGAATAACCCATTCCACCGTGAATCTGAACGCCTTCATCCACCACAAAGTCTAAGGCTTCTGAACCGAAAACTTTTGCAATGGAAGCTTCGATGCCATACTGGCGAAGTGCCTCTATGCTGGCACGGTCTCGTGGAGTGCCTTCAGCGATGAACGCCTCGATTGCATCATCAATGTTTTGGCTGGCACGATAAGTCAGTGACTCAGTTGCAAATGTGCGGATGGCCATTTCTGCCAGTTTGTGTTTGATGGCTCCAAAACCGGAAATAAATGTTCCAAACTGTTTTCTTTCGTTCGCATATTGTACACTGGTTCCGATGGTTGCTTTACATGCTCCGATAGCGGCACCGGCCAGTTTGATACGTCCAAGGTTGAGGATATACAAGGCAATTTTGAATCCTCCGTTGCGCTCGCCCAACAGGTTTTCAGCTGGAACTTTTACGTTGTCGAAGAAAACCTGGGTGGTGGATGAACCACGAATACCCATTTTATCCTCTTCGGCACCGGTGGTAAGGCCTTCTGAATTTCCTTCTACAATAAACGCACTCAGGTTTTTATCGTCACCAATCTTGGCAAAAACAATGAAAATATCCGCGATACCGCCATTGGTAATCCACATTTTTACACCGTTCACTGTGTAAAATTTTCCGTCTTCGCTGAGGATTGCCTTTGTTTTACCGCTGTTAGGGTCAGAACCGGCATCGGGTTCGGTTAATGCATAAGCGCCGATGTATTCTCCGGACGCCAGTTTGGGTAAATATTTTTGTTTTTGATCTTCATTTCCAAAGAAAAGAATAGGAAGCGTACCGATTCCGGTATGTGCAGAAAAAGCTACCGCGTAACTGTAACCTTTTCCCATTTCTTCGACGGTGAGCATGGTTGTGACAAAATTCTGGCCAAAACCTTCATATTCTTCAGGTATGGAAATACCCAACAAACCCAACTCACCGGCATCTTTTAAAAGCTTTGAGAGTAGTTCGTTGTCATGATGTTCCAGTTTGTCGATGTTTGGAACCACTTGTGTTTCTGTGAAATCGCGGCATGTTTCTGCCATCATTCTTTGTTCTTCATTAAATTCTTCCGGAATGAAGACATCTGCCGCTTTGGTTTCTTTTATCAGAAATTCACCGCCTTTTAAAGCTACTTTGTCTGACATAGTTTTAATATTTTGATAGTTAATAATTCTTGTTTAATAAATTAATTGGCTCCGGTTTTTAGAGCATTTCATAGATTCCTGCAGCTCCCTGGCCGGTACCAATACACATGGTAACCATTCCGTATTTTTTGTTACGGCGTTTGAGCTCGTTGAGGATTTGAACTGACAGTTTTGCTCCGGTACATCCCAGCGGGTGTCCTAAGGCAATGGCGCCACCGTTCACGTTTAAAATCTCCGGATTAATTCCGACTTCTTTCATAACAACCAGTGATTGGGTTGCAAAAGCTTCATTCAGTTCAATTAAGTCCATGTCTTCCAGTTTCATACCGGCATGTTTTAATACCTTTGGAATGGCTTTTACAGGGCCGATACCCATTTTATAAGGATCAACGCCGGCTACCTGGTAGTCAACCAACCGGGCAATGGGTTTCAGATTATAGCGTTTAAGTGCCTCCTCTGAGACCACCAAAACGAAAGCGGCTCCATCTGACATCTGGGAAGAATTTCCTGCCGTGGACATTCCGTCGGCTGCAAAGGCTGGTCTGAGTTTTGCCAGTCCTTCCACCGTCGTTCCGCGCCGTGGACCTTCATCTGTGTCAAAAACGGTTTCACGCGTCTTCATTTTACCATCTTCGTAATAATTTTCTTTGACAGTAATCGGAACAATTTGCTCTTTGAAATAGCCTTTGTCCAGTGCATTCAAGGCTTTGGCATTAGATTGTGTTGCAAATTCATCCAGATCTTCACGTTTCAGTTTATACTCGCGGGCAACCATTTCCGAGGTGAGACCCATGCCTAAAAACCAATCAGGATGTGCTTTTGCAACATCGGGATTCGGAGTCAGCCTCCATCCACCCATGTTTATCATCGACATGGTTTCTGCGCCTCCTGCAATGATAACATCGGCGATACCTGCCGAAATTTTTGCGGAAGCTATGGCGATAGATTCAATTCCTGAAGAGCAAAACCGGTTGATGGTAGAACCGGGAACATCAACGGTGTCCATGGACATCAGCGAAAGCAAACGGCCCATGTTCATTCCGGATTCAGCTTCGGGAAAAGCATTTCCTACAACAATATCGTCAACTTCTGATTTTTCAATTTGAGGGAAGTCGTTCATCAGGTGCCTGATAACCGTTGCTGCAACGTCATCCGGGCGCGTGAAACGCAGTGAGCCGCGAGGCGCTTTTCCTACTGCCGAACGATATCCTCCTACTATATATGCATTCATGATCTTATTATTTTCGTGTTAAACAATGATTAATTTCTCAGGATTTTTCCTTTGGTAATGAGGCTGTTCATGCGTTCCAGTGTTTTTCGCTGCATGCAGAGTTCCAAAAACGCTTTTCGCTCCAGGTCAAGTAGATATTGCTCGGAAACTTCGGTAAGAGCCTGCGAAATTTCTCCTCCAGACATCACCCAGCCCAGCTTTTCAGCAATCAGGCCATCGTGTTCCGACATGTAATGTCCTGTTTTAAAGCCATCTGAACCGACATAAACCATTCCGAGTGCCTCACGTCCAAGGACTTTGACATCGTTACGTGGTGCCGGTTGAGAATATCCTTTGTCTGCCATATCCAGGGCCACTCTCTTAGCATAAGCCAGTTGGTCAGCCCGGCTGACAATCACTTCGTCCACACCCGGACGTAAGTAACCTAAATCAAAAGCTTCGTAAGCCGAGGTTGATACTTTGGCTTGCCCGATACTCAGATAGCGATTCAGATAAGCATTGGTCCGAATATCACCTGATTTCAATTCGTCGCCCAAACGGAGTGCAAACTCTTTGGTGCCGCCACCGCCGGGAATCAAACCAACGCCGAACTCAACCAGACCCATGTATGTTTCTGCGTGAGCAATAACCTTGTCGCTGTGCATACACACTTCGCATCCACCGCCGAGAACCATACCGTGAGGCGCTGCAACTACCGGAATAGAGGAATAACGTAACCGCATGGTGGTTTTCTGGAACCATTGAACGGCGAGATTCAAATCTTCCCATTCCTGCTCGATAGCCAGCATGTAAATCATGCCGACGTTTGCTCCGGCAGAGAAATTATCGCCTTCGTTGGAAATAACCAAAGCTTTGTATTCGGCTTCAGCCATATCAACGGCTTTGTTTAATCCTTCAAGCGTTCCTTGTCCGATGGTATTCATCTTGGAATGAAATTCCACATTCAGTACGCCGTCACCCAAATCGAAGATGCTGACATCTTTGTTTTCCCAGATGACTTTTGTATCGCGCAGCAATTCCAGTGAAAGCCTGTTTTCCTGTCCCGGAACAATTTTATAGGCTTTGGTATCCAAATCATAATAATATTTGAATCCATTTTTGATCGTATAAAAAGAGGTGATGCCGGCATTTAGCATTTCATAAACCCAGGCAGCTGGTTTTTTGTCTGCTTCTTCCATGGCCTTCACCGTATCCTGAACACCAATGGCATCCCAGGTTTGGAAAGGGCCTAGCTTCCAGCCGAAACCGGCATTCATAGCGTCATCTACTTTGTATAGGTCGCCCGTAATTTCCGGAATGCGGTTGGAGCTGTATTGGAACAGGCTGTAAAAAGCATCGCGGTAAAATGCACCGGCTTTTCCTTCATCAGCCAGCAAAACAGGCATCCGCTTTCTTAAATCATCAATGGGTTTTGTTTTTTCAAGTACAGAAAATTTTGGTCGGGGTTCTTCCTGATATTCCAAAGTATCGAAATTGATGCTCAGGAATTTCTTTTGTCCGTCTTCCACAACTTTCTTAAAGAACCCCTGTTTTGTTTTGGAACCCAACCATTTGTTGTCCAGCATCTTTTGAAGATAATCCGGAACTTTGAAAGCATCCACGCGCTCATCCTTCACATTTTCATGGATGTAGTTGGCAACGTGAACTAATGTGTCCAGTCCTACGACATCAGCCGTACGGAAAGTAGCTGATTTGGCACGGCCAATCACCGGACCTGTAAGCTTGTCGATTTCCGGAATGGTGAGGTCATATTTCTTTACATTATTAAATAGCTCCATGATGGAAAAAGTACCGATGCGGTTGGCAATGAATGCCGGCGTGTCTTTTGCCAAAACCGGTGTTTTCCCCAGGAATTTGGAAGCATAGTCGCTCAAAAATGAGAGTACTTCCGGATCGGTATATTTAGAAGGAATGATCTCAAACAGTTGAAGATAGCGGGGCGGATTGAAGAAGTGCGTTCCGCAAAAGTGTTTCTGGAAATCTTCACTTTTTCCCTCAGCCATCTCGTCAATTGAAATTCCTGAAGTGTTGGAAGTGACCAGCGTACCCGGTTTTCTCAGTTTATCCACTTTTTCAAAAACCTGTTGTTTGATGTCCAGTCTTTCCACCACGACTTCAATGACCCAATCGTAATCTTTGATTTTTGGAAGGTCATCATCAAAGTTCCCTGTTTTGATGCGTTTGGCAAAAGACTGGTGATAGATAGGAGAAGGTTTTGATTTTAATGCGGCTGTCAGGGAATTGTCCACAATCCGGTTTCTGACGGCTTTGTCTTCCAGCGTTAAGCCTTTGGCTTTTTCAGCATCGGTAAGCTCACGGGGAACGATGTCAATGAGCAGAACCTCCAGGCCTATATTGGCAAAATGGCAGGCAATACCGGAACCCATCACTCCGGAACCTAACACCGCAACTTTTTTAATTCTTCGTAACATAATATATTAGATTAGGTTAATGAAATTTATTGATTCATAGTTACTTTCTTGGTGGCTTCTTCAATTTCTTCAGCCACTTGTTCTTTGATAATTTCAAAAACTTTGAAAAAAGATTCCAAATCTTTTTTGCTTGTTTTTTCAATGAGTCTTTCGTTGAATTCAAGGACTTTCTTTTTGGCAATTTTCCTTTTTTCCACCCCTTTGGATGTCAGGAAAACACGAATAATCCTTTTATCATTTTGATCTACGACCCGGGTAATACATCCATCGTCTTCCATCTTTTTCAATAACCGGGTCAGACTCGAATTTTTCATACCAAGCTGTTTTGCCAGCCTGGTTGAAGGTGTTCCTTCCTTTTCAATATAAGTTAAGATGTAGCCCATGGTTTGCGTTATACCATACTGATTGGCAATAACATTGTACATTCTGGAAAGCGCTAATGAGGTTGTCCTCACGTAAAATTCTATGGTTTCATTCAGTTTCATCGATTCAAAATTTATTACGCATGCATACAAATATATATTAAAATTAGTTCGCATGCATACTATTTTTGCAATATTTAACATTTAAAATAATTCTAAATAGTGTTTCCGCAATGGTTTTAGTTTTAGTGTTTCAGGGGATTTGTATTACCGGGCTTTCTGTTATCTTTGCATCTCAATTCATTGAAAAGAAAAACGTTGGCATACCAATATTATCAGTTAAAAAACGGCATCCGAATCATACACCGGCAGATTCCCGGTCAGATTTCGCATTGCGGATTAATGGTCGATACAGGTTCCCGTGATGAGCTGGAAAAGGAAAATGGAATGGCTCATTTTATTGAGCACATGATTTTTAAAGGCACACAGAAGAGAAAAGCTTACCATATTATAAGTCGTATTGAAAATGTAGGAGGGGAGCTAAATGCTTATACCAGTAAAGAAGATACTTGTATATACGCTTCATTTTTAAGTCCTTATTATGATCGGTCCCTTGAAATATTTAGTGATGTTGCTTTTCATTCCGTTTTTCCCAAAAAGGAAATTGATAAAGAAAAAGAGGTTGTGCTGGATGAAATCAATTCTTACGAGGACAGCCCGGCAGAACTTATTTTTGATGATTTTGAAAATTTGTTGTTTGACGGTCACCCACTGGGAAGGAACATTCTCGGAGATCCCTCGAATGTGAAAGCTTTTACCAAAAAGGACATTTTACGTTTTGTGAATCGAAATTATGATACCCGCAAAATGGTGATTGCCTCTGTGGGACAA
>CAZGZO010000033.1:0-9587 GCA_964529695.1 uncultured Lentimicrobiaceae bacterium
TATTCTGGATCCCCGGACTATCATTTTTGGATACCATCATGAGGAACCTGTTGGTTTTTATGTGATGATTCCCGATCTCTTTCAGGTGATCAGAAATTTTAATGGGAAATTTGATTTATTCCACAAACTTAAACTGGTTTTTGATTTAAAAATCAGAAGGAAAGCCAACAGGCTGATAGGTGTGATTTTCGGTGTGGTTCCAGAGCATCAGGGGAGAGGTGTTGAAGCAGGTCTCGTTATGCGTATGGAAAAAGAAATTTTCAAACCCAAATTCCCATACAAAAGCTTAGAAATGAATTGGATAGGAGATTTTAATCCAGGTATGATGAAAATGGTGGAACAAATCGGGGGCCGTGTATATAAAAAGCATGTTACATATCGTTATTTGTTTGACCGAACACAACCATTCCATCGAGCAAAAGTAATTTCATGACACTAATAAGAGAACTATATCAATACAAATTCAAAAAAACTAAAATCTTTAAAAAAAACTGTCTTAACAATCCAATAAGCAAGACATAAACTGTACCACATATTAGCTGGCAGAATAAAGTTTTAAAAGACAATCGTGGGGATGTGGAATTTAAAACAAAAAGCCATGAAAGTATTACTAATCAGCCCTGGAGGCTCCAATCTATATTCAAAATTTAATTTAGGGTTACCCCCACTGGGAATAGCATATCTCGCGGCTGCCATTAGAGACGAGGGCCATCACGTCCGGATTATTGATTTGGGAATTGATAAAAAACCTTTAACCCCACAGGATTTACAACCTTATGATTTAGTGGGTATTACCGCTGATACCACACGCTACCAGGAAGCATTACAAGTTGCAGCCGTTGCAAAAACTGCCGGAAAGCTTGTGGCTATGGGTGGCTATCATGTGTCATTTCTGGATAAAGATGCGCTTGAAACCGGCTTAATCGATTTTGTTATCCGTGGCGAAGGGGAAGAGATCTTTTCAAACCTACTCAATCAATTGGAAAATGAGGATAGTCTATCTGAAGTTGATGGAATTTCTTATTTAGACAAGGGCCAATTTACCCGAAACAATCTTGCGTTGCCGCCTAAAGATCTTGATGCACTGCCGTTTCCCGCCCGCGACCTGCTAAAAATGGACCAATATCACAGTAGGATGGGAGGTCTCCCGCTAACCAACCTGATTACAAGCCGCGGATGTCCTTTTAACTGCTATTTCTGTTCATCTTCAAAATTTGGAGGACTGAAATGGAGATATAGATCAGCAAAAAGCATCGTGGATGAACTAGAAATCCTCTACTATGATTATCACTTTCGCACATTTGCTTTCATGGATGATAATTTCACCTTGAGCAAAAAAAGAATTTTCGAATTTGCTGATGAACTGGAGAAAAGAAATTTGGATGATATCTACTGGTGGTGTTTTTCAAGAGCAGATATCTTAATCAGGAATGAAGACATGGTAAAGCGCATGGCTGAAGCAGGAGCCTGGGAGGTTTTCTTAGGATTAGAGAGTCATAATGAATCCATCCTCGAAAATTATCATAAGAATATAGACAACGACGAACAAATAAGGGCCTTTCAACTACTTCAAAAATATGGTATTAACATTCATGCCAGCTACATTATCGGCGATATAAACGAAACTGAATCAATGATTAAGCAAACCATTCGCTGGGCAAAAAAAATGGAGTCACGGACCACTCAGTTCTCAATTCTGACACCCTATCCTGGTACAGAATTATACAGGGATATCACAACAGAGAAAAGATTTCTGCATAAAAACTGGGATTACTATGACGGGCTTCATCCGGTTATTCGTTCAGACATAATTAAGCCTGGTAAACTAATGAAACTCCTTTTAAAAGCCTATACGAACTCACTGAATATAAAAAATTTAAAAAGCAACAACCACCATTCCATTATTGCAGAGGAAAGGAATCACGACCACAGATGGACCTTTTTGATGAAAGACATTCTCCATGCCTTCGGACTATTTCTTATGCTGTCTCTCGAAGCTTATAAACCATTTAAAAAGTGGGATCATACCAATGGTTCTTTTTAAATTGTAATTTTAAGAATTAAATAGATGGATTATGGAAGATCAAGACAATTATATACAATTTCTTGGGGCAGCTGGGACAGTAACAGGTTCCAAATATCTTATCAGTATTGATGGATTTCATTTTCTGGTCGATTGCGGACTTTTTCAGGGTCTGAGGGACTTGCGCCGGAAAAACTGGATAGATTTTCCTTTCCCACCATCAGAGATTAACGCCGTAATTCTGACTCATGGTCATCTTGACCACACCGGCTATCTGCCACGACTGGTAAAACAAGGTTTTAAAGGTCCCGTTTATTGTACGGAACCGACAGCAGATCTTGCTGAAATCATCTTGAAAGACAGTGCCAAGCTCCAGGAAGAAGAGGCTGAACATGCCAACAAAATGGGCTATTCAAAGCACAAACCGGCTGTTCCGCTTTACGATTTGAAAGATGTTGAGAAGACATTGCCTTTACTGAAACCGCAACCTGTGGATGAGCTTATTGGTATCAATCATCATTTCAGTTTTCGTTACCGAAAAAATGCTCACATTCCTGGAGCAGCTTTTATTGAAATGGATATCAAAGGAAAAAGATTTGTCTTTTCAGGCGATATTGGCAGGCCGGAAGATCCCATGCTTATTCATCGGGAAAGGCCTCAAAACGCTGATATTCTTTTCACAGAATCTACTTATGGAGACCGGTTGCATCCGACAGAAAGTACGGAAGACATTTTAGAACGTATTGTAAACGAAACTTACGCCAAACGAGGGCCCCTTTTTGTTTCCAGCTTTGCCGTGGACCGCGCCCAGGATTTCATGTATTACATCTGGAAACTGAAAAAAGACGGGAGAATCCCCAATCTCAAGGTTTATCTGGATAGTCCTATGGGGCTGGATGTCAGTAAATTATTTTTAAGATACCCGGATTGGCTTTCAGTGAATGAAGCTGATTTCAAAAAGGTTTTTGAAGATACAATTCCTGTTAAAACCACAAAAAAGACCTATCAACTGGCTGCTGGTGGAGGGCCGAAAATTGTCATCGCCGGAAGCGGCATGATGAACGGAGGTCGTATTCTGCATTATCTGGAAAAACAACTGGGAAATCCAGCAGCTACTTTTATACTGCCCGGCTATCAGGCTGAAGGAACCCGCGGTAAACAATTAAGTACCGGAAGTCATGAAATTAAGTTACACGGCCGTTATTTTGATGTGAAAGCCACCATTGAACACATCACAACCATGTCATCACATGCCGATCAAAAGGAATTGCTTTCGTGGATGTCGCAAATAAAAAACAAACCCGAGAAAGTTTTCATCGTCCATGGCGAACCACAATCAGCTGATGCCCTCAGGGTGAAAATTCAGCACGAATTTGGTTGGGATTGTATGATTCCGGGATTTTTGGAAAAGGTTACATTTTAAAAAAAGTGAAACAGGAGCACAAGCAAGGTACCTACGCCAGCATGGATTTGACAGGTTCATTACAAAATGTTGTTTTAAAGTAAGCAGGCGCTGTAAAAACTTGCGTCATTGCGATGAACAGGGAAGGTTTGCGCGTGGCGTGAAGAAGCAATCTCCTCTATAACCCTAACTATTTTGATTATGAGATTGCCACGTCGCCCTGCCCACTTGCCTTTGAAGCTCCTCGCAATGACGGGTTTTTTCTTTGGCAAGCAGTTTTTTCCTGGTTTTTTGATTTAAGAACAAGGCGTAAATTTAACATTCTAGAAGTTTGTTCCCAGGAACCGAAGCCCGGTAGGGATGGGAACGGCAGCGCCCGGTGACAGAGGCCGATGTGGAGTTCGGCGGCAAGGGCGACCATCGGAAGCCCCTTGCAAGCCACTACGGAACACGGCCTGTGGCACCGGGACTATAGTGGACAGCCCGTTAAGCCGGCCTGAAAGGTGACATGGTGACTGCGTGACATGGTGACAAGGCGAAACCATCTTAAATCGAACATCCTTACATCTCACATCAAAAAAGGCTACACCTTTTTGAGATGCAGCCTTTTGAAAATATATTGAGGTAATTAGATTTACATCATTCCTGGCATTCCGCCGCCCATTGGAGGCATAGCAGGAGCCGGAGCGTTTTCATCTTTGTGCTCGCTCAAAACACATTCGGTAGTCAGCAACATACCGGCGATGGAAGCTGCATTTTCCAGTGCAATACGAGAAACTTTGGTAGGATCGATTACACCAGCTTCATACAGGTTTTCGTAAACTTCCGTGCGGGCATTGAAACCATAGTCGCCTTCTCCGTTAACCACTTCATTAACGACTACAGAACCTTCGAGGCCTGCATTTTCAACAATCTGACGGAGCGGCTCTTCCAAAGCACGTTTTACGATAGCGATACCGGTTGTTTCATCTTCGTTTTCACCTTTCATCTCGGCGAGTTTTTTGGAAGCGCGCAGGAAAGCAACACCACCACCTGGGATTATTCCTTCTTCGATAGCAGCGCGGGTAGCGGCCAAAGCATCTTCGAAACGGTCTTTCTTTTCTTTCATTTCCACTTCGCTGGCAGCACCAACATAAATTACAGCAACTCCACCGGCCAGTTTAGCCAAACGTTCCTGTAGTTTTTCTTTATCATAATCGGAAGTGGTGGTTTCAATCTGAGCTTTGATTTGAGATACGCGGGCATCGATGTTTTCTTTGGCACCTTTACCGCTAACGACTGTTGTGTTTTCTTTGTCGATTGTCACTTTTTCAGCTTCACCGAGCATATCGATGGTAGCGTCTTCCAGTTTGTAACCTTTTTCTTCAGAAATTACGGTACCGCCGGTCAAAACAGCGATGTCTTCCAACATTTCTTTTCTTCTGTCACCAAAACCGGGAGCTTTTACGGCTGCTACTTTTAGAGAACCACGCAGACGGTTCACAACGAGTGTTGCCAGTGCTTCACCTTCAATATCTTCAGCAATGATTAACAAAGGTTTTCCGCTCTGAACTGCTTTTTCAAGAATGGGGAGCAGGTCTTTCATCACGGAAATCTTTTTGTCGTAAATCAGGATGTAAGGAGATTCGTATACAGCCTGCATTTTTTCGGTGTCGGTTACGAAATAAGGAGAAATGTATCCGCGGTCGAATTGCATACCTTCAACAACGTCCACATAAGTTTCAATACCTTTGGCTTCTTCGATAGTGATAACACCTTCTTGTTTTACTTTGCTCATGGCATCAGCAATCAGCTTACCAATGGTCATGTCATTATTAGCAGAAATAGCAGCTACCTGTTCAATTTTTTCGTTGGTGTCCCCAACTTCGCGTGACTGCTCTTTCAGAGATTTAATGACTTCTGCAACAGCTTTGTCAACACCACGTTTCAGGTCCATTGGATTAGCACCGGCAGTAACGTTTTTCAAACCGGTTGTCACGATAGCCTGTGCCAAAACAGTAGCAGTAGTTGTTCCGTCACCAGCCAAATCGTTGGTTTTGGAAGCAACTTCCTTTACCATTTGAGCGCCCATATTTTCAACGGCTTCCTCTAATTCAATTTCTTTGGCCACGGTAACACCGTCTTTAGTAACCTGAGGAGCACCAAAAGATTTTTCAATGATTACATTTCTTCCTTTGGGACCCAAGGTCACTTTCACAGCATTGGATAAAGCATCCACACCCTTTTTCAGGTTTTCTCTTGCTTCAAGATTAAATAAAATGTCTTTTGCCATTTTTTTAGTTTTTATCTGTTATGTATTAATTTTCAATGTTATATAATTGCTAAAATATCGGATTCGTGCATGATAAGATATTCCTTATCATCGATGGTTATCTCAGTGCCGGCAAATTTTCCGTATAAAACCTGATCGCCGACTTTTACAGTGATTTTGTTATCCTCATTGGCATCCGGGATGGCTATAACAGTACCTTTCTGAGGTTTTTCTTTTGCCGTATCCGGAATAATGATTCCTGTGGCGGTCTTTTCTTCGGCCGGAGCAGGTTCAACAACTACTCTGTCTCCAAGCGGCTTAATCGATTGTTTACCCATTTTTATTCTGATTTTGATTTAAATTAATAAACTACCTCCCTTTAGTCACATTTTATGCCAAAGCAGAGAACAAAAAAAAATGTCAGAACGCTTATGACATTCTGACATTTTTCAATTTCTTCAAGAGAACACTTATTTTTTCTTTCGGTTATCAGGTGTTGTAGTTTTAGCAGCACCGGCAGGCTGTTGCCTTACAGGAGGAGCCATAAAGTTTGTAGTAGGTTTCTGAGCATGTTCAATCTTATTCTGCAGCTCACTATTTTGCTGATTGGCAGCTGTTCCGGTGTTTCTAGGAATAATCATAGTAGCTGTCAGACTTAAAACCAGTAAAACAATGGCCAGTCCCCAGCTGGCTTTTTCCAGGAAGTCAGCAGTTTGACGGGCACCCATATACTGATTTCCACTGCTAAAGTTTGCAGCCAGTCCGCCTCCTTTAGGGTTCTGAACCAAAACGATAAGTCCCAGCAGTACACAAACTACCAAAATCAGTATGGAAACAAATATGTACATCTTTTTAAGCTTTAATTATGTAAGTCTTTTTTTGCCTTTTCAATAAGGGGTGCAAAGTACGTACTTTTTTCGGGAAATTTCAAAATTAATTTTTCATAAATGTGCAGTGCTTTTTCTTTATATCCCTGGTCCATGTAAATCTTTGCAAGTGTCTCACTTACAATATTTTCCTCATCAACAACACTTTGCTTGGCCACATCAACCGGATCATAAAAAGTAGATTTGGGCCGTGAGATGGAAGGCGAATTTTTGATAAAAGAGTCAATTATTTCCTCTTTAGATTTTACTTTTTGTTTTTTAGGTTGTTGTTTTTCAGGCTGTTTTTTCTTGCCTTCAATCTCACGGATGCGTCTTTCAATTATCTTCTTCAGTTCATCAACCGTGTAGCTTCTCGAATCTTTAGGATCCACGGTTTCTTCCTGAACCGGTTCTTCTTCTACAACTTCGTCAATTTCGGAAGCATTTGCATCTTCTGTTTCGGCAGTTTGTACCTTTTCCTCTTCTCTTAATTCCGGTTCCACTTTAGCGGATTCAGTCTTTGCCTCAGTGGTATTTTCTTCATCAGGAAGAAAGCTTTGTAATCCGGAAATGCTTAACCGGTCGATATGCTTTTTTAAAATCCTCCGGCTTCCGGCATAAACAGCTGTAGTTTTCAACTCTGAATTGTAAAGCACATTTTTTTCAAGGAAAAGCTTCAAAGTAAGCAAGATATGCCCGGTATTACAATAAGGAAACTCCTTCACAAAAGCAGTCAAATCAGAAAGCGACGACTCCTGTAAACGATCCGGATTCAGCAAATACTCGGTAAATTGCTCTTTATTCATCATACAAATTTAACAAAGATTTGATTACCAGTTAACCACCGCTTTATTGAACACATCCTGAGCAAGGTTTTTTGTAATCTCATCAAGAATTTTACCCTTTACCGATGAAAAATTCTTACCGGAATCATAATCTACATATTCCGAAAATGTCTGATCAAAATCTTTAGAGTGATCGAACTTATCCACGTACTTTACCTCCACTACCACAGTCACCCGGTTGGTGGCTGCTGTTTGATTCGCCTGAATAGCTTGCGGTGTAATGCTATAATCCTTAATAGCTCCGGAAAAAGCCAGATCACCATTACTGGAAACCATCTTTAAATTTGACTGTGTAGTAAAAATATCGCGCAAAGCATTCGTAAATTGGTCACTCAACGTAGGCTCAACTAATTGGGCATTGTTGGGAAAATACAGTACCGAAACGGTCTTGGCGCCTGCCGGAATAGAGGCTCCTGTAAATGAATAAACGCCACAGGAATTGAAAAAAAACAAAAATATCGACAACATCCCCATACGGGCAATCCAAATCATTTTACCTTTGAAAAGATTCCTGCTAAAGAAATCGTTTTTAATGCTAATCGACAGTTTCATTATTTTGCTTTTTGCAAAGTTACAAATATTAAGAAATTGTTTCTTCATGAAACTCAAGAACTTATTAGAAATTAATTGACTTAAAATCAGATAAATGAATTCCGGGAATATTTCACGAACGGCCCTGTTTTTACTTCTCCCACTGTTTTTACTGACAAGTGCCTGTAACAATTCACAAAAAAAAGCAAATAAACATAAAAATGTTACGCCATTAGCAAACTACAAACCTGGCACTGCCGCTGATCATGTCCCATGTGCTACCGACACTTCAGAATCTTATGCACTTTATCTTCCTTCTGATTACAAACCAACAGAAAAATTTCCTGTTATTTTCTTTTTTGATGCCCACAAACGGGGAGCCCTGGTAGTAAAAAAATATAAAAATGTGGCTGAGAAACTCGGATTTATCCTGGTGGCCTCCAACAATTCTGAAAATGGTCAGCCGGCAAATGTCAGGAATAAGATTCTTTTTCATTTTATGCAGGATGTGGAAAAAAGGTTTACGCTTGATCCACAACGAATTTACACCTCCGGATTTTCTGGCGGTGCAAGAGTTGCAGCAGGCATTGGATTGTTCAATAAAAGTGTTGCCGGTGCCATCGGCCTTGAAGCTGGATTTCCCGGCATCCGGCAAGTTCCCGACAACCATCTTTCCTGGGTAGGTGTTGTCGGAAATCTTGATTTTAACTATCTGGAATTAAAGAATTTGAAATCTCAACTCAATAGGCTGGGAATGAACAATCTGCTGATTGTCTATCCAGGAAAACACGCCTTACCACCGGCTAAAATTTTCGAAAGGGCCTATGATTTCCTGGATTTTACAGCCATGCGTAAAAGAATTATTCCGGTAAATCAAAAGCTAATTGATAGTGTAAAATTGACTTATGATAAAATACGCCTGAACGCTGTAAAAAAACATCAACCGCTGAGGCAACTGGAAACCGATGAAGCATTGGTCAAAAATCTGGAGGGGCTTACTGATGTTTCTTTTTATAAAAACGAAATAAAACATCTTTCAGCCAGTCGGACTGTTCAGGTTAAGAAGAAAAGGGAAGCAGACTTAATGAAAACAGAAGCAGAAACGCAGCAGAAATTTAATGAAGCTATGAATGAGCGGGATGCAGCCTGGTGGAAACACCAGATTCAGATTATCTACCAAAAAAAGAAAGCTGCTCGTTACGAAGACGAAAAGCTGATGAACCAGCGCTTACTAAATTACCTGAGTCTCACCTCATATCTTTATGCCAACGGAAGTATAGACAACGGACAGCTGGCTGCTGCCAAAAAGTTTTTGATGATGTATCAAATGGTAGATCCTGAAAACAATATGGTTTATTTCCTAAAAGCAGAATATTACGCTTTGAAGAAGCAGAACGGTAAAGCCCTTGCTTCTTTGCAGGATGCAGTTAATCACGGTTTTAGTGATGGTCACAGAATCCAAATCAATAAATATTTTAAGAACTTGAGGACATCTCCCAAATTTTCGCATATCCTGGAGGAGATAAAAGAAAAGTCTAAGGATTAGACTGATTTTTTCTCAAAGAATTCTCTAATCTTCCACCGCACCCCCAACCCCTAAAGGGGCGTGCCACCACTTTCCCAGGTTATTCACAAAACCTTAGGTGCAGATTTTCACGCAACTCTGGAC
>CAZGZO010000033.1:9687-17836 GCA_964529695.1 uncultured Lentimicrobiaceae bacterium
TGCTCTGACATTTCTATGTGTAGGGAATTCCCCCTTTAGGGGGCTAGGGGGTAAAGAAAACCAGTATCTTTGAATAAAACCAAAAACCAGCAATATGTTTTATGGAGCATCACCCTATTTATTTCAATATGCCAGGGAATTACGTGACAACCCAACCCCTGCTGAAGAATTACTTTGGGGGAGATTGAGGAACAATCAACTTGGTATTAAATTCAGAAGACAACACCCTGTATCTAAGTACATTGTCGATTTTTATTGTCACAAATTGAAACTTGTTATTGAAATAGACGGAGGATACCATCTGAAAAGGGACCAAAAAGAATATGACAAATTCCGAGCAACGGATTTAAGTAATTTGGGAATTACTATTCTAAGATTCACGAATGATCAGGTCGAAAAGAATATCAAGGAAGTTCTTCATGAAATTGAATTGCAGGTTGCCCACCGCACCCCCAACCCCTATAGGGGCGTGCCACCACTTTCCCGGGTTATTCACAAGACCTTAGGTGCAGATTTTCACGCAACTCTGGACTGCTCTGACATTTCTATGTGTAGGGAATTCCCCCTTTAGGGGGCTAGGGGGTAAAAAGGCCAGTGGCATCACTCCTACCCTTTAACCAACGATAACATAAAAGAATCCCAATCACTGGAATTTTGATGCCAGATTTGTTAATTTTGAGCAACAAAATTTACTGCTTTTAACAATATTGTAGTCACTATATTAACCGAACCAAATCATGAAAAAGCTGGCCAAATTCCGGATCCCCGACCAGTTTATTTTTGTGAATAAGATTCCACTGACTAGTGCAGGGAAATTGAATAAGAAGGTATTAAGAGAACAATACTCCGGCACTTGATGAATATAAGGACTAAAGTCCATTAAAAATTAGAACTAACTAGCCCCGGGCTTAAGCCCGGGGCTAAGGAACGCTAAAGATTTTCAGGCTTTAGCCACCGTGAGATAATCAAATTAGAAAAGTTACTAACTCAAAAAATTTAACCATGCCAATAAACGCTTTAATAACATCCGAAGACAAGCTATTACAAGAAAAAGTTCGGGATTTTGTAAAATGGGTACCACGCCAGCTCTTGCTGGATATGGACGCCGACAAAGTCCGTTATCCCAAAGAATTCATCCGGGAAGCGGGAAAAAGGAACCTGCTGGGCCTGCGGTTCGACAAAAAATGGGGCGGTTCCGGCCTGCCGTGGAGTAGTGAAATGGTGGCACTGGAAGAAGTCGGCCTGCTCGGAACTTCGCTGGGCTGCTTGTATTCGCTGGTGTCCATCGTAGGAGAAGCCATTCATGTTTTTGGTACCGAAGAACAGAAAGAACGGTTTCTAGTTCCTATGCTTAAAGGTGAAATCGGCGTAGCAGAAGGCCTCACCGAACCTCGCGGCGGCTCAGACTTTTTTGCAGCAACCACCAAAGCCCGGCGCGAAGGCGATATGTTTTATCTCAACGGACAAAAAAGATTCGTAGTAGGCGCAGAAGGCGCTGATGTGCTGCTTGTTTATGCCATCGTGGAAGGCATTGGCGATCCCAAAAAAGCCATGACAGCATTTCTTGTGGAACGTGGCCCAGGCGTGAAAGTAGAACATGTTTACGGCCTCATGGGAACCCGCGGCGGAGGCACCGGAAGGCTGGTATTTAAAGACGCAGTTGTACCATTGAAAAATGTACTGGGTGGAGAAGCCGGCATTGGAAAAGGGACACGGGTCTTTCACCAGATGATGGTTCCTGAAAGAATGACCTCAGCAGGAGGAGCCATAGGCATGGCACGCGGTGCTTTTGAAGTGGCTGCCCGGTACGCCGACAAAAGAAGGGCCTTTGGACAAAAGATACGGGTTTTTGAAGCGGTAAACACGAAGGTTTCTGAAAGTCTGACATTGCTGGATGCTTCCAGAGGGATCAATTATATGGCGGCAAAAATGGCCGATTCGGATGCTTCTGCCGGACAAATCCGTCAAATGGTTTCGGAAGCCAAAAAGTTCTCCACTGAATCTGCCTGGAAAGTAGTCAATCACGCCATGCAGATTATGGGAGGCATCGGTTACACTAATATTTATCCGGTGGAGAAAATGTTGCGCGACGTACGGCTCATCACCATTTGGACAGGCACCAATGAAATCATGGATTTGGTTATTCAACACGAGTTTTACCAAGATTTCCTCTCACAAAAATTGAAAAGCCGCGATATGGAAAATGATGCCGAAGGAGCCTTCTTCCCGGATGAAAAGATTTATAATGACTAAAATGTAATAGAAACAATTATTTCCTTCTATGCATATTTTACGGTGCTTGGTGAATTAATTTACCAAATTTGAATTCCTTATTTTTCTTTCTAATTTTACAACAGAAAGTAAAAGGGAACTGCATGGAGTCAAAAATTAGAAAAGCACAAGGGATTCAACCGTTACAAGTTGCTTTGCTATCATTGACCTCGGCAGTTTTTGCTTTTGTCTTACTTCATTTACTTTCAGAGCTTACCCTGCTCTATTTCAGCTATGATTTAAATATTCATGCCGTTCACCATCTAGAAGATGTTCAGTTCCTTACCAAATTCACAAATCCGGATTGGACAAGAGACAGCATCATCACCATTTATCTATCCAAACCTATCATGAATTTCGGAGTAGGATTAGCAGGCATGGTTTTGTATGCAATAATCAAACGAAAAAGCCAATCGTTTTCTTTCTTTCTAATCTGGCTTATCATTTTTGCTTTAAACAACGCTTTTGGAACTTTTGCTGAAAATATGATTTTCAGGTCGGGAATATACGAAGTAACGAACCTTATGAATTTCGGCGGTGTTATGATGACTATAGTAATCCTGCTCTCGTTTTATTTCCTCTATATTTCGGGAGTTGGCACCGGGAAGCTGATTATGTTAGGCCTTCCGCAGAAACAAATATACAAAGGGCGCATCAAATTCTCTTATTTTATAGTTGCCTATTTTATTCCGTGGCTAATTACCTTTCTTATCATTTTTTCTAAAAGTGACAGCAGCTCACTGATTATTTACGGATTTGGCTTCATCATATTATTAGCCATCTTATGGTCTCGTGATTTGGGTTCAGAGGAAATGCATTTAGAACCTTTGCCACCATTAATGTGGATTGATCTTATCAGTTTAATTTTCTATACCCTAGGAATATTCCTGATGTACACCATACTTGTTTCAAATATTAAACTAGTTTAAGGCTAGTTATCTCTCATTTAATTTTTGTTGTTATTCTGAGTCAACCTTTTGTGTTATTCTTAAAAAGCGTTAATTTTAGGGTCTTCTAGTTATTAAATAAAAAACCGTAACATGAAACAGCGTATATCTTTACAATCACTTTTGCTTCTGCTGGTGTTTTTATGTAGCATCTCCTTTGCGGAAGCAAGATCAAAGAAAAAAACTTCCCCCAAAGAAGCCCCATTGAAAGCGAGTATTTTCAATGGCATGAAATGGCGTGGCATTGGACCCGCCTTTACTTCTGGCAGAATTGCAGATTTTGCCGTTGACCCTAACGATCCCAGTCATTTTTATGTGGCGGCTGCCTCCGGTGGTATATGGGTAACCCACAATGACGGAACCACTTTCAAACCGCTTTTTAATCATGAAGGCGCTTATTCCATGGGCTGCATTGCCATGGATCCCAACAACCATCATGTGATTTGGGTGGGAACCGGAGAAAACAACAGCCAACGTGCGTTAGGCTATGGAAATGGCGTCTGGAAAAGCACCAACGACGGAAAGACCTGGAAAAATATGGGATTAAAAGACTCCCGGCAAATCGGGAAAATCCTTATCGACCCCAGAAATTCAAATATTGTTTACGTAGCGGCCATCGGATCTGCATGGGGGCCGGGAAGCCAGCGAGGAGTTTTTAAAACTACTGATGGTGGAAAAACATGGAAAAAAGTGTTATATATCTCCGAAAATACAGGAGTTCGCACCATGTGCTTCGACCCGCGTAACCCCGATGTGATTTATGCCGGTGCCGTACAAAGACGCAGACGTGAGTTTACAAAAATCGGTGGCGGTCCGGAAGCGGCCTTTTACAAAACTACCGACGGCGGTAAAACATGGACCAAACTCACCAAGGGATTTCCCAAGGTAGATAAAGGCGGAATGGCCATTGCCGTTTCTCCCGCCAATCCCGATATCGTTTATGCCATGTTCCAGGCTTCCAACGGAAAAGGCGGGTTCTTCCGCTCTACAAACCGTGGCGGTTCTTTCAAAAAGATGAGCGACTATTTTAGCAGTGGCCAGTATTTCAGCGAGATATACCCCGATCCAAAGGACCCGAATAAAGTCTATTCCGTAGATACCTATGGCATGGTTACGCTGGACGGAGGGAAAACATGGAAACGCATGGGTGATTACAAACGCCATGTAGATGACCATGCTTATTGGATCGATCCCAAAGACACCAAACATATGCTCATTGGATGTGACGGTGGCGTTTATGAAACCTGGGACGGTAATAAAACATTCGATTTCAAAAACACATTACCTGTAACTCAGTTCTACCATGTTTATGCCGATAATAGCAAACCTTTCTACTGGATTTATGGCGGAACGCAGGACAACAACAGCTTTGGCGGACCATCACGTAACCTGAAAAAAGGGGGAGTGACAAGTGGTGAATGGATAACTACTGTCGGCGGTGATGGTTTCTTTCAGGCCGTTGATCCTGACAATCCGAACATTGTTTATTCTTCTTATCAGTATGGAAATATTTTCAGATATGATAAGAAATCCGGCGAACTTCTGAAAATCAAACCCATGCCTAAAAAAGGCGAAAAGACTTTCCGCTGGAACTGGAATGCTCCTTTTATCGTAAGCAGTCACCAGCACACGAGATTGTACATGGGTGCCAACAAGCTGTTTGAAAGTGATAACAGAGGAGATACCTGGCACGAGATAAGTGGCGATCTGACTCGTGATGAAAATCGCAATCAATTTAAAGTAATGGGCAAATACTGGCCGGCAAGTGCCGTGGCAAAAGACGTTTCCACATCACTATGGGGGACCATCGTTTCCTTGGCGGAATCACCATTACAGAAAGGCATGCTGGTAGTTGGAACTGACGACGGAGTCATCCAGGTAACCAACAACGACGGCAAAACATGGACAAAGACGACAAAATTCCCGGGCGTTCCCGAATACACTTATGTCAGCCATGTAACACCTTCCAACTTCAATAAAAATGTCATTTTTGCATCATTCGACAATACCAAAAGTGACGATTTCAAACCATACTTGCTGAAGAGTACTGATCAAGGAAAAACTTGGGCTTCCATTGCAGGTGACCTTCCCAAAGAGCCAGTCCATACTATCGTTCAGGATCCGGTTAATAAGAACTTACTTTTCGCAGGACTTGAATTTGGATTGTATTTCACACTGGACGGCGGTCATCACTGGATGAAACTCGGTAGCGGCATGCCTGACATTCAAGTTCCCGACATTTTCATTCAAAAAGAGGACAGCGATCTGGTAGCTGCCACTTTCGGTCGTGGAATTTACATTATGGATGATTATGCACCATTGCGCCACCTGACTGCACAAAAGCTACAAGATAACAAAGCTATTCTATTCCCTGTCAGAAACGCACTCATGTATGTCCAGAAAGACGACCGTTATGGTACAGGAAGTGCTTTCTTCCAGGCACCCAACCCACCTTTCGGTGCTACTTTTACCTACTACCTCAAAAATGTTCCGCAAACGCTGAAACAGAAGAGGCTGAAAATGGAAAAAGAGCTGTTTAAAGAAAGTAAACCTATACCACAACCCACGCAGAAAGAACTGATTAAAGAGAAAAATGAAACCGGACCCTACCTCGTCTTTACCATCAAATATAAAGACGGAACGGTAGTAAGAAAACTCTATCAATCAGCTAAAAAGGGAATCAATCGGGTTACCTGGAATTTGAAATATCTGAATCCGGGCCCCATTCGTCTGAAGAAAAATCACGAGTATGATCCGATGAATGACGGACGCAGCGGAATGCTTGCATTACCTGGAGATTACACAGTCGAGATGTCCATGTTCCACGACGGAAAGATGGAACCACTGGCAGGACCTGTGAATTTCAAAGCTGTGGTCTTGCATAACACCACACTTCCTGATAAAGATCGGGCCGCACTGGATGCATTTTTCAAGAAAGTTGAAAATCTATGGCGCGTAACCACAGGTGCCCAGGAATATCTGAGGAACCTTAGGAACAAAACAGCCTATATCCAACAGGCTATCCAGGTTACCAATGGCACATCGCTGGCTATGAAAAATGAAGCCCAGAGCGTGAAAGAAGAGTTGGATAACATCAATCACGTGCTTAACGGCAAACGGCCGAAAGCCAGCTTCGAGGAAATTCCGCCGGAAATCATGCCGTTGATGAAACGTCTCAACGAGGTGATTTACGCTTCCTGGCAGTCAACTTCAGCGCCAACAACCACGCAAGAAATGAATTTCAAGATTGTAAAAGAAGACATGCCGTCACTCCTGGCAAGGTTGAAAAAAGCTGATGAGCGCCTCAAAGCACTCGATCAGCAGCTCGACAATGTGAAAGCGCCCTACACACCAGGACGCTTGCCAAAAATGAATTAATTTAATTCTAAGGTAAGAAAAAGGGTTGTCCCAAATGAATGAGACAACCCTTTTTTAATTTTAAATAGCTATTTGCCTTTACTTCTTCTTGACAATCTTCAACCCCAACTCATCCAACTGCTCCATAGAAATAGTAGAAGGTGAATCTATCATCAAATCACGGCCCGAATTGTTTTTCGGGAAAGCAATGAAATCACGAATGGAATCTTTCCCTGCAAAAATAGCGGCTAAACGATCAAAACCCAGGGCAATACCACCATGGGGTGGTGCGCCGTATTCAAAAGCATTCATCAGGAAACCAAACTGTTCCTGTGCAGCCTCTTCTGAGAAACCCAAGGCATTGAACATTCTTTTTTGCATTTCTCTATCATGAATTCGAATCGAACCGCCGCCAATTTCCACACCATTGATAACCATATCATATGCATTGGCACGGACATCACCTGGCTTACTTTCCAGTAAATGGGCATCTTCAGGTTTAGGAGCCGTAAACGGATGATGCATGGCATGGTAACGTTCCGTTTCCTCATCCCATTCAAGCAACGGGAAATCAGTTACCCAAAGCGGACTGTATTTTTTTGGATCACGCAACCCCAAACGGTTCCCCATTTCAAGACGCAATGCTGAAAGCTGAACCCTCACTTTGTCCGTATCTCCGGAAAGAATCAAAAGTAAGTCGCCGGGGTTGGCTCCGAAAGCGTTTGCCCATTTTTGAAACGCTTCAGCATCAAAGAACTTATCTACAGAGGATTTAAAACTACCGTCTTCATTGTATTTAACATAGACAAGGCCTTTGGCCCCGACCTGAGGACGTTTCACAAAGTCTGTCAGCTGATCTAATTGTTTTCTTGAATAGCTTGCACAACCCTGTGCATTAATTCCTACCACCAGCTCTGCATCATCAAACACTTTGAACCCTTGATTTTGAGCCACGTCATTCAGTTCCACAAATTCCATGGCGAAACGGGTGTCTGGTTTATCTGAACCGTAACGTCGCATCGCTTCATCGTAAGGCATTCTTGGGAAAGTATCAAGCTTGATTTCTTTCACTTCTTTAAAGAGATGTTGCATCATCCCTTCAAAAGTATTTAGCACATCTTCTTGCTCTACAAAAGCCATTTCGCAGTCTATCTGCGTGAATTCAGGTTGCCGGTCGGCACGCAAATCCTCATCGCGGAAGCATTTCACCAACTGGTAATACCTATCGTAACCCGCCACCATCAGCAACTGCTTAAAAGTTTGGGGCGATTGGGGAAGTGCATAAAACTCCCCCTGGTTCATACGTGAAGGAACTACAAAGTCCCGGGCACCTTCCGGAGTAGACTTAATCAGATATGGCGTCTCAATTTCCATAAACCGCTGACCATCCAGATATTTTCTAGTTTCCAACGATAGTTTATGACGCAACAACAAACTCTCCTTTAAAGGATTTCTTCTTAAATCAAGATAGCGGTACTTCATCCGAAGTTCTTCTCCCCCATCGGTTTGATCTTCAATGGTAAAAGGTGGAATCTTAGAACGGTTCAGGACTTCCAGTGAAGCAACATCAATTT
>CAZGZO010000034.1:0-17698 GCA_964529695.1 uncultured Lentimicrobiaceae bacterium
ACTCTTTTCAAATTTCAAAAACTGGCCTTCAGCAATCTCAACATCGCCGTACCAAACGTGATTGTATATGGAAGTCACCACAGCAAAATCCAATTTCAGATCCTTATCGGTGAGTTCAAGCAGGTAATCTATATTGGTTTTCTCCGGGGAGAAATGGATAACTTCTTTTGTTTTTAACCTACTGATTACCTTGAGATAATACAACCGGATTGCCATCCGGAATTGTTTCTTTTCCACTTGCACACGAATCGCTTCATCCAGATCGGGAGGTTTTTCACCTGTTGATGAAATTTCAAAATCTGTATCCTGAATCGCCTTCCCGGAATAAAAAACCTTGTACAGGTTCGTCTTCATGATTCCAAGAATTAAAAGGAAAAGAACCAGTCCGGCAAAAAAAATTTTTATAATCCAAGGCAGTATAAAAGATATTTTAGCCAGTTCTTGTAATTTATCATAAATAAATTCCCACAGCCGCGCCATAAAACCTCCGTTTACCGCAGGTTTTTTATAGGTAAACTCTTTCTTTTCTTTAAATGATTTGGCAAAATCTTTCCTAGGAAGACGCACCGCGACATGAGTAGTATCAACAACTGAAACGTCAGACGCAAAAACAGTTGTCCCGGCCATAACCAGGACAACATTCAATAGCAAAAAAATAATATATCGGGCAAACCGATTACTCATCAGCACCAATTTGATCGATCTTTTCCATTAACGAAGGCTTTTCAATTTTTTCTACCAGGCTGAAGTACAAAAAGGACGTAAGAACAATCGGAATTACCAATAAAAGTTGAGAAACCAATTTGGTCAACGCGTTTACAATATAAAAGCTCAATGGTAAACTTTGGAAGACATCTTGCCCTGCTTCCATGTGCTTCATATTGGTGAAAATCGATTTCAAGCCAAACACTACGGCGGGCAACGAAATCACCAATCGTAAAATATAGAGCATAATTCCCATGACAAGAAGCAAGCCAAAAGTAAACCACCACTTTTTATTAATTAATTTCATGCTTCGGCCAAATGAATTCCCGAAATCCATTCCCTCAAACATCATGATGGAAAACAGGATGCTTAATGCCACCCAAAAATAAATTCCTGGAATGATACATAAAGCGAATCCCACGACCAAGACAACTCCCACAACGAACAATCCAAGTAAAAGCCTCAGAAAATTTTGGGTAACCTGCATCCAGACATCATTCAGCGAAAATTGGCCTGAACCTTTTTCAATATAGAGTTTGATGTATCCATACACGGTTCCGAACATCATGACTGTTGAAATCAGAGAAAATAAAACAGCTATTCCAACATAACCGAATATCGAACCCAAGGCAGAAAAAGCAGCAAACGGGTCATTACTGTGGTGAAGCATCGCCTGCGATACTTCCTGTGCCCTGATGGAATAAAATGTTATGGCAATTGCTGATAACAGCAGGAAAGGAACGACAAAGTAAAGAACAGCAGTTCCTAGTTGCTTAAACTCTTGTCCGATAAAATTAAAAGTAGCATTAAACAGATCGCCAAAATCGCGCTCCTGCTTAAAATTAATGGCTTCTTGTTTCATAGTATTGATTTTTAAGAAGTTTTTTTGGGTAAATATAAAAGTAAAATATAATTGAACTCAAAGAAAATAAAATGATCCCAAACCGAACTGCATAAGGTGCATGTGTATAGCGGGTTATAAACCCTTCCAGAAATCCGGCAATCATAAAAACAGGAACCAAGCCAAATACCAACTTTGCACCACGAATTGCACCACGCCTGAACGACTCGGTGCGCGAAAAAGTCTTTGGGAAAATAATACTGTTTCCCATAACAATTCCCGCTCCACCCGAAACGATGATTGCAAAAATCTCATAAGTACCGTGTACCCAAATGGTAGCGACAGATCCAAGCAAAAACCCATGCTGCACCATAAACGACTGAAATGTTCCCAACATAACACCGTTTCTCATGATAATAAATGCGGTTCCCACCGGCGTTAAAATACCAAGTACAAAAGCAAGAAAGGCAACTTTAATGTTATTCATGGTAATTCCAAGAAACATATCTACCTGGTTCATACTTTTATAGACAGCTAGCGGGTCGCCTTTATGAATATTTGCAAGCGTCATGTTGACATATCTGTCGCCCAATATAATCCGGGTGAAACCGTTATCGTATTTGTTGGATACGACGCCAATTAAAACGGAAACTAAAAGAATGAGGAACGACACGAAAATTTCCTTGCGGGATTCATAAACAAGGATGGGAAATTCCGAGCCCCAAAAAGTTGCAATCCGATTCTTATTGATGGGTTGATTCTGATAAATGATACGGTGCGCTTTTTGTGCAAGTTGATTCAGATATTGAGTAGCTTTAGAATCCGGGAAATATGTTCGGGCATAAGCTAAATCATTGGTGACATTGATAAACATTTCGCTCATCTTATCGGGAGTTGTCTTGTTTTTGCTATCGAGCAAAGCTTCAAATTCCTCCCACTTCCCGATATTCTTGTTCAAAAACTGAATCTCATTCATAAAAAGAAGATAACTTTGTGCAAGGTAATACAAAAGCAAAAAACAGCAATTATTTTAAGACATAAAAGTCCATGGACACCTTAAAGATAGACACTGCACAGAATATTGACATCGAACAACCCATTGCCAGCATTGGAGAGCGAATTGCAGCCACTACAATCGACCTGATTTTTATAACTATTTATCTGATAGCTGTTTCTTTTATCGGAGGGATGTTAAGGTCAAAAGCTTTTTTGTTCATTTCATTCATTCCTGTGGCATTATACAGTCTTGTTAGCGAATTGGCCATGAACGGGCAAAGCTGGGGTAAACAAGCCATGAATATTAAAGTGGTCAAAATCGACGGGACTCCTGTTTCCTTTTCAAGTTATTTTTTGCGATGGATTACCCGGATTCTGGAAGTTTTTGGCACGTTCGGAACTTTAGGCACGATTACGATTATACTGAACCGGAAAGGTCAGCGTTTGGGTGATATGGCTGCCAACACAACCGTCATTCGTGTTAGCAAGAAAAACCTGAAAGAACTAAGCCTTATAAAAATTCCTGATAATTACCAGGTTGTATTTCCTGAAGCATCTCAATTATCAATCGAAGATATCAATACCATCAGGGAAGTGCTCCAAATCACGAAAACGGTTAATGAAGTTGAAAACACGAAGCTTCTTGCCACAAAGACCCGGCAGGCTATAGAGCAAAAGCTTAGCATTCAATCTGAAATGAAAATAGTCCCTTTTTTCCAGACCATCCTGCGAGATTATACCTTTATTCAGAGTCAATCTTGAGTTTTCAGAAATAAATAACCTGAATGAGATTAATCTTCAGAAGGCTTTTCCTGTTGCATTTCCTGCAATACTTTGTTCACCTCTTCTTCGGTTTCATACAAAACAGATTTACATACCCGGATGAGTTTAGACGCTTCTTTGACCTTTTCCGCCAGTTCATCTACAGGGACCTCATCGTTTTCAAGCCCGGAAACAATCGCTTCGAGCTTTTCCATAGCTTCTTTATAACTTATCTTATTCATTTTTAGAGGATTTATTTACTTTAACCACAGTCACGTCTAAACTTCCGTGAAATAATTTTGTATGTAAAGTTTCTCCTTTTCGGAGCTTTGACGCATCAGTGACTGCTTTATTTTTTAAATATGTAATACTGTAACCGCGTTTCAATACATTTTCAGGTTTCAGTAATTCCATCTTTCCCTGCTGAGATTCCAGCCTATTGTTGGAATTTACCAATACCTGATGCGAATGAATTCCCAGCAATCTGGTCACATTTGTTATCTGAAATCGCTGATTTTGTATGGTTTGCAAAGGTTTATATAACAATCCGGAACTCAATGATCTCAGTTGTTTTCCGGCTTCCTGAATTGAAAATGCTACATTCTTTTCAAGATTTCTGCCGAGAAGATTCAGAGTCACTTCTTCATGACTTAGCAGGTTTCTTGTATGAACCTCGAAGAACCGCAACAAATGACTGAATTTCTGTTTTTCGTCATCAACAATGCTCCCCGATGTGCGATTCAGTTTTTCCAGAGCTGTTTCCAGCCTGACTGAAAAATTATGGAACTGTTGTATCAGGAAATGACCGGCTTCTGTGGGCGTAATTTTATTGGCAAACGCTACCATTTGAACAACTGTTTCATTGGTGGAATGTCCGATTCCAGCAATGACTGGCAACGGGCAAACAGCCACAGCCTTGGCTAGCGAATAATTATCGTAAGCGTTCAGGCCTACATCCCCCCCACCACCTCGGATAATGGCTACCACATCAAAATCTTCCTGTCGGTCTCCAATTTCACGGAGTTGCTCGCCTATGGAACGCACAGCCCCTTCGCCCTGCAGCAATGCCGGGAAAAGCTGAATAGAAAACCGGTAATTCCAGCTGTTGTCGCGAACAATATTTACAAAGTCGCTGAAGCCTTTGCTTGTTTCCACTGAAATCACTGCAATTCGTTTGGGAAGCAAAGGGAAAGGACGCCTTTTATTTTCATCAAAAACACTTTCTTTTTTCAGCCTTTCGATGGTGAGTTGTTTTTCGCGGGCCATTTCTCCCAACGTAAAACTGGGTTCTATATCAATGATATTCAAAGCCATACCATACTTTTCATGATAACCGACCCGGGCCAGAAACAAGATCTTCAAGCCATCTTTTAAGGGTTCACCGGTTACAGACATGAATTTTCGGTTGATTTGTACAAATTGTCCCGACCAGATGTTTGCACGAATCTGCGCTTTGACCACACCATTTTGTTTTTCCACCAAATCGGGATAACAATGACCACTTTTGGGATAAAAATTCAGCTTGGCAATCTCAGCTTTCACCCATAAATAAGATGGGAAAGCTGCTGCCACTGTGTTACGGATTCCCAAAGAAATCTCAAGCAGGCTGTATATTCTCCTGTTTTCTGATGATTCTTGTGTCATGTAATAACAAAGATAAGATAATACGGTGGTAATACTATAGTCAAACAGTGGTCAGATATCTTTATGGTGATATGTTGTAATGGCGCAATGCATTGCGTCATTACAACGTTGACAATTGTATGACTTTCAATCAATCATCCATTCAAATAGCTGGTAATGCTCTCCATTCATCCCCACGCGTTTATATACTTCAATGGCCCGTTGGTTTGTTTTATCAACATACAATCTGATTCCGGAAACTTCCTCATCCTGCTCAGCCCATTCCTTTACTTTTTGATACATCTGGTTAAAGATTCCCTGTTTCCTGTATTCAGGCAGAACATAAACAGATTGTATCCAAAGTACCCATTTGTTTCTCCAATCACTCCACTCGAAAGTGACCAGCAGGCTGGAAATAATCTTGCCATTTTCCTCTCCCACAAAATATTTCCCTTTTGCGGGATCCTGCATGGCGCTTTGTACTCCCTTTCTTACGGTTTCTTCATCCAACTTTAGATTTTCTGTTTCCAGTGCCATTTTCAGTTGGAATGCTGCAATGACTTCATAATCTTCTTTGTTGGCCTGTCGAATTTGTATCATGATTTTTGATATTTTTGTGCGCTCGTTCAAGGTATGTTTCCGCTGCCTAAAAAGCAATTTGACAGGGAACATGTTGAGACGGACAAATATAAAACAATCTCCGGTAAAGATGAGCGAACAAATCAAGCATGAATGCGGAATTGCCCTGGTCAGGCTTTTAAAACCTCTCGAATATTACCTCGCAAAATACGGCACATCAGTTTACGGCTTGCAAAAGCTGCACCTTTTGATGCAAAAACAACACAATCGTGGTCAGGACGGCGCCGGAATGGCCTGTGTGAAATTTGATTTGCCTCCGGGCGTAAAGTATATCAACCGCGTGCGCTCGAATTCCTCTACACCGATTCAGTCTATTTTCAATAAAGTTTACGATCGTTTTCAGGATATCCAGTCTAAACATCCCAAACGTATCAACGACGTTGGTTGGATGAAAACCAATGTGGATTTTACCGGTGAACTTTTCCTCGGTCATTTGCGTTACGGAACTTACGGCGGCCATAGTATAAAAAATCTTCACCCACTCAAAAGGGCCAATAACTGGAAAACCAAAAATTTGCTATTGGCCGGAAATTTCAACATGACCAACAACGACGAGCTTTTTGATACGCTTGTTGAGTTGGGTCAATATCCGCAGGAAACTTCTGATACCATAACGGTTTTGGAAAAAGTAGGCCATTTCCTGGATGAAGAAAATGAACGCCTCTATTTTGAATTGAAAGATGAGGGCGTTTCCAAAAAAGAAGCTACTGATTATCTCATAGAAAAGCTCGATATGCTGCCGATCTTAAAAGAATCGGCCAAGCGCTGGGATGGCGGTTATGTTATCGGCGGACTTTTGGGCCATGGCGATGCTTTTGTGATGCGTGACCCGGCTGGTATCCGGCCTGCTTTTTATTACATGGACGATGAGATTGTTGTAGCTGCATCAGAAAGACCTGTGATTCAAACGGCTATGAACGTTCCCATTTCCTCCGTCAAAGAGCTGGAGCCCGGACATGCACTCATCGTGAAAAAGAACGGAACCGTTCATAATGAAGCTTTCATGGATCCGTTGCCAAAGAAATCGTGCTCTTTTGAGCGGATTTATTTTTCTCGCGGAACCGATAAGGATATTTACCTTGAAAGAAAAAAACTGGGGCGTTTATTGGGCAAAACGGTGATGGAAGCTATTGATTATGATTTGAAAAATACCGTTTTTTCATTCATACCCAATACTGCTTCTGTAGCTTTTCACGGGTTGGAAGAATATTTGAACGACTATACTGCCGAACGGATCAAAGAAAAAATTGTAAAAGAACAGGGCAACCTGTCACCGGAACGATTGGATATCATCTTTTCTGAGCGGCCACGAATTGAAACCATTGCAGTTAAAGACGCCAAGCTAAGAACCTTCATCACGGCTGATACGCATCGTAATGACATGGTAACGCATATTTATGATGTAACTTACGGGGTTGTGAAAAACAATACAGATACGCTGGTAGTTTTAGACGACTCTATTGTTCGTGGTACAACACTGAAACAGAGTATTATCCGAATTCTTGACAGGCTGCATCCTAAAAAGATTATCATCGTTTCTTCGGCACCCCAAATCCGTTATCCGGATTGCTATGGAATTGACATGGCTAAACTTCAGGATTTTATTGCTTTCCGGGCTGCTATTGCTTTACTGAAAGATACGCATCAAGAGCATATTATTAATGAAGTTTATGCTAAGGCAAAAGCGCAGCAGGAGCTTCCCAAAGAGGAAATTGTCAACCACGTCAAAGAAATCTACAGACCATTTACACCTGAGCAAGTCTCTGCCAAGGTAGCTGAATTGGTTACTTCGAAAGATATTAATGCCAAGGTATCTGTCATATTCCAAAGCATTGAAAATCTTCATACTGCTATTCCAAATCATACAGGAGACTGGTATTTCACCGGCGATTATCCAACACCAGGTGGTAATAAGGTTGTCAATCAGGCCTTTATTAATTATGTGGAAGGCAGAGATATGCGAGCTTATTAGAGAAGGACAATTGTGAGACAGTGGTGAGACTATTGTCAGACAATTGTATTTTCAGATGAATCATATTGATCCTCTAATCTTCTGAACTTTTGAACCTTTGAGCTTCTGAGCTTATTAAATAGTACACTGATCTATTAAGATTGTTATGATTTTCATGATCAGCCATCCCTTCTAATTCTCTGATTTTCGAATATTTGCTAAATAGTAAAACAATTTTTTTGGCTGAAATGATTAGTTATGATTTTTAAAAGCTGGCGCTTTTTCATTCTTCACCTTATTCCCTCGCACCCCCAAGGGCAATGTCATATAGTTAAGCGTGTAAAGACGAACGTCATTTCTGTAGAAGTTAGATAATTCGAACGAGCTTGAATAATATACGGACAAAAAAAGGTATAGAAACGGAAACAGGGCCGCCATCCAAAATCTGGCAGGCAGCGTATGCGGGAATGTTTTGTTGTATACAAGGCAGAGTAAAGGCGCTTGCGTTCTGTTAAAAACCAGGAAAAGGCAAAAGCGGGGTGTTTTTATCAGCCTACTTTACCCGAATTGTTGCGACAAAGCAGGGCGGGAAGAGCATTGGATTTTGGTGTCCTTTCTTTGTTTCGTTTATTTGGACAAGCAAAGAAATGAAAGAGAACGAATATTCGGAGATATTCAAATAAAAAGCCCTGAAAGCCGGACACCTTCATAATTAAGTACCGCACCTACAGCGCTCCTAAACCCAGGTAACAGGATCCCGGCGCTTCGCACCGGGTTAAAAGATATCGGGGCGCTGCCCCTTAAAGCCCAATGTCATATAGTTAAGCCTGAAAAACGAGCGATGACGAGGTACGAGAAAGAAGCTGCCAGTCCGGCATGCAATACCTTATAAATGAGTAGATATCTCCTCTCTATCGTCGATTGCAATGAGGGCAAAATCCTTAACTAAATGACATTGCCCTAAAGGGGCGTGCTACCTCTTACATCAATCTCAAGACTATGCCGTTGGGCATTTTCCCCCTTTTGGGGGTCAGGGGGTCAATTTTGACCTTCCCTGAATAGAGTCGACCAGTTTTTAAATAATTATAATCTGCAAAATAATTCATTTTTCATTAATACCCTGTCCTATTGAACCTTTGATCCTTTCAACCTTTCCACCCTCCTACCTTAAACATTTAGGATCTTTTTAAATACCTTTGTGGTCAAATTCAGGATTATGTTAAAGATTTGTGTGTTTTGCGGTTCCAGCATGGGATACGATGAAAAGTACCGCCAGGCTGCGAAAGCCTTAGCAGATTACTTTGTAGAAAACAATATCAGCCTGGTTTACGGAGGTGCCGGTGTGGGATTAATGAAAATTCTGGCCGACACATTGCTGGAAAATCAAAAAGAAGTTATTGGTGTGATGCCACAATTACTTGTTGACAAAGAAGTGGCTCATCATAATATTACTCAAATGATTGTGGTGGAAAGCATGTCTGAAAGGAAACAAAAAATGGCAGAGCTTTCTGATGGTTTCATCGCGTTACCGGGAGGATTCGGGACCTTGGATGAGCTAACAGAAATCATGACATTAAATCAGTTACGTGTTCACGACAAACCGATGGGAATCCTGAATGTTGACGGTTATTTCAATAAACTCTTTGAGTTCTTCGATCATTCCGTCGAAAGCGGATTTGTCAGGCCTGAATATCGGAACAACTTGATTGTTTCAGATAATATTGAAACACTTATTACAGAGATGAAAAAATATCAACCCCTTTCGATGGGAAAATGGGTTGAAGACATCAAAGTAGAAAGCGGAAATTAACTTTACTCTCCCCAGCTGTCGCGATCCAGACTTCTGTAATGAATGGCTTCCGCCAAATGCTCAGATTTGATATTCGGACTTTCATCTAAATCGGCAATGGTTCGTGAAACTTTGATAATCCGGTCGTAAGCCCGCGCCGAAAGGCTCAGCTTTTCCATGGCAGTCTTAAGTAATTGCCGACCCGTGTCGTTCAAACGACAAAATTTTTCCAAATCATTATGATTCATCTGGGCATTGCTATGCACCTTACCTCCGTTAAATCTTTCGGATTGGATGGTTCGTGCGTGAATGACTCTTTTTCTGATTTCGACGCTTTTCTCCGCCGAAGGTGCCTCGGCCAAATCTTTAAATGGCACAGGCACAACTTCAACATGCAAATCAATCCGATCGAATAACGGACCGGAAATGCGATTCAGATATTTCTTCACAGCGCCGGGCGAACAGACACAGGCTTTTTCAGGATGATTGTAATATCCACAGGGACAGGGATTCATAGCAGCCACAAGCATAAAGCTTGCAGGGAATTCCACTGTAATCCGAGCCCGGGAGATGGTAACAATCCTGTCTTCCATGGGTTGACGCATGACCTCCAGCACCGTTCTTTTAAACTCAGGAAGTTCGTCAAGAAACAAAACTCCGTTTTGAGCCAAAGAAATCTCTCCTGGTTGAGGATAAGTTCCGCCGCCCACAAGCCCGGCATCACTTATGGTATGATGTGGCGACCGGAAAGGCCTTGTCGTAATCAACGAAGTATCCTCGCCCAATGCACCTGCAACCGAATGGATTTTGGTAGTTTCAATCGCTTCAGGTAAAGACAATGGTGGTAAAATAGAAGAAATCCTTTTGGCCAGCATTGTTTTCCCGGAACCCGGAGGGCCAATCATAATCACGTTGTGGCCACCTGCCGCGGCAATCTCCAGGGCTCTTTTGATATTTTCCTGCCCTTTTACTTCGGAAAAATCAAAATCGAAATGATTGAGTTGTTCCAGAAAGGCATCTTCCGGGTTTATATTGGCTTTTTCAAGTGCTTCGATCCCATCCACAAAATCGCAGACCTCCAAAATATGATTGGCTCCATAAACTTCAATCCCATCCACAATGGCTGCCTCCGCTGCATTTTCCGAAGGAACAATCACTCCTTTGAAACCATTTCGCTTAGCCGCCAGCGCAATGGGAAGGGCTCCTTTAATAGGTTTGATACCTCCATCAAGCGAAAGCTCTCCCATAATCACATAGTCATTCAATCGTTCTTCAGAAATTTGTTTCGACGCAGCAAGAATGCCTAAGGCGATAGGCAGATCATAAGCAGAACCCTCTTTTCTGATATCAGCAGGCGCCATGTTGATAACAATCCTCCTTCCGGGAAATTTTCTATCAACATTGGTTAGGGCAGCCCGAATCCTTTCCTGGCTCTCTTTCACCGCATTATCAGGTAATCCAACCAGAAAAAATTTGGAACCTTTTCCTACATTCACCTCAATGGTGATTATCATTGCATCAATACCAAAGATTGCACTGCCGTAAGTCTTTACAAGCATGGAAGTAAAATTGTTGGTTTATACCCAACAAATGTAATGATTTTAAATGAATTTCTCCTTGAGAAAAGCCTTTATCAGGGCTTATATCCTGACTTCTCAAGAATACTTTGGGAATCATTCATTTTAAATAATTGCCGCAAAGTAGTTTTCGGATGCCGAGACATGTATTTTCTGACTATTTGCCATCCGAACCAGTTACCCATGGCTGCGGGCGAATTCCTGGAAAACCCGTCAGAAAAAGGTCCCGGTTGCGTTAATTTATTCATGGCCATATAGTTGGTAGAATACAATAAATTGTTCTTTACCAACACAGCCCAGACATCCTTTTTATGTTTTTCCATCCACTTCATTTGTTTTGCGGAGTAACCAATCTTCACTGAGTCCGGCGTCATGGGCATCATAGCATCCAAATAGTAGAGTCTTTTCCCTGCCTGAATTATCTTAGCTAAAACGTCGCCCGCAGGAATGGAAGGATAAAAATAGTGGTCATACAGTGAATTCATCACATCTACAGGAATGAATGCTTGTTCCATGCATCTGCGATGATAATCGGGGATATTCAAATCCTGGTAAGGTTGATAATTTGGCCCTAGATAATCATCCAAAGCAATGACCAGCACCGAATCACGTCGAAGGATGGGATGCATATAGTAAATATCTGAAACATAAGTAAATACTTGCGGTAAATTGTAGTTAGGGAAATAATATTTAAAATGTGCAAAAGCAGCAGACAATTTCCCTTCGAGTGAATTTAGATTCGGATAGATTCTCATTGTCTGGTGATAAACCTTCTCAATATTTGTATCCGTCACATAACGATATAACTGATTCACATTAGCCGTATCATTCAGATCCGCATCCAAAAAGTAAGGGAAATCTTTTTTCAATTTTTCCAGTCCTTCCTTAAAATGCAAGGTATCCAAACCAAACAATGCCTTACCATAGCGGCGAATTTTAACCGTTATCTCAGGCAGTTTTGATTTGGGGACAATTGGTCCATGTGACCTTTGATGGCCACACGATTGTATCATCAAAACAAATGAAATCACTAAAACTAGTGCAACAGCAGATCGCTTCATAATCAAAAAATTCCAAAAAAAATGTCAGCACAGGCGTACTGACATTTTTTGTGTTGTATTTAATAATCTTACAAAATTTTCCATCCGAGGGTAACCATAAACACATTAGGTTTAGCAGATGAAATTGAGCCGTTGGAGAAGGTTAAATCTCCATTATTGATATCGCTCAGAGCGCCATAATATTTTACATCAAGGACAAAGGTAGCGATATCAAGTCCCACACCTACCTGATATTGATAGTTTGCATTTTTAAAATTATCTGCCTGTAAATAAGTCTTTGTTGTGGATCCCCCCTGTTGCCAGGTTATGTTTTTATTTACTACAAAATTAGCTGTTGCTCCGCCAAAAACACTCAGCTTAACCACTTTAAGGTTAATTAATCTAAACCCTAAACTTAGCGGGACTTGTATTGATTTCAAGTCTGCTTTTTGCTGTCCAACATTCTTAATCGTAAAGATATTTCCCTGAGTAACATAATTTAGTTCAGGTTGCAAGTAAACCTTGCTCCCGGCCCGCACAAAAACACCAAGGACAAAATTGCTTTGGACATTTGATTTGATATCCTGTCCGTTTAATGAAAGACTGGAAGCGGTATATCCAATCTGGGGTCCGATGGTAAACTGACCATACATGACAGCCGATATCAACATCGCAGCCATCATTAAAACAACTTTTTTCATAGTACTAGTTTTTGATTCTTGTGTTAATAACTCAAAATTACTTAAAAAAGTATTCAAAAGACAATTTAAATACAATAATTGTGGCTGATTCCTTACTTTTGTTGTCTCATTCAAACACTTTCTATTTTGAAAATAGCATTGGCACAAATTAATTTCCATATAGGAAATTTCGAGGACAATAAGGAAAAGATTCTGGAAGCCATCAGGAAAGCAGAGGATTTGAAAGCGGATTTGGTTGTTTTTTCAGAGCTGGCCATAACTGGTTATCCACCACGGGATTTTCTCGAATTTGAAGATTTTGTTGCCAAAGCACAAAACGCTGTGGACGAAATTGCAGTATCCTGCAAAAATATTGCTGCCATCGTCGGAATGCCGGTTCCAAATAAAAGTAAAAAAGGAAAACTGTTGTTCAATGCTGCTGCTTTTCTGGAGGATGGAAAAGTAAAGAAGATAATTCACAAAACACTACTCCCCAATTACGACATCTTTGATGAATACCGCTATTTTGAGCCCAACCGGGAGTTTGAAGTTATTCCTTTTAAAGGGAAGAAGATTGCCCTTACAATTTGTGAAGATATTTGGGATGTGGATCAAAACCGGCTTTACACTGTCAATCCGATGGAAGAGCTCATTGGTTTCCATCCGGATATCATGATTAATATTGCTGCTTCGCCCTTTAATTACAAACAGGCTGAAAAGCGTGAAGAGGTTTTGCGAAGGAATACAGATAAATATAAGCTTCCGCTCTTTTATGTAAATCATGTAGGTGCTCAAACAGAATTATTGTTTGACGGCGGTTCGCTGGTGATGGCTCCTGATGGGAAAGTGGTGGACGTGCTCAACTATTTTGAAGAGGATCTGCGGGTTTATGAATTGGAAGAAGTCTTTCAGAACCCTGGCGCTTTTAAAAAAGAAAATCCCTCCAAACCGGCTCTGATTCATGATGCGTTGGTGATGGGCATCCGGAATTATTTTGGCAAACTGGGATTTAAGAAGGCTATTCTGGGCCTTTCGGGAGGCATTGATTCAGCCGTTACAGCAGTGCTTGCGGCAGAAGCCTTAGGAAATGAGAACGTTTATAATGTTTTGCTTCCTTCCGAATTTTCATCAGAGCATTCTGTTAGCGACTCTCTGGAATTGGTGAAAAGCCTGGAGATGCCACATGATATTATTCCTATCGAAAGTTCATTTGAGACCTTGGAAAAGACATTGGAACCGCTTTTCCTGGGCAAACCTTTTGATGTAACTGAAGAAAACCTGCAAGCCAGAATACGCGGGGTTATTTTGATGGCCTTGTCTAACAAATTTGGATATATTTTATTGAATACCAGCAACAAAAGCGAGGCAGCAGTTGGATATGGAACGCTTTACGGAGATATGAATGGAGGACTTTCTGTGCTGGGCGATGTTTACAAAACTGATGTTTATGAACTGGCCAGATACATCAATCGTAACAAGGAAATTATTCCGGAAAATATTCTCCTGAAACCGCCTTCTGCTGAATTAAGACCGGGTCAAAAAGACCAGGATTCGCTACCCGATTATGATACATTGGATAGAATTTTGTTTCAATATATTGAATTGCGCCAGGGACCAAATGAAATCATAGCCATGGGATTTGATGAAAATCTTGTAAAGAAAGTGTTGCGCCTGGTGAATATTAATGAATACAAGAGATACCAGACTCCGCCTATTTTAAGAGTTTCGGGAAAAGCTTTCGGTATGGGAAGACGCTTGCCAATTGTAGCGAAATACCTTTCTTAATAATGTAAATTAGACATAAACTTCTAGGGGTTAAAGCCTCGGACAGAGTTAAGTTTTCTATTTTACCCCGCATAAATGCCGGGCTTAGTTATCCAGAGAATTTGCGGAAGAAAGTGATATAATTAAGGCGGGCATTTATGCCCTTTACAATATAAAAAACTCATTCGGCTTTAGCCAAAACTAAAATTTCTTTTAACTTGCCTGCCGTTAAACAGAACAAACGTTAATAGCGGATTATAAAGTCCTGTTTGGGACTGCCCTGCCGGAAAAATACGAGTCCCAGCCAAAACAAATCGATGGATAGGGTGACGCGAGGATCCTTTTTGATGGTCTCCCAGGCTTCGGCCATGCCCGGTGACCAGTGAATGTCATCGAAGACAAAGATGCTCTTTTCAGTGACCCGTTCCATGCATTGAGAGAAATAGTTAAGTGTCGCTTCTTTTTTGTGATTCCCATCAAAAAAGACGAAATCCAGTGCTTTGATTTCCCTAAGTACATCAGGTAATGTTTGTTCAAAATTACCCGTACGAACTTCAATATTTTCAACATTTAATTCATTGAATGTATTTTGTGCAACGGCAGCAAGATTGGGACAGCCATCCAGGCTAATCATCTTACTTTCTGGAACAGGGAATTTGAGGTAAGAAGCGCTGAAACCCGCAGCTGTTCCCATTTCCAATATGGTTTTCGGTTGAAATTTTTGTGTGAGTCTGTAAAGTAATCGTGCTTGTTTTTTTCTTTGAGAACGCAGCTTTATAAGTTTTCCAAGTTTTATTGAATAAGTAGCTGGGTGACCATCGCTCCCGAACTTCCCAAAATCGATGGTTTCAATTACAGATTTACTTCTGGATAATTCTCTTTTATAACGGTCAATTACATTATAACCGGAATATCTTTTCTTATCTCTAAATACTGCTTCAACCAAATCAAATACAAAAGGAGAATGTATCTTAAATCTGGTTTTCGCTTTAAACCAATAGTATACATAGCTTTTCGACAAAAAAATCTGCTTTTCAATCATGCGATAAAATTAGTGTTTTTGTTTTGAAAAGTCAGGCTGTTGTTAGACATTGTGAAACGGCTGTTTAATTTTCAAATAGTACACTGATTTCTTTTGATAGTTATGATCTGTCATGATCTTTTAAAGCTAACGCTTTTTCAAACTAAGCTCGTTCAGATTTGTAATCGAATGTCCCGAAACAAATAGAATTTTCAATTAGGAGCGCCCGGAAAGCACCAAGTAATGACGCGATGCAAGTACACCAGCCGAGGGAAAGTTTGGTTTTCCTATGAGATCGCTTCGTCATTCTTCCTCGCGATGACGAAAACGCTGGTAGAAAACTCCTGTTTATCAGTAATTATCTTCTAAAAAAACGTGCGTCATTGCGATCCGACGCAGGAGGAGAAGTAATGCGTCCCGGTGTTTGTTAGCATCACCAAGATAGGTGAAAATACCACAGCTGCATATTCTTAGAAATAAGAGTTTTGCAGCTTTTTTTGTTCATAACATGCGGATTTTAGGTGCATCGTGTCATTACTACAGCTCGTACATTTCCTACTCACCTCCAGCCTTTCAACCATTTCACCTTTCTACCCATCACAAAAACAGGCCATCCGCTTTCGCGAATAGCCTGTTTTCAATCAAAATATTTCAGATAAACTATTTATCGTCAACTTCTTCGAAGTCTACATCTGTGACTTCATCATCGTCTCCACCTTTGGAACCTTCGGCCTGACCACCTTCCTGTTCAGGAGGTGTTTGGCCACCGCCATTTCCTTGTGTGTTTTTGTACATCTCTTCGCTTGCCTGCTGCCAGATTTCATTCATTTTGGCCATAGCGGCGTCGATGGCAGCAACATCCTGAGATTTATGTGCAGTGCGCAATGATTCCAAAGCACCTTCAATTTCTGATTTCTTATCAGCAGGAAGTTTATCGCCATACTCCTTCAACTGTTTTTCCGTCTGGAAAATCAAAGCATCAGCAGCATTCAGCTTGTCAATTCTTTCTTTTGCAGCTTTATCAGCATCGGCATTGGCTTCAGCTTCTGCTTTCATCTTTTTGATTTCTTCATCAGACAATCCTGAAGAAGCTTCAATCCGGATGCTTTGTGATTTACCAGTAGCCTTGTCTTTTGCAGACACGTTCAGAATACCATTACTGTCGATATCGAAAGCAACTTCAATTTGCGGGACACCACGTGGGGCCGGCGGAATACCGTCGAGATGGAATCGTCCGATACTCTTGTTCTGGTTAGCCATAGGCCTTTCTCCCTGTAAAACATGGATTTCAACTGAAGGCTGATTGTCAGCAGCAGTTGAGAATGTTTCTGACTTTTTCGTTGGGATAGTAGTATTTGATTCAATAAGTTTCGTCATCACACCACCCAATGTTTCAATTCCCAAAGAAAGTGGTGTAACGTCAAGTAAGAGAACATCTTTTACTTCACCAGTCAGCACACCACCCTGGATAGCAGCTCCGATTGCCACTACTTCGTCAGGATTTACACCTTTGGAAGGTTCTTTACCAAAGAAATCCTTTACAATATTCTGAATGGCAGGGATACGTGTTGAACCACCAACTAAAATCACTTCATTGATATCAGCAGCAGAGATACCGGCATCGCTCAATGCTTTTTTACAAGGCTCTATGGTATCTTTAACCAAATGATCAACCAATTGTTCGAATTTAGCACGTGAAAGTTTACGAACCAAGTGCTTTGGAACGCCGTCAACAGGCATAATATAAGGCAGATTGATTTCGGTTTCTGCAGAGCTGGAAAGTTCAATCTTTGCTTTTTCAGCAGCCTCTTTCAAACGCTGCAAAGCCATCGGGTCTTTTCTCAGATCCAGACCTTCGTCTTTTTGAAACTCGTCGGCCAGCCAGTTAATAATTACTTCATCAAAATCATCACCACCAAGATGGGTATTTCCGTTTGTAGATTTTACTTCAAAAACACCGTCACCCAGTTCCAGAATAGAAATATCAAAAGTACCTCCACCCAAGTCAAAGACGGCGATGGTTTCGTCTTGTTTCTTTTTGTCGAGGCCATAAGCCAAAGATGCAGCCGTAGGCTCGTTGATGATACGGCGGACTGTCAATCCGGCAATTTCACCAGCTTCTTTGGTTGCCTGACGTTGAGAATCGTTAAAATAAGCCGGAACTGTAATCACAGCTTCAGTAACAGTCTGGCCCAAATAATCTTCAGCAGTCTTTTTCATTTTCTGCAACACCATGGCTGAGATTTCCTGCGGAGTAAAAAACCGGTCATCAACTTTCACCCTTGGGGTATTGTTGTCGCCTTTGATAAC
>CAZGZO010000035.1:0-1313 GCA_964529695.1 uncultured Lentimicrobiaceae bacterium
AGCCCATAAATACTACAAATGTAGTCGCTGTGGCTATGTTTCAATTATTAAGACTTTATGCCCGATATGTATTCGAGATGGGTATGAAATAAAACTTAAGTGAGATGGAAACACTCTTAAATCAAACGCAAAAACTGGAGATAGACCAGACCGTTACAGTAAAAGAAATTGCTTTTGCAGGTTTGAAAGAGCTGAATATTGCTGAAGTTTCAGCTAAGATTTTTGAAAAAGGTGACAAAGTTTATTTTTTTGACGAGATGGATTCCGATCATTATCGCCTTTATTCAGTTATTCATAAGCGATCCTTTTTCCTTTAATAGGGCATTTGCCCAACTCCCGCCCATAAAAAACCCACGGCATTCCCGCCAGTGGGTTTTTGTTTTGTAATATTTCAGTACTACAAAACGAATATTATTTATTTATAAACCTTCTTATAAGATAAAGTCCATCAAGTGTTAGAAGCGGCTCAATGGTTTTTATGTTTTTAGTAAGAGGTGCAATTGTGGAACTCAGACCTCCGGTGGCAACGATATTTAACTTTTCATTCAATTCCTGTTGTGTTCTTTCGATTATGGAATCAATCAAGCCCGTAAATCCAAAAACAATTCCAGCCTGAATGGCATGGACCGTATTTTTTCCTAAAGCTGATGGTGGAGGAGTAAGGTGAATTTGTGGTAATTGAGCCGTATTTCCTGCGAGAGCACTTACGGCCGTTTTTAATCCCGGGGCAATGGCAACACCTTTTATATCAGCGTCTTTCCCAATGGTTGTAAAAGTTAGTGCCGTGCCAAAATCTATGATCATAGTCAATCTGCCGTATTTTTTAAAAGCAGCCACAGCGTTAGCTACAAGATCGGAACCAATTTCATAAGGATTCAGCACCTTCACGGGCAGGCGGTCATAAATATCTGGATTGACAATGATTTGTTCAGCTTCCGGAAATAATCCCATTAATATTTCTGTAAATGGTCGTACGAGTGAAGGAACAACACTACCTAAAACAATTTCTGTAATGTCAGAGTTCCCAATTCCTGCGCCATTCAGCAAAGAACGAAAGATAACTTCATATTCATCAGCTGTTTTTAAAGGGTCGGTCTGAATGCGCCAATGATTTTTCCAGTCACCATTTCTATTCACACCAAAAACGATATTTGTATTTCCGATATCTATCGCTAATAACATGTTTTTCATGTTAGTTATTTTCTTCAAAATTATAGAAAATAAAAAAAGGGCTGACTTTTTTCAAGTCAACCCTTCGTAGTAGCGGGGGCAGGATTCGAACCTACGTCCGCCTCAGGCGGATATGAGCCCCA
>CAZGZO010000035.1:1413-17502 GCA_964529695.1 uncultured Lentimicrobiaceae bacterium
TAACTTTTTATAAAGTCAACCCTTCTTAGTAGCGGGGGCAGGATTCGAACCTACGTCCGCCTCAGGCGGATATGAGCCCCAGCCTTTCAATTTCACTCCATACAAAAGCTCTACCTTTCCCGGATTTTAGGAATTTTTCCCTAGCCATAGCTTCCTGTTTAGTCTGAAAAGTTTCGAAGAAAGCAATTTTCCAAGGTCTGAATTTGACAGTATAACCTTTGTGCGCTAATTTGTTGTGGGACAAAAATCTAGCGTCTAAATCACTAGTAAACCCAACATAAATTTTGTTGAATTTTTCAGAGAATAAAACATAAACTTTGTACATGGAAATTGGTTTTCAGAGTGTTGTAAAAAAGAAAAGGGTTAACTTTTTATAAAGTCAACCCTTCTTAGTAGCGGGGGCAGGATTCGAACCTACGACCTACGGGTTATGAGCCCGCCGAGCTACCACTGCTCCACCCCGCAATATATCTTTTATTTGTATGAACGTCTATCGTTTTATACCCACCTTGAATTTGGGAGTGCAAAGATATATTTTGTTTCTTTGCCAAACAAATTATTTTCAAAAAAATTATGTCACATAAAGCCGGTTTTGTTAATATTATTGGATACCCAAACGTGGGGAAATCGACTTTGATGAACGCCTTGGTAGGTGAGAGGCTTTCTATTATTACCTCTAAAGCGCAGACTACCAGGCATCGCATTCTGGGAATTGTTAATGGCGAGGATTTCCAGATTGTATATTCCGATACCCCAGGAATTATTCGTAATCCGGCTTATAAAATGCATGGCCGGATGAATAATTATATTGAATCTGCCCTGATGGATGCCGACATAATTTTGTTGATGACGGAACCCGGGATCAAATTTTCGGAAGAAAAAATCCTGCAGGATGTTGTTTCTTCATCTGTGCCAGTGCTGGTATTGATCAATAAGATTGATCTTTCCAGTCAGGAAGAAGTTGAAAGTCAGATTAGTTATTGGAAAGAAAAGATATCCAGAGCGGAAGTGATACCTGTTTCGGCAATAGAACATTTCAATATTGAAAAGGTACTTGACGGAATTTTGGAAAAGCTTCCCGAAAGTCCTCCCTATTATCCGAAAGATGAGCTTACCGACAGAAGTGAGCGATTTTTTGTGTCAGAAATGATACGCGAAAAGATCTTTTTAAACTATAAAAAGGAAATTCCTTATTCTGCGGAAGTTGCTGTGGAACTTTTCAAAGAAACGGATGACTTGATAAAGATTTTTGCAGTTATCTTTGTGGAAAGGGAAACGCAAAAAGGAATTCTTCTGGGACATAAAGGCAATGCCATCAAAAAAACAGGGACCATGGCAAGGAAAGCCATTGAGGAATTTTTTGGAAAAAAAGTTTATTTGCAACTAACAGTTAAAGTAAATAAGGACTGGAGAAACGACGATAAAACGTTGGAACGTTTTGGATATGACCACTAATCGTCTTTCTATCTGCTAAAATCCAATTAAAAAGCACTAAAAATGAGTAATATTTTAGCCATTGTAGGGCGACCGAATGTGGGAAAGTCCACGTTGTTTAACCGGTTAACACAGTCAAAATCTGCTATTGTTGAATCGGTAAGTGGTGTTACCCGTGATCGTATATATGGAAAATGCGACTGGAACGGAGTTGAATTTTCCGTGATTGATACGGGCGGTTTTGTTCAGGGTTCCGACGATGTTTTTGAAGAACAAATCAGAAAACAAGTGCTGTTTGCTCTTGATGAAGCGGATGCCATTGTTTTTGTGGTGGATGCAAGAGCCGGGGTGAATTTGTTGGATGAAGAAGTGGCTGAAATCTTAAGGCGTTCCGGAAAAAAGATATTTTTAGTAGCCAATAAAATAGATGCACCTAATCTTGAGGCACTTACCAGTGAATTTTATTCCCTTGGACTGGGTGAAGTTTTTCCGATTTCTGCCGTTAACGGAAGTGGCTCAGGTGACTTACTGGATAATGTGATTCAGTCATTTGAGTTGGCTGAAAATCCGAAAGAGGACTTACCAGATTTGCCAAAAATTGCGGTTGTTGGACGACCGAACGTGGGAAAATCATCGCTTGTAAATATGATGTTGGGTGATGAAAGGAATATAGTTACTCCTGTCGCCGGAACTACCCGCGATTCGATTCATACACCTTTTAAAGGGTTTGGCCACGAATTTGTTTTGGTAGATACAGCCGGACTTCGTAAAAAAGGAAAAGTGTATGAAAACATTGAGTTTTATTCTACACTTCGGACCATCCGGGCAATAGAAGATTCTGATGTTTGTCTGGTGATGCTGGATGCAAGTCAGGGCATTGAAAAACAGGATATTAATATATATCACCTGGCGGAGAAAAACCGGAAGGGAATCGTAGTTGTGGTCAACAAATGGGATTTGGTTAAAAAATCCAGCAACACCCATCTTGAGTTTGAGCAACACATCCGGGATCGTATCGCTCCTTTTAATGATGTCCCGATAGTTTTTGTTTCTGTTCACGAAAAGCAACGGATTTTAAAATTGTTGGATGTCGCCGCATCAGTTTATGAAAAAAGAAGTATGCATATTTCTACTTCCAAGCTGAATGAGTTTTTTCTGCCAATCATTGAAAAAAATCCGCACCCTATGATTTCGCGGGGACGTTATCTGCGAATAAAATATGTGATGCAATTAAAGACAGGTGCACCACAGTTTGTTTTTTTCTGTAACCGACCTACTGAAGTGAAAGATTCCTATAAAAGATTTCTGGAAAACCAGCTCAGAAAGCATTTTGATTTTACGGGAGTGCCTGTGCAAATGTTCTTCAGGGAAAAATAATAAGTATTTATGGATACAATGCGGCTTGACAAATGGTTATGGACAGTTCGTCTGTTTAAAACGCGTTCTCAGGCTACCGAAGCTTGTAAAGGCGGAAGAGTTAAAATGTCAGGTGTAAATGCAAAACCTTCCAAGGAGATAAAGACAGGGGACCAAATTGAAATTGTACAAAGCGGAATACGAAAGACAGTCCTTGTTAAACAGTTAAGTAAAAATCGGGTAGGGGCTAAATTGGTTCCAGAACTCATGGTGGATATGACACCAACAGAGGAACTTGAAAAGTTGGAAATGACGCGTAAAATAAATTATGAACGCCGTAAAAAGGGACTGGGCCGGCCTTCTAAAAAAGACCGCAGGAATATCGACAGATTGAAAAATTTTGACGATTCTTTTTAAAGGTTGAATCAAATTTTGGCGTTTTAATCTATTTACACGGAAAATTATATGCCTTTCTTCTAATGCTTAACCAGCTATTTCTTTAAATTTGTAGCAATATTGAGTTTTGGTTTAGCCGAAAATCTTTGTCATGAAAAAATATTTGCTTCTCATTGCAGCTGGTTTCCTCATCCTATTTTTTACGGGGATTTCCTGTAAGAATAACCAGTTGAACCAGATGAAACCTTTTTCCGCTGCTTTTTATAACGTTGAAAATCTTTTCGACACCATCGACAATCCTGCTACGCGCGATAACGATTTCCTGCCTACGAGCAAAGTAGCGTGGAATACAAAAAGATATGAACGAAAACTAAGCCATATTTCCAGAGTGATGTCTTCCCTGAATTCAGGACATTTCCCTGCATTGTTTGGATTGGCCGAAGTCGAAAACCGGCAGGTGGTCAAGGACCTTATCCATACAGGAAAATTGAAAAAAGCAGGTTACAAAATTATACATAAGGACAGTCCTGATAAAAGGGGCATTGATGTGGCACTGCTTTATAATCCAAAGGTTTTTAAGCCACTGGTTACAAGATTTATTCGACTTCATTTTCCTTCGGAACCGAAGTTTGTTACCAGGGACATCATCTATACTAAAGGTTTGGTTTACGGTGTGGATACCATTCACGTTTTTGTAAATCATTGGGTTTCAAGATATGGAAGCCGGGAACGTACGGAACCATTGCGACGTTTTATCGGCCATGTGGAAAGACTCATTTGCGATTCGATTTTTAATCTACGTCCCCATGCCAATATATTGATTATGGGTGACTTAAATGATAATCCCACAGATCCGAGTATCAGTGAATCTTTGGGCGCCATGATACCCGCAGAACCATTTGCAAAGAAACAGCTGTTTGATTTAGGAGCTATTCCTTATCGCAAAGGTGAGGGAAGTTTGTACTATCATGGCTGGGATTTGTTTGACCAGATTATTGTTTCTACATCTATGGTTGCAGGTCATAACGGAATTAAAGTGAACTCCAATTCTGAAGAGATTTTCAAAAAGAAATGGATGCTGTACAAACCAAAACATGGTCCGGCAGTTCCTAACAGAACAGAATCTTCACGAAGCTATTTTGGAGGTTACAGTGATCATCTTCCTGTCTTTGTAAAGATGCGCATAGATCTAACGGGTGAAATTTTCACAATTATTTGATTCCAAATAATATGAATTCACCAGGTCTTAAAAGGATGCTTGACTAAATAAGAGTTGTAATAACGAACGTCCCCGGTGACTTCTCTTCCCAGCCATTCCGGTTTAGTGAAGATGTGATCTTCTCGGGGTACTTCTATTTCTGCCAGAATAAGTCCTTCATTTTCGTCATAAAATTCATCAACTTCAAAGATTAAATCTTCTTGTGCAGGAATGATATAACGTGTTTTGCTAACAACACCGGGTTCGCAGATCCTTAAAAGATCCAATGCGTCTTCATATGGAATTTCTTTTTCCCATTCATAGCGACTCATTCCGGTGGCGTTGGGTTTTCCTTTGATAGTCAGGAAACCTCTGCTGTCTTTAATTCTGACTCGTACAGTTCGCTCAGGCAAGGAAGAAAGATAACCCTGGATGATACGAATGCTTTTAGTGGCTTCAGTTTTGAAATCACCTTTCACCAAAAACTTTCTTTCTATTTCCAGGGGCATAAAATCCTATTTTGACTCTTTAATCTCGTTTCAACGTTTGTTTCCGGTCAGGGCCAACCGATACCAGATTGATGGGAACCCCCACTTCTTTTTCAATAAAGAGAATGTAATCTTTTAAACTTTGTGGTAAGGCATTGAAATCGTATACGTTATCTATATCTTCATCCCAGCCGTGAAAAGTTTTATAGATAGGTTCGATATTCACATTTTCGCAGTCGAAAGGAACCTGATCTACAATCTTACCATCTATTTTGTAATGTGTAGCAACTTTTAGTTCTTTGAAACCCGAAAGTACGTCAGCTTTCATCATCTTTAATTCAGTAACTCCGTTGAGCATGACAGCATATTTCAGGCCAACAAGATCCAACCAGCCACAACGTCTGGGTCTTCCGGTAGTCGCTCCAAATTCGTGACCTTTGTTTTGCATTTCTTTTCCATCATCGTCAAAAAGTTCAGTAGGAAAGGGGCCGCTACCTACACGGGTACAGTAAGCTTTAAAAATACCAAACACTTTTCCCACATCATTGGGGGCCATACCTAACCCATTGCAAACACCAGCACTCGTGGTATTTGAAGAGGTGACGAACGGATAGGAACCAAAGTCAATATCCAGCATCGTTCCCTGGGCACCTTCGGCAAGAATCTTTTTATTGTCCTTCAGCGCCTGATGCATATAGTATTCACTATCAATTTTTTTCAGGCCTCTGAGCAAATCCAGTTTTTCCATCCAAATCTTCTCATAGCCCTCAAAATCCAGACCTTCTATTTGTGTTTTTTTTAACTCTGAATCGTATAGTCCGGCCAGTTTAAGATGCCTTTTGCGGGCTTCCTGATATTTTTCCTCAAAAGCAGGCGATTCAATATCTCCTACCCGGATTCCGTTTCGTGAAATTTTATCGGTATAAGCCGGTCCGATTCCTTTTAAAGTGGAGCCTATTTTACGGTCACCTTTGGCTTTTTCATAAACTGCATCCAGCAGTCGATGGGTAGGTAGGATTAAATGTGCTTTCCTTGACAGAAGCACTTTTTTTTTAATATCAATGCCGGTTGGCTTGATTGATTCAATTTCTTTATCGAGAATATACGGGTCAATGATTACCCCGTTCCCGATAACATTGATACTTTTTGGGTTAAAGATTCCTGAGGGGATGGTGTGCAGAACGTATTTCTGATTTTCGAATTCGATGGTGTGTCCGGCGTTTGGACCACCCTGGAAACGGGCAACAACATCGTAATCCGGAGTCAAAACGTCCACAATCTTACCTTTTCCTTCATCTCCCCATTGAAGGCCCAACAGAATGTCTATTTTCATATTAATGCATTAAAAATGCCCTGCATCAATACAGGGCGTATCTTTTCCTGACAAAGTTAAAAATTACCTTGTTAATTCCTTATAAAATTTTGATTTTCTTTAAATCAATTACTTTCTTTTGCCTTGAGATCTTTTACTTTCCCGTAAAATGTAAGCGAATGATAGGCTACCTCAACACCGAGCATTTCTTCAATGGACTGTTTAATTTCCTGAATCCTTGGATCACAAAATTCCATAATGGTACCGTCTTCAATGCTAACAAAATGGTCGTGTTGCTTGTATTTGAAGGAACGCTCAAACTGCGCGCAATTGTTTCCAAACTGATGTTTAGTCACCAGATTACAATCCAAAAGAAGCTCTATTGTATTATATAAAGTAGCACGGCTTACTCTGTATTTGTTGTTTTTCATCCTGATATAAAGCGTTTCTATATCAAAATGCCCTTCTGTCGCATAGATCTCTTTGAGAATCGTATAACGCTCAGGTGTCTTGCGGTGACCCCTGTTTTCAAGATAGTCTGTAAATACTTTTTTTACCGCTTCGAAAGTATCTTTTTTTATTTCTTGTTTCATGCCTGGCGATATGTTTTCAGCTGTAAAAGTACAAAATAATGCTTATGTAGTTTAAGTATAAATAAAAAAGTTTGTTCCTGCATTTTTGTTAAAATTTGGGAAAACTTTTTGTTAATCGGTCAATAAATATACCTTTTTGCTTCCGTGCTTGCTAATGTGGTGACTATTAGATTTTTGTTGTTCTATCAACTTTAATAATATCAGGGAATTTACTGAGCTCAGAAATGAGTTTTTTCAGGGTAGCAGTGTTATCGACAAAAAGCTTGATTTCCATCTGAACCAACCCTTCGTTGGTTGAAAGGTGTATGTTGTTGATACTCAATTTGTATTTTGAAAAAATTAAATCAGTAATTTCGTTTAAAAGGCCAAGCCTGTCTGAGGATGTAATCTTTATCCCGGCAAGGTAAGTAATACCTTCTTTTTGTTTCCATTTACCTTTCAAGATATTTCTCCCATAAACTGACATGAGCTTGATGGCTTCTTCACAGTCGGTTCGGTGAATTTGGATAGGCCCGTCTTCGATTTGGAGCGCGAGCACATCATCTCCAGGAACGGGGTGGCAGCATTTTGATATGAAATAATCTATATCGGAATTTTCTGTTCCGGGGACTTTGGAAATCTTTTTGAGTTCTTTCTGTGGTTCTTTTTTAGGGGATTTTGAACTAAAAGGAAATGACAGGCTTTTAATTTTCGACCAGCCGGTTCTTTCGCCTTTCAAGTGTAAAATTTTCCGGATTTCATCCGGACCTATCTTATCGGTGGCCAGGTAATAATAAAAATCAATTTGCCCTGCAAGTTTGCTGCCCTTGATAAGTTTCTGAACCACCCCGGGTTGGAATTCCAGATTCAATTGTTTGAAAATTTGCTTGAGCCTGTTTTCTCCCTTTTCCCGGTAGTTTTTTCGTTTGTTTTTAAGAGCAGTTTTTATTCTTGCCTTTGCACGGGCTGTCACGACGGTTTGGTACCAATCTTCAGCAGGTTCCTGAATCTTGGAAGTTATGATTTCAACCTGGTCACCACTTTTCAGTTTTTGATCAATGGAAACAAGCCGCCGGTTCACATTGGCACCAATAGCATGATTTCCCAGGTCGGTGTGAATGGAATATGCAAAGTCCAGTACCTTAGCATCTTTCGGAAGCGTTATCATTTCACCCGCCGGGGTAAAAACAAAAATCTCATCTGAAAAAAGCTCCTGTTTAAAATCGCTAATAAAACTGATGGATTCATCATTATCGCTTTCCACCAACAATTCTTTTGTTTTCTGTAACCAAACTTCCAGAGAACCAACTTCAGATTTTCGGGTTTTATATTTCAAATAAGCAGCATATCCTTTTTGGGCAATCTCCTGCATTCTTTTGCTCCGGACGTGCACATCTACCCAGCGCCCACCTGGGCCCATTACCGTTGTATGAATGGCTTCATAACCATTGGCTTTCGGTGTATTCATCCAGTCGCGCAACCTGGCGCTGTTGGGTTTGTAAAGTGCTGCAACAACCGAATAGACAGCCCAGCATTGCAAACCTTCATCCTGACCCTTGGTATCCACGACGATATCCAGGCTGTAAGAATTATAAATCTGTTCAAAGGGAAGTTCCGTGCGTTGCATTTTTTGCCAAACAGAGTAGGCTTTTCTTTCATTTACAAGAAGTTCAGCTTTTATGCCTTTCTGTTTTAAGTTATCTGATATGGGGATTCCAAAAGCTTTCAGGAAGTCGTTTTTATCTTCTCTGATTTCTCCCATTTTATCCGTAATCTCTTGATATATTTCAGGTTGAGAATATTTGAAGGAGAGATTTTCTAATTCGCTTTTCATGGAATAGAGGCCGAGTTTAAATGCTAGAGGAGCGTAAATAAACAAGGTTTCTGAAGCAATTCTTAGTTGCTTTTCACGAGGCATTATGTCCATGGTTCGCATGTTGTGAAGACGATCGGCAAGTTTCACAAGAATCACCCGGACATCATCAGAAAGTGTCAGAATAACTTTTTTAAGAGTTGCTGATTGTGCCGTTGAATTATTATCGGAGATTTCGTCAATTTTGGTTAATCCGTCAATAATTCTGGAAACCTTTTCCCCGAACATTTTTTCAACATCTTCGAGTGTAACCTCCGTGTCTTCAACGGTATCGTGCAGCAGTGCTGAAATTATGGATGTCCTTCCCAGGCCGATTTCCTCGGCAGCAATGGTAGCTACAGAAAGTGGATGGAGAATAAAGGGTTCTCCCGATTTTCGTCGCATATCTTTATGGGCATCAGCAGCCATACGAAAGGCCCTCCTTACATCCCAAAGATCTTTTGTGGTCTTCCGGGTGGTCCATACCTCTATCAGATTCCGGTACTTGCGCAGAATTTCCTGCCTTTCTTGCTCTGCTGAAACTTGATCCATAAACATCCTTTCCTGAAACACAAAAATAGTGCTTTTGCTTGTAGAAAACTTAATATTCTTGACAGAGGCTATAATTTTAATGCAATTTGAAATTTTCACATTTCAATTTCACACATTTGTTAATTTACGCCTGGGTCTGTAACATTTTGGGTAACCTGGACGTTTCACAGGAAAAGAAATCAAAATTCTTTAAAAATGAAAAAGATAAACTTCCTAATGTGGCTGGCGACAATTATGATGATTTTAGGTTCTTCGCAGGTTTTTGCAAAAGAATTTAGACAGAAGATTCATGGGAATGGTCATGTTGTAAAAACTTCGAAATCGTTGCCTGCGTTTAGCAAGATTTCCGCAAATGGAATTGATAATATCACCATTCTAAAAGCAGAAAAAGGACAGAATAGTTTGGTTATTGAAACTGATGAAAACCTGTTGCCTTATATCAAATTTGATGTAAAAGACGGCGTCCTAAGTTTTACTTATAGGGATCTAAAACCCACCAAATTAAAATTTTATGTAATGGCTTCATCTTTAAAGGAGATAAAAGCCTCTGGAGCTAGTGATTTGAGAGCAGAAGATTCTCTGGTAGGAGGTGACTTTGTAATTCATGCGAGTGGCGCTTCCCAAATCAAGCTCAATGCTCACATGCAAAATATGATTGTTGAAGCTTCCGGAGCCGCAAATGTATTATTGTCAGGCGTTTGCGTAACTTTAAAATCTCAGCTCAGTGGTGCGGCCGATTTAAAAGCCTCCAAAATGATTGTAGATACAGCTTATATTAAAGCTTCCGGTGCTGCAAATGCAAAAGTGAATGCTGTAAAATATCTGTATAAGAATCTTTCTGGGGTAGCTAATGTAAAAATAGCAAGTTCACCGCAACAAGTTTCCGGGAACGATAACAATGTCTACCGTTGGAAAGAAAAAATGAACAAAATGAATTCTAAATTTAATAATATTCATTTCCGTAGCGATACAACTCGCGTGAACATCGGGAATATGCAGGTAGAGGTCGTTGATGGAGATTCCACGAAAGTAAGGGTTGGAAATCACACTTTGGTTGTAGGAAGGAATGGTGATGTTTGGTGGCGACGTAACAATGAAAATAGATTTAAAGGACATTGGGCCGGTTTTGATTTGGGTTTGAATGGTTATGTAAACATGAATCAGAATGCCAATTTTGGTAAAGCCCACGATTTTCTATCTCTCAAATATGAAAAGTCTATTAACCTGAATTTCAACATATATCAACAAAGTTTCGCTTTAAATAAGTCTAAAACTATCGGGTTTGTAACAGGAGTTGGGTTAAGCTTTAATGAATATCGTTTTTTAAATCAGGTTTATCTTGATCCTGCCGCAGACAACCTGGCCGGCTATTACATAGTGAATACGCCAGTAAAAAAATCAAAGCTATCAGTGCATTATGCTGATATTCCGTTGATTTTAGAGTTTCAGTCCAGAGATAAAGCAAGTAATAAAAGGTTTTTTATCGGCGTTGGCGTGATAGGCAATGTCAAGCTCCGGAGTCGTACTAAGATATATTTTACAAATTCTAATGAACCCTATTCCCTTCAAGACCCTGCAACCGGGAATATTTTATCCGGTAGTTACCGTACCCCGGATCAGGGACCCAGGAATATCGTTAAGAAAACGGGTAGTTATAGTCTGAATCCTTTCCGGTTTGATGCCACGATAAGAGCAGGCTTCAGATGGGTTTCATTGTATGCAACTTATGCGTTAACACCTATGTTTCAGGCTGGCCGTGGACCAGATTTAAGACAATGGACAGCAGGAATTACGCTGGTTAAATGGTAAACTTTTTATTTTGTCATGATTGGGGTTTCCCCGGATTGTGTTATTACTAAGAAATCATTTTTTGAAAGACTCTTAAATCGGTGAGGATGAAAATTCTCACCGATTTTTTCTTAATTTTGCACGCTAATCCCATCGATAAATCTAAAAGAAAAAGTAATATGTCAGGACATAGTAAATGGTCAACAATTAAGCGTAAGAAAGGTGCCCTCGACGCCAAAAGATCTAAGATCTTTTCAAAATTAATCAAAGAAATTACAGTTGCAGTGAAAGAAGGCGGACCGGATCCGGATGGTAATCCGCGGCTTCGCATGGCTATTGCCAATGCAAAAGGGCAAAGTATGCCCAAAGACAATATTGAAAGGGCGATTAAAAAAGGTTCGGATAAAGATGCTGCCAGTTTTACTGAGGTTACCTATGAAGGATATCTTCCTCACGGCGTCGCTGTTTATTTGGAGTGTACTACTGATAATTTGCAGAGGACGGTTTCTAATGTTCGTGCCATTTTCAATAAATATGGCGGCAGCCTCAGTACGAATGGTTCGCTGAGTTTTCTGTTTGAGAGAAAAGGAATTTTTGTAATTCCCAAAGGAGACATCAACCAGGATGAATTTGAAATGGAACTTATCGATGCCGGTGCTGAAGAAATCGAACTGGATGAAGAAGGCTTCTTCAATGTGACCACATCCATGGAAGACTTCGGACCCATGATGAAGAAACTTGAAGAGCTGAACATTGAACCGGAAAGCGCTTCACTTCAGCGTATTCCTAACGATACTAAAACTTTGGAACTGGAAGATGCTCAAAAGATTATGAAAACTATTGAGATTTTTGAAGATGATGATGATGTACAGGAAGTATTTCATAATTTGGAGCTTACTGACGAGATGATGGCTGAGATGTAAAAGATATTTTCGTTGATACAAAAAAAACCTGCCGGAATTTCCGGCAGGTTTTTTTAATACAGGTTAATTTATATATTGAGTTAGTTAGATGTTATGTCGTAAGTATCATTGGCAATAACCAGTTCCTCATCCGTTGGAACGATGAGAACCTTTACTTTGGATTCCGGTTTGGAAATCACCATTTCTTTTCCGCGGGATGATATTTTTTCTTCATCAATTTCAATGCCCATGAATTCCATATTATTCAATACTTTTTTTCGGGTTTCTATATCATTTTCACCAATACCACCTGTGAAAATCAGAATGTCAGTACCACCTAATGCTGCAGCATAAGAGCCAATAAACTTTTTCACTCTGTAGGCATACATTTCAAGAGCAACTTTAGCTCTGGGATTTCCTTTTTCAGCTGCTTCTTCAATATTTCTCATATCTGATGAAATACCCGAAACACCAAGCATTCCGGAAAATTTATTAATCAGCTTGCTGGTGTAACTGATGCTGGTCTTCTCTTTCTCAGCAATGTACAGCAATGCGCCTGGGTCAATATCGCCCGTACGGGTACCCATAATCAAACCTTCCGTGGGTGTCATTCCCATAGTAGTATCATAAGATTTGCCGTCTTTGATAGCGGCAATGGAGGCTCCGTTTCCCAAATGGCAACTAATGATTTTTTGTTTTGCGTATTCAACACCTAATATCTCACAAGCCCTGTTGGAAACATATTTGTGACTGGTTCCGTGGAATCCATAACGTCTGATCTTATATTTTTCGTAAAGAACATAAGGGATTCCGTAAAGATAGGTGTGCTCAGGCATGGTTTGGTGAAATGCTGTGTCGAAAACACCTACCTGGGGAATATCCGGTAATAGGCTTTGCATAGCATAAATCCCTTTAAGGTTGGGTGGATTATGCAAAGGAGCAAGGTCTGACCAACGTTCCAAAGCATCTACAACTTCTTCGTTAATCAGCACACTACCGCTAAATTCTTCAGCGCCGTGCACAACGCGGTGACCAACAGCAGATATTTCATCAAGGCTATCAATACATCCGTATTCTTTATTGATTAAAATGCCCAGTACATATTCTATTCCCTGTTCATGGTCCAGAATATCGCCATCTAATTTAAATTCTTTTCCGTCGTCTTTCTGGAATTTGATAAAGCTACCCCGCAATCCGATTTTCTCGACAACTCCTTTGAAAAGGACCTTTTTGGAAGGCATGTCAAACAACTGGTATTTTATGGAAGAACTTCCGCAATTTATAACTATGATCTTCATTTTTCTAGATTTTCTTTATTTGACAATTGTACAGGAAACGGTATTGCCGGTGGGTTGGCCTTCAATTTCGTAATTGTAAAAACCCTTTTTGGTTTGAACACCCAGGTAGTCGGCCCGCACAAGGCGTTTGATGATGGGAGAGGCTTTGTACTTCCTGTCACCATATTCCTGATACAGGTTGTCCATGTATTTCAGGATTTTATCCAATCCCATTCTATCGGCCAGTTCAAAAGGTCCATAGATGTAACCTGTGGTTTCCCTCATGGTTTCGTCAATGTCTTTGATAGAGGCAACTCCCTCCATAAGTATTTCACAGGCTTCATTAATCAACGGAATAAGAATTCTCGTTGAAACATTTCCAGGTGACTCATTTATGAGAATGGCCTTCTTGTTTAACATCTTTGCAAAACGAACTACTTTTTCGTAAGAAGCTTCATTGGTATCACGGCCTTTCACAACTTCTACGATATTGGTTTTGTCAACAGGCTCAATAAAATGCACCCCGATAGCTCTTTCGGGATGTTTTAAAACCCTTGCCAAATCAGAAATAATAAGCGTAGACAAGTCAGAGGAAATGATTGTGTCTGTTCTAACGACAGCTTCCACTTTTTGAAACAATTCCTGACGAAGAGAAAGCAGGGTCCCTTTTTGTCTTGAACTAATGGTTTCGATAACAACATCGCAATCTTTCAACTCTTCATATTTCGTGGTCCCTTCGATATGCGACATAACGACTTTCTTCTCGGAAGGTGTGATACCCCAATGTGCAATTACATCATCCAACTGCTCCTCAATTTCATGGAAAATTTCCTGAATCCGTTCTTCTGAGACGTCAACAAAAATTACATCCATTCCAAACTGGGCTACCAAACGCGTAATTACCTGACCCACTGAGCCACAACCGATAATTCCTACCGTCTGAATGCTGCCTTTGGGTTTGATAGACTTCCCTAAGCTAAATTGAGCTAATTGATTCATTTTTAATTAATTATTTTTATCCTTATTGATTTATTCACCGTAAAGGCCATTGGCCTGATTGGCTGTAATGGCGATCATATTAATGATGTCGTCAACCGAACAACCTCTTGAGAGATCATTAATAGGTGCAGCAAGACCTTGTAAAACCGGTCCTACTGCTTCGGCACCCGCCAATCTTTGAACCAGTTTGTAAGCGATATTTCCTGTTTCAAGACTTGGAAATACCAATACATTTGCTTTTCCTGCAATTTCAGAACCAGGAGCTTTTTTCTGGCCGATAGCCTCGATAATGGCTGCATCAGCCTGTAATTCGCCATCTGCCTTCAGATTGGGATTCATTTCCTTTGCCATGCGGGTGGCTTCCACTACTTTATCTACTTTTTCGTGTTTAGCGCTCCCTTTGGTTGAGAAACTCAACATGGCTACTCTCGGTTCGATACCAGCAATAAATTTAGCTGTTTTTGCTGATTCTACTGCAATTTCTGCCAACTCTTTTGTGGAAGGATCGGGATTTACAGCGCAATCAGCAAATACGAGAATACCTTCATCTCCGAAAGATTTGTCTTTCAAAATCATAATAAAAGCGCCTGAAACAGCGCTTACTCCGGGTAGAGTTTTGATGATTTGAAAGGCTGGACGCAACACATCGCCTGTGGCATGTTCTGCGCCGCTGACTTCTCCGTCAGCTTTTCCATCTTTGATTAGCAATGTAGAAAGGTATAATGGATCTTCCACTAGTTTTTCAGCCTGCTCAAAGGTCATTCCTTTGGATTTGCGGATTTCAACAAGCATATTTGCATAATATGTCTTTTGAGCATGCTCTTTGGGATCGATTAAAGTGGCTTTTTCAATGTTCTTTAAACCAAACGACTTGCTTTTCTCAAGAATTTCCTCTCTGTTTCCTAACAAAATTAGTGAAGCAAGTTTGTTTTCCAAAACATAGTCAGCGGCCCTCAAATTACGTTCTTCCGTGCCCTCGGGTAACACAATTGTTTTCCCTGCCTGACGGGCCATTTCATGAATTTTTTCAATTAAGTTCATTGATGTCTTTAATTAAAATTTTCGCACTGCAAAAGTATTACTAATTTTGTTGCAGAGAAGCAACTTGTTATTGTTTTAACACTATTTGGAATGAATCATAATAAATTTATTATCAGAAATATAACTATTTGACCTGTGAGAACCGACTTATTACTTATCAATCAGAAATTTAATGCAGATTCTTTGGTGAATGCATGGTCAAAAATGCAGATTCATGATAGTGTTCCGGCAGTTCACGGAAGTTTTTTACATACCGGTAATAAATTCTTTGAAGCACAACATCCATTTTTGTCTGGAAATGCGTTGGTTGATCCGGGTCAGTTTTGGATTTATTATTTACTTGCTGGCTTTATTGCATTATTTGCATTTATCAAATATTATTATTCCAATGATTTGAGAACTTTGATTTCTTTGTTAGGAAAAAGTTCCGAGAGGCAAGATACTGATAGTGGGGGGAAAGTCAGTTTCATCGTTACATTGTTTCTGTTTGCAAATTTTTTTACCAGTTTCGGGCTGTTAGTAGTGGCTGTTAATCAGAAATTTCATTTTTTTCAAGTGCTGCAAACACAGGATTTTGGTGTTTTTCTCGTAGCAGCGTTAGCTACATTGGGTTATTATTTGTTTAATGAAGTTAATATTCTTGTTGTAGGTTTTCTGTTTGGAGTAACAAAGCAAGCTGTTTGGTATGCGAAAACAGGTTCCGGTCTTGTCTTTACATTGGGAATCGTTCTCCTTCCATTATTATTATTTTATTTTTTTACAGCGTGGAATATATTATTGTATCTTTCTGTAGGAGTGGCTATTATATTTATGCTATTTAAATGGGCGCTTCTGTTAAGAAATAGCTATTCCGTAAATCATTTCACTGTTTTTCATAATATTTTGTATCTTTGCGCCCTTGAAATTATACCCATAATGCTAT
>CAZGZO010000036.1:0-17461 GCA_964529695.1 uncultured Lentimicrobiaceae bacterium
AAGAGCCTAAGTTCCTAATCCGACAATCAGCGCAATATCTGCTCCGGGATAATGGTTAATTTTAAACAAAGCTCCGATAAGCACTACCGAAGCGCCAATTCCGTAAACTTTTGCCATGAAATTCCTGTAATTTCTGGTCCTTGTGAAGTCAAAAAAAGCCATGTTCTTATTTATTTAAAATGTTATCTTAAAATTCTTTCATTTATCGATATACTCTTGATTCCCGGTTCGGGTTATCACCTTTGTCTCTACCCAAAAAAGGTTCGATACAGCGGAATCCGATGTAGGATTTAGCCGTGTCCTGATATTCCCAGGCCCGTGTGGTAACTCTCAAATAATAAGCAATATCTTTCCAGGAACCACCTCGAACCACTTTTCTTTTCATAACAGGCGGATCACTTGGTTTGGCGTTGTAAGTATAATTTGGATCCATATCCCAGGTAACATTATAGGAGGAAGGATCATACGCACTGTTGGTCCATTCTGCGACATTTCCCGCCATGTCATACAAATCGAAACCGTTAGGTGGATAATGCCCCACAATTACGGTACGCAAACCACCGTCGGCAACATAGTTTCCTCTTAATGGTTTGAAATTGGCAAGGAAACATCCCTTTGCATTCCTTGTATAGGGACCTCCCCAAGGATAAGGACTTAACTGATTTCCTCCTCTGGCGGCCCATTCCCACTCGGCTTCTGTTGGCAAACGAAATTCTGAAAACGGAACACCTTTTTTATGAGAACGCAAGGCATTGTTTTGAAGTTCAGTTCTCCACACACAAAAAGCCCTTGCCTGAACCCAGTCAACTCCTACCACTGGATAATGATCATAAGCCGGATGCCAGAAATAATTCTGTGTCAACGGGTCATTGAAAGAATATGGATAATCTGCTATCCAGCAAAGTGTATCCGGATAGACATTTATTGTTGCGTGCTTAACAAATACAGAACGATCACGATAACCTTGAGGACGATTGGCAAAACTGGCAAGTTTAGGATCGCCGGGCTGGCTGTAATCTTTTCTAGCGGCAGCATGAAGATCGATCCAATAATAAGTATACATCAATTTTCTGGCGTCGATTTGTTTGCGACGGAAATACCTTTCTTTTTCAGGAAGATAAAGTTTATTTAAGGCGTCTCTTACGTCTTGATTCTTACTATTCCAATCGATTTTTGTTTTCCAATTTAACAATGGTGGATCATAAGTCTCACCGGTTTTTTTGTTCCTTTCAATCAGATATTTTGCAGGTTCGACCTGGCCTAGAATTACCCTGGCAATGGAATCGCGGACCCAGTCAACAAATTGTCTGTATTCATCATTGGTAATTTCCGTCTGATCCATGTAAAAAGAGGAGACTGAAACAGTTTTGGGTTGAATAAGATGACTGTTTGTAATATCCTCGGCCCCTGCACCCATGGTGTAACTACCTTGTGGTATAAAAACCATTCCGTAAGGGTTGGGCTGGTAAAACGGCCTGGAATTTTTCCTGGTACCTACCAATTCCCCCGTTCCTGCATTGCTACAGCCCGCCAGTAATATAATAGCAAGCAAGTATAACAATCCTTTAACTCTCATTTGTACAATTTTAATTCTTCTTGAAAATATATCTTTTAAGTCTTTATTTTCTCCGTTACAAATAACGGGTATTTTTATAACTGGTCTTTGTTTTTTCTCTTTTAATTTTAAAACAGTAGCTCACTGTAATCTCATGGCTTCCTGCCAAACCAACCGGCAATGTTGGAAGATCATATGAATATCCAACCTTTATTCCATTTATGAGAACTCCAACCAAAAATCCTACCGACTCCTGGGGCCGATAATTCAATCCACCCCAAAACTTGCTATTGTAAGTAACGGTAGTTGAGATGTTATATTGTGTTGAAACAAGATCTGTTTGCACCATCAGGGATGGCTCAACTTTAAACTTGGGATGATTTGGTAAAATAAAGGAATATCCCGTAACAAAATAAAGCGTTCGGTCAGTCTGATATTTTACTGCTGTTCCTGAGGTACTCAAATTCTTTCCTTTGCTTTGAAAAATATTCGTTCCTGAGATGCCAATATACAAATTATGACCTTTAAAAAAGGCTCCCAGATTACCATCAATCAGCATATCGCTTTTTGCACTACCCAAAAGAGCCGGGTCGTTGGACTGAACAGGATTAAACTTTGAGAAGTCAATGGACCGATTGGTAAAATTGATACCGCCACCGATACCGACAATTCCGGCATCAATCGTTAAATGATAGCTGTAAGCAATTTGAAGATCTATATCTTTCTGAAACCCAATTTGGTCTTGGAGGATAGACATACCTAAACCCCCACCGAGTATTTGTACCGGAGAATCGACACTGATTAGAAAGTCTCTCGGTGCTACGCTGTTTCCGTTGGCGTCTTTAAATCCAATCCATTGTTGTCTTGCAATAGCGCGGGCACAAATACCTTTGCCTAGACCTGCATATCCCGCATTGACAAACATATAAGACATATCATATTGGGTGAAAATAGGAGCTTGCTGTCCAAAAACGGAAAGGCTTAAAAACAGTCCTCCCACAAATAAGACATATTTTGCTTTGTTCAGTAGCTTCAATTTCTTCTAACGTTAAGTATGCTAAAGTAAAAAAAATATGAGTGTTTCAAATTGATTAATATTTTCTCAAAACCTTTTAAGCAGTTTCTTTCAGCTGTTTTCCGTTAATAGTTTTCAAGAAAACTCTTTTGTTTGGTCAACTTCAAATCTTTCAGCATTCCTGCTTTGATTTGTAACGTGAAGTTCCAGCTTTTTCTTGGACCCAGGGGAATCCATGAAAACCTCATCTCCCAACAATGAAGATTTCGGTATATGTTTATACTTGTAAAAGAAAGCTGATGGTTCGTGAAATCCCATCCGGAGTTCATGCTAAATTTCCAGTTTTTAGTAAAACTTAGCTGTCCATTAAACCCTAATGTTTGGACCATCGTCTGTCTTGCAGACCAAACATTGGCCCTGTAATTTTTCATATGGGTATATCTGAAATTATAGTTCAGGTTTAAAGACCAGGGAATTTTCCAGTTTGCTTTAGGAGTACCATTTTGAAATCCATTGTCAAGTTGGCCAGGTGTCCTGTTGGCTTGAGCAGTTGAATCTGCATTGTCACCTTTTTTTGGAGGCCCCTTCTTTTTCTGGAAATCTTTGGGCCCCAGGCTAAAGTTAAAACTCACATTCCAGGTACCTGTTGATTGGAAAAGTCTTCTTGTTTCCTGCCACATGGTCCTGTTTATGTATGCGCCGTTTGAATCTGAGGCGTAAGGATTTAAGACTGCATTGTATTGCAGATTAAGGCCTTTCCAAAGTGTCGTCCTTCCGTTAACATTGATAGGAGATAATCTCATCGAATCTGCAGCCAAATTGTAACTTCCGGAAATAGTAAGATTCTGAATAATCGGAATTTTTTTCATTCCAGTTACCGTGTCTTTTCTGGATGGAACTTTGATTTCCAGTGAGTTAGTAATTGAAAAAACCAAGTTTTCTTGTTTTTGCATTACGGGGCCACCATAAATTCCGTTTTGGTATTTGGAATAGGTCATTATCCTTCCGTTAGGGTGATTGTTGGTAGTATCTGAATAGTCTATATAGTGTCCTGCATAACCCCAAAAGCTATTAGAAAAATCGGGTGTGTAAGAGAATCCAATCATTGGAGTAATTACATGTCGAATGGCACGAATGGGGCCTTTTTTGAACTTCAACATTCCATAGATCTTGGTAGAAAGAGACGAGTTTAAACTATAAGAAAATACATTATTAAATCCAGGGACGGTATCTGTTACAACCTTTCCATTTAGTCCACGGGGGTTTGTTGTAGTATCACTAACCCATCTTTTTCTGGTGCTGGTTGAATAAATCAAGTCATTGATACTGATAGAGTTACTTAAAGTAAAATATTTAAAGATTTTTAATGGCAGCGAGATGGGAATGTTTTGCTGGATGCCATTTTGCATCTCTTGCATGGACTGGCTTGAGAAAATTGTTGAATCAGTAGAATTTAAAGTGTTCCTGGCATTCATGGTATACTGAATCGTCAAACCGTCTAGCAGGCCTTTTTTTGTACTGTTTTGTTTCCTGAAAGGATAAAACTGGTCAGAGGAAAAAGTAATAGTAGGTAGGTTCAGTAAAATAGTATGCTGCTGAACGTTCTGTGTGAAATCTCCAGTGGCTGAAAAGTGAAAAGATTTTCCAAATTTTCTCTGGTAAGATACACTGGATGAAAAGGTATTGGAAAGGTATGTGTCAGTACTCACAGTGGTGTATTTCACGTAGTTGCTGCTCATGATATTGACATTGGCAGAGAAAGTACCGTTGGGATGGGTTTTTGGATCCTGAGAATAACTCCATCGGATGCTGAAACTCCGGGAGTTACTATAATCAGGTGATCCTTTTGTGCTTAAAATAGTTTTTCCCAAAGAGAGCGCAAGCGAACCGTTATGTCGGTACCTTTTATTATATGTGAGCAGCGGCGAAATAGACCAGCTACCCCCGGTATAAATATCACCTGTCACTTTCAATGTCATTTTATCGTTAATATTCCAGAAATAACCGCCTCCTTGCAAATAAAATCCCTGGTTTGTTGATTCACCATAAGAAGGTAGAATCAGCCCTGATGTTCTTTTGGGATTGTTTGGGAAGATACCAAAAGGTAAGGCAAGTGGAGTAGGAATACCCTCTACTTCCATGTAAACAGGTCCGGTTACTATCAGTTTTCCCGGGATAACCAATGCTTTATGAAATTTAAAAGCATAATGTGGGTCAGGTAGATCACAGGTGGTGAACTCTCCGTTTTCAACATTAAAACTGTTATCAGGCAGTCTTTTTACCTTCATACCATGAAGATATCCCTGGTTTTGTTTGGTATTGACGCCATGGATAATTCCTTTTTTCGTAACGAAGTCATATCTTATGGTTTTAGCATCATAAACTTCGGTACCTTGTTTGAATTCCGGCAAACCTATTTCCTTTCCGGTAGAATCTTTCATCCCCTGGGCAAAAACTGTATTGTCATTAAAGTTAACTGAAATATAAGCAGCCTTCAGGTCTATATCTCCGTATGTAATTTCCGCATTCCCATATAAATAAACCTTTTTGTTATTTAAATCCTGGACAATGGAGTCGTCAGCATGCCTGACAAGATCATATTCCAATTTCAAATCTTTTCCAGTAGTGTCTTTTTTAGCCTGGGTAGTATCAGCCTTGATAATTGTATCAGCTTTTGCAACTGAATCGGCAGTGGCTTTTAACTTATTATTTTTTTTTATGAGGGTGTCCGCTTGGGCAAAAGCAGTATGTACACTTGGTTTATTAATAATGGTCGATGCCATCGCATCATTTACTGAGAAAATGACCAAAGAAAATAACCAGAGTGTTGTTAATAATTTACCGTAATGAGCCCGTTTGAACAAATTCTTTCTATTACTTTTGTTAATAATCTGGACGACGTAACTAATGTTTGCAAATATAGTTTCAATATTTAAAATAGGGTTTCTCAAACGCAGGCTTTTATTAAGTATTGTGTTTTGTTTATTTTTCTTTACTCCTCTGCAAGTTTTGGGCCAAAAAGGAGCGAAAATTACAACAATTGTAATTGATCCCGGTCATGGTGGGAAAGATCCGGGTACCTCGGGTTGGCATTCTCACGAAAAGGATATAGTTCTGGCAGTTGCCCTGAAATTTGGACAAGACATTCGCGAGCACATGAAAGACGTAAAAGTGATTTTTACGAGAACTACCGATGTATTCATTCCTTTATATAAACGTGCTCAAATTGCAAATAAAAATCATGCTGATTTGTTTGTGTCGATTCACTGTAACTCTTATCCGAGTCCGGTTCCTCATGGTACAGAGACTTTTGTGATGGGGCTGGGTAAAACCAAAGCCAACATGGATATTGCTGAGAAAGAAAATAAAGCTATTCTTTATGAAAGCAATCAGAGCAAGAATTATAATGGATTTAATTTAAATTCACCGCAATCATACATCAACCTTTCACTTTTTCAAAATGCTTATTTGAAACAAAGTCTTCTGTTTGCCCATGATGTTGAACAGGAAATGAGAGCACGGGCTGGGATGAAGGAGCGTGGAGTTGCCCAAGCTGGTTTCCTTGTCCTTTGGCGAACTGCCATGCCCAGCGTTTTGGTGGAACTTGGATTTTTAAGTAATCATAGGGATGATATTTACTTATTGTCGAAGAAAGGTCAGTCGAACCTGGCAGCCGGTCTTTATCTGGCATTCAAAAAATACAAGGAGAATTTTGAGAAAGAAAATGCTGTGACGCCGAAAGCTATTTCGCAACATCATAATTTGGCTGAGTATAGGGTTCAGTTCTATACCGGAAAATACAAATATAAATACCCGGCAAAGAAATTTCCCAAAGTTAAATCCATCAGCTATTATTATCATAATGGAATCTATAGATACACATCGGGACATCTTTATGATTTACGTGAAGCTGATAAACTCCAGAACTACCTGAGAAAAGTTGGTTATAAAGGTGCTTTCGTTGTTGCTTTTTATAATGGTAAAAGGATCAGCACGGCTAAAGCCAGAAAGTTAAATGCTTCCAAGCATAAAAAATAATCTAATTAGTTTGGACGGTCTTGTCGATTCAAAGAAATATATTTCTAATATTAATATTTCTTAATATGTTCAAAAACATATATTTACTATTCTTATTTGTTAGGAAATCCTTTATCTGAAACATCAATCATCCTCGAACAACGAGCTTTATTTTTTGTATTTTTGCTTTACTTTGAAATTAAATTCTATTACGTGAAGAAATCTAGCTTAATATATATAGGAGTGACGTTTATTGCTGCCATTGTCATTTTTATCTGGGGTTATAATTATTTGAAAGGTAAAGATATTTTCAGAGAACAGATGATTTTGCATGTACGCTATCCTAATGTGAGCGGTCTGGTGGTTGCTAATCCTATTACGCTGAACGGTATGCAGATAGGGCAGGTAAGCAGTGTGAAGTTTGCACCGGATTATTCCGGAGATATTATGGTTTCGTTGCTGATTAGCAAACCCTTTCCTATTCCTGTGGATAGCAAGGCGAGAATTGTAAACTCTACTTTGTTGGGCGATAAATCTGTTGAGTTACTTCTTGGAAAGTCGAATCAGATGGTAAAAAATAATGATACCTTAACGGGAAGTGTGGAAGTGAACCTGAAAGAACAGGTTAATGCTGCACTGGCCCCAATCAAGGCGAGAGCGGAACAGATTTTATCCAATGCCGACAGCTTAATATCCTCGTTAAATGATGCGCTGGGACGTCGTGGTAATAATTCTCTGAAAGCGTCGTTGCTGAATCTCAAAAGCACTTTCCATAATCTGAATGAGACTTCTGCGACACTAAACATTATGCTTAAAGACAATCAGAAGAAATTCGGTAATATCATTTCCAACGTTGACTCGCTATCAGGAACACTTTCCTCAAATCGAAAGAATATCGGGGCAATTGTTCAAAATCTTAAAAATGTCAGCGACTCTTTGTCTAGTGCAAATCTTAAAGGAATGATTGCAAATACTAGTAAAACACTTAATCAGCTGCAAATGATGCTCAAGAAAATAAATGCAGGACAGGGAACTGCCGGAGCCATCTTAACCAATGACAGTTTATACCTTGAAATGAATAAGTCTGTTATTCAATTGAAAAAGCTGTTGAAGGATATTCGCGAAAATCCACACCGCTACTTGAAATTCTCTGTTTTCTGAAAATTCTTTGTATTCTGATTAGCAGGTTTTCTCTTTTTTATAACAAAAATATCCTGAACCGAGTCCGGCCGGATGTAACCCAGCCAGTTGAATCCGTCCAGCACATTGGTTTTCCCTTTTGTTTTTTTAGGCGGGTAGAGCGTTTCGCTTGGTTTTTCAAGATAATCGATTCCAACAATCTTGTTGTTGGCAATTTTAATGAGCATATTGCTGGCTTCGGCTTTATTCAGGCCAATGAGATGTTTGTCATCGCTTCTTAACCAGTAAAACGACTGAGCGTTGCCATCCACCTTCATTTGGTATATTCTGTTGCGGCGAAAATAGCCAATCATGGTTCTGCCTTTGATTTGGTTAAACATGTTAGTGGAATCTTTCGAGATGATAAAACCATTGTCTTTCATAGTCATGGTATCCATTTGGCCATTTTTCATTACGAGTGAAATGGTGTCAGAGGTAAGCTGGTTGTCTCCGGTCCAGATCACAGGTTTGGTAAACATGCGCATGGTGGAGTCTTTCATAGTATAAGCCAGAGAATCGCAAGCTCCCTGCAAATCTTTCCTGTAAAATCTTACTTGATGGTAAGCGAGCATTTCTTTTGTTTTTTTGTGTTTATCAAGAAATAGCCACAGGGTGTCAGCGTGCATAAATAGCGAATCTTTCTGAAGATTATAACTTATACCCAGGGCGCTATCGGTAACATACGTAATACCTTTTTTATCCCAAGTTTCACCGATCTTTCCCTTGACGACAATCTGTCGGGAGGTATCCACAATTTTAATGTTACCGTAAGCTCTTCCATGTGTGGATGAGTCGCTGTAAATAACGCTGTCTGCGGTAAGTGTCTGGTTCTTATATTGAATAACAGGTCGTTGGAAAAGTTTGGAATCATGATTTTTAGTGTCAAACCATCCATTCGTGCAGTGGACTGTGCTTTCCTTGCTTTTGATTGTTGTTGGTCCCTTGATGTAGGACATGGCGGTCCTGGTGTCGTAAATTAATGTATCTGAACGCAATACCTGATCACGGCTGGTAAGAATTACATGCTTTTGAAAGTGAAAAACCTGGGTGTTTGTATTGTAATATCCTAGTGTACTTTTCAGTACATTGGAATCAGAAAGGATTTTTCCACCCCTGTCGTAATGAGCTATGCGTGAGTTTCTGTTGTAAATAAGATGATCAGTATAAAGAGTTGTCTTAGGATCCTTCAGAATGACATTCCCAAAGAGCTCTGCCACCCGGGTTTTGCCTTCATAATGAAGTCTCGATCCATAAATGTTCAAAGTATCATTTACAATAATATGAATCCGGCTGAAGGCGTCGAAATTTCTTGTTTTAGTGTTTAGGTAAGCGCTGTCGGAAAAAAACAGGGTTGAATCCTGCTTAAGTTTAACATGCCCTATTAAACGCTGGATGTTTTTTCCCAGTTTTGCATTGTAGCTGGAGACGTCTGCATGTTGTACATCAACCCTCGTGGTTTGCTGGGCACAACCGTTAATATATGAAAAAACCCCTGTCAGGAATAACAGGAAAGCCACAAAAGAAATATGTTGTCTTCTTTTCAATATTTATTCTTTCTGCAAAAATAGATGGAATTATTTATCCTATAGCTTCCCATTTATGAATTTAGATTTTTTAAAAAAGAATCTTAATCCTCATGATGATCCTGTATATAGGATAGGAAACCCTGTGTAGCATCTTCCAACAAATCCAACACAAGTTCAAATCCCTCCGAACCGCTGTAATACGGATCAGGAACTCCATCATAATGATTGTGCGAAGAAAAGTCTGTCATCAGAAAGATTTTTTTCCAATGTTCTTTTTTCGGAGCCATCTCCTTTAAATCTCTGAGGTTGTCCCTGTCCATAGCAACGATATAATCGAAGTCATCAAAATCTGTCTCCGGAATTACCGGCCGGGAAACAGAGGTAAGTTGAATTCCTCTTTTTTTCGCGTGAGACTTCATTCTTGGGTCAGCAGATTCTCCTTCATGCCAGCCAGATGTTCCGGCTGAATCTACTTCATATTCCTCAGCAATATTTTCTTCCTGAATTAAATGATTAAATACGGCTTCTGCACTGGGTGAACGACAAATGTTTCCCAGGCATACAAACAAAACTTTTTTCTTCATAGATGATTACCAAACTAACTCATGAACTTTAAAACCAGTGGTTTTGTATGCGTGTATTGCTATTTTTTTGGAAGCTTGAGCTTTCGCATAAGTGGTAAACCCATTGGTGATAAGTTCACCCGGATTAATCTTGGGCCACATCGGAAATCTTTTGTGAATAAGTTTATTAAACTCTTCCTGTAGCTGATATTCCTTATGCTGTTTTTTGATGGGGCTGAAAAAGACATAATATCCTTTTTTCCCGGTTCCATGTAAATCACAATAAGTGGAAGCATACACGTAATAATATATTTTCTTTGGAAGTGGAGGCACTTTTACAGAATACTCAAAAATTCCTCGCTCTTGATTACCGGAATTGGTTTGTGGGGCCTTGTATCTGAGTGTGTCTTTTTTCTGCATGGGAATGTTGCGATACACTTTAGTATAGAATTTATAACCCGCAGACATACCCGAAATCAGAACATCCAAATCACCATCATTATCATAATCACCAAAATGACCATCGCTCATGTATAATCCGATAAGTCCCGCATGGATGTTGGTGAACTTTCCATTGCCATCGTTTCGAAAGATTTCTGAAACTGGCCCGTGTGCTGATTGTCCGGTAATTAACAAATCCGGATCTCCGTCATGGTCGTAGTCACCCCAGGCTACAGAACCAGTGCGAACACCGGTAAGGCCTTTTACTACAGTACTAAAGAAACCATTTTTGTCATTCCTGTAAAGCCTTGTTTCAAATTGCCCGTCTTGTGTTTCGCCACAGGCCACAAAATCGGGCCATCCATCCATGTTATAATCAGCAACAGCCACATCGCTGAGACATAGATTAGTAAAATCCACAGGAACTTTGACAAATTTGTTGTTCCCTTCATTCCTGTAAACGGCTGTAAAACATTTTCCTGAAGCTAAACGCCCACTTAAAATCACATCCAAGTGACCCGTTTGAAACAGATCGGCCCACCGTGCTACACCATAGCGCACTCCGGGTAAACCGGCATGAATATCAGTAAAGTGATTATGACGGTCGTTGCGGTAAATTTTCGTAACGGGGCCATTGGGACCTTCGCCGGTTAGTAATAAGTCAGGATCTCCGTCTCCATCATAATCTCCCCAATCTACCGAACCGTCTTTTAGTCCAGGTATTCCTGTGTGAATAAGCACAAAATTAGGAGTTCTATTTACATTTTTATATAAATCAGCAACAGATTTCCCGGCAGCATTTTCCCCGATTATAAACAAATCAGGCATGCCGTCCAGGTTATAATCTGCCCAGTCAAATGCACCACGGTAAACATTTACAATGGGTGTTTTTACTTTCGTGAAATGATTATTCCCGTCATTGCGATAAAGGTCGGTGCTGATAAAATGTTTGTTGTTCTTAAAATACTCGCCTGTAACGAATATATCAAGTTTTCCATCCTGGTTGTAATCAACCCAGCCACAGGCACTTCCGCCTACTCCGGTTAAATGTGCCCTAATGTCAGTGAAGGTTTGAGCCGGTAAGGTTGAGGTGCTAAAAATTAAGAGGATTGATACAAGCTGTTTGACCATAGTAAAGGTCTTTTCAAATTATTTATTCATCCAAAAATAAAGAATATTATTGATTTGAAGACCGTTTTTCATTTTTCCGGACTTTGCCCATTTTTATTAAACATTCTGTTAAATAGCCTGAATGTAATCCAATAAATCTTTAAGATGTTTCCCCGATTTTTCAAATCCTGATAAATGACTTAGCATTCTTTCAGACTCCTGAACATAGATACCGGGTGTAAGGTCGTTGTGTGCATGTTGTATCAATTCTATCATTGTTCCCGGTCGTATTTCCCAATGAAACTGCAAAGCGAAAACCTGATCCTCATAAACGAATCCCTGATTTTTTGTAGCCTCTGAGTAAAAAAGAGGGACTGCACCTCCAGGAAGGTCATAAGTGTCTACATGCCAATGAAATGCTTCTATTTCACCTTCGGGAAATAAGTCTAAGACAGGATGAGCCCCATTTTTGAATATTGGAAACCAACCAATTTCCTTTTCCTTGTTGGGATAAACTATGGTGCCAAGCGCATCTGCCAGAAGCTGAGATCCGAGGCAAATACCAAGTATCTTCTTTTTCGCCGAAAGGCAATTTTGAATAAAGGCTTTTTCCAGCATCAGCCAGGGATATTTGTCTTTTTCATAAATGTTCATCGGCCCTCCCATGATTACCAACAGGTCAAAATCTTCCAGTCGCGGCAGCTGACCATTTTCATAAAATCTGGTATAGCTCACAGGAAATCCTTTTTCTTCTGCCCAGTCTGTTATGGAACCCGGACTTTCATAAGGAACGTGTTGTAAAATATGGATGCGCATGATCTTTGCAATTATCAGATAAGTAAGAAAGTTTTTGTCGCTATAAATTGAACTGCATCAATTTCTTGTATGCTTCCACCGTTTATGTGACCAAAGCCAGTCTTCCGGTTTTTTGTAAATTACTTCTTCCAGTTTCTTTGCGTAGAGCCTCGTAATTTCACCTTTTGGAAGTTTTTCGGTTTCTGTTGTTAAAATTGAAAATTCTGCCTCATAATAACCTCGTTTCACCCGTTGTATATCGACAAAAACAAGCGGCAAATTGTAACTCTTTGCATAATCTTCCGGGCCATGCAGAAAAGCCGTATCCCTTTTCAGGAATGAAACCCAGTGGGCTTTGCGCGGATTGGAAGGACTTTGGTCCGCAACCAAGATGTAAATAGCCGGATTCTCTTTATATTTTCTAAATGTAGATGCTGTTGCAGTGATTGAGATTAGTTTCATACCAGTCCGTGTGCGATTCTTCTGGATATAATCATCAATGTGAGGATTCTTCAGCGGCTTATAAAAAGTGATGAGATTTTTAAAGTGCAGATAAAGTGGGGCTGACAGTACGGCCCATTCCCAGTCGGCGTAATGCCCCAGAACGAGGACAACACCTTGTTCTTGTTTCCTGAAAGGTTCGAATATCTCAGGATTTTTTAAAACAAAACGCTTATAAACTTGTTTTTTGGAAATTGTAAACCCTCGAATTCCTTCTATAAGCATATCACTCAGGTTCTTATAGCTCAGGTTTTCGATCCTTTTTAGTTCTTCCGGCGACTTTTCAGGAAAGGTCTTTTTCAGATTATCTTCCACAACTTCTCTTCGATAACCAATAACCCGTTGTAACAGGAAATGCAATAAATCAGAGAAAATGTAAAGGATACTATAAGGTAGAATCCCTACGAAATAAACGAAGATTTTAAAGAAAATAGCCGACAGTAATTTCATGGCGCAAACTTACGCTTTCTTTTAATTTTAATAAAGGCTAATATTGTTTTTCATCAGGCGGGATTAGATTCTGTAAAAACCTGTTTTATCAAGGAAAGCGGCGTGGCATCAAAATAGTAATTATGAACTGTAAATCCGTTCGGATCATTGGTAATTTCTATGGTGGGTTTGGGTGTCTCTTTTAATAATTCCATCAGTTCTAGTTCTTCCCCAGTCCTGTGCTTTCTATTTTCGGACAAAACAAAAACCGGTTTATTTTCCTGTTTCATCATCAGCGAAATTGGATAGGTGCCTACTTTGTTCATGAAGAAATCATCGGTAACCACGTCGGCACCGAAAAGTGCAAAATCGAGTTTTTTTACAAATTTGGAAATGGCCACTTCATGGAATAAATTAACTTTAAATCCCAGGCGCTTCATGATTTTAGCCTGCAATAAACCTTCGTTGACGGGTGCAGAAACAGTTTGCCAAATTGTGGGGAAGACTTTTCTTTTGGCAAGTTCTGCAAACAATGATTGCAAGGCTGAACTGTTACTGTGTAAGAGGATGTTTTTCCTGTCAAATGAAAGACCAGTCAACATCTTTTCACTGGCCTTGCGTTGTGCATCATGCCATTGCTCCCTGTAATTTTCGATGCGTCGTACCAATTCATCTCCATCAATTTCCCCCATTTGTTGGATGAAAAACTCCATTTCGTTAATAAAATGATGCAATACAGCGAAGATAGGGAATTGCCTTTTTAGGTGAGAAAAATCTTTTAATAACTCAGATGTATCTATTTCTTCATCACTTTGTCCCATCAAAAGTAGTACCTCCTGCGTCTTGAAGAGTACCATGCTGGAACCGGAAAAATTATCGTTTAAGATACTGTTTAACAGTTTCATATTAACTCAGTTTATACCAAACTACACTGACGGTTGTTTGGAATTTAATGAGTGCTTAAAATACAAAATCTTTTTCTAAGATAATATTTCAACTGTTACTTTCAGAATTTTTAACGATTGCTATTTTTGGTCGCCTGCTTTCTTAGCCCTTTTAGCCTTTTTCTCGAGGTATTTCTGAATTCTTTCTTCATCTTTTTTCCCGTCCAACAGATGGGCGATTGCCAATACTGGCTTGTGCAACATCATTCTTGGCCCGGCATACCGCATTACTTCTTTTATTTTTTCTTTTTTTGCCGGCGCATAGCAGTGAATCGTACAGTTTTTACAAGTGGGTTTGTCCGGATTAAAAACACAATGTCCAATCCTGGCAAAAGCGTATGTTAACAGATTCTGGCAATCTTCGCAAAGGTCTCCTTTTCCATTGGTCCCATGGTGATCGTGACAATAGAGCCGAATCATTGCATCTATCGTTTTTTTCTCCCGGGCAATCCTTCTTTCTCCTTTATCCATCACATAGAATTTTGCCGGCAAAATTACGAATCTTTTATGCCTGTGATTGAATTGCTCTTCAAAGATGTTTTTCAAAATCACCCATTGGTAGTTTTTGTAATTTTGGAGCCGGGATTTGGATCATATAAGCAAAATTGGATTTTTGCGTTATCATCGTGACAAATTCAAAAACACAATTTTAAATTTTATCAAGAATATGAACAAAAGGATCATCATTATAGTAGCGCTGCTATTGGCATCGGCTATGGCATTTTCACAGAATAAAACGAAAGACCATAAGACTAAGCAGCACATTAAAAAGGAAATCAAAAAAGATTCACAAGCAGTAAAGAAAACCAGCCGGAAGGTTTGGAAAGCTACTAAAAAAGGAACCAAAAATGCAGTCGACAAAACCGGTGATTTTGCGAAAAAGGTCGGTAAAAAAGTTGGCAAAGAAGCTCCTAAGGACTGGAAAGTATTTAAAAAAGGAGTGAAGAAGGACAGTAAAGTGGTTGCCAAACAGGTGAAAAAAACCACAAAAAAGCTGAAGTCTGATCTAAAGAAAAAGAAAAACAAATAGCGCACTGTGGTGGAGGATTCACATAAAGAAATTCTTTTTGGTAAGAATCTTACCGAACTCCAGGAAATTACGAATGGGCTGAACCTACCGAAATTTACTGCGGGACAGATTGCTGCATGGCTTTATCAGAAAGAGATAACATCTATTGATGAGATGACGAACCTTTCTAAAAAAGCGCGGCAACAGCTTTCTGAAAAGTATGATTTTGGCCTTGATGCATCTGCCAACGTTCAGGTTTCTGCGGATGGGACTAAGAAATATCTTTTCAAAACGCATAAAGGTGGTTACATAGAATCGGCATTTATTCCTGAAAACAAGCGCAATACGCTTTGCCTATCCACGCAAGTGGGATGCAAAATGCGGTGCTTGTTTTGCATGACGGGTAAGCAAGGCTTTCAGGCGAATCTTACCTCGGGTGCGATTTTAAACCAAATCAGAAGTCTTCCCGAAAGGGAACAGTTGACCAACCTGGTATTTATGGGAATGGGAGAACCCATGGACAATTTGGATGCACTGATGAAAAGTCTTGAGATTCTCACTTCTGACTGGGGTTTTGGCTGGAGCCCGAAAAAAATCACAGTTTCGACCATCGGACTGGTTCCTGCCATGCGTCATTTTCTGGAAAACAGTGCCTGTCATCTGGCGGTTAGTTTGCATTCACCTTTTGAAAAAGAACGGAGAATGCTGATGCCAATTTCACAAAAATATACGATTAAGGATATTCTTGATGAGCTAAAAAATCATTCATTTGACCGCCAGCGGAGAGTTTCATTCGAATACATCGTTTTTAGCGGACTGAATGACACGCCTGCCCATGTTAAAGAACTTGCAAGAATTCTCAATGGATTGAAATGCCGCATCAATCTGATTCGTTTTCATCCCATTCCGAACACACCGCTTGAGGGCACTACGGAAGAGAGTATTTTGCATTTTAAAGATGCGCTTAACGCGAAAGGAATTATCACAACTATCAGGGCTTCTCGGGGACAGGATATTGATGCTGCTTGTGGTTTGCTAAGTACACGGGAAATGAAAAATGCTGTGGTTGATGGAGAATGAAAAGTAAAAAATTGACCCCCTAACCCCCTAAAGGGGGAACGCACCACGGCATAATCTTAAGATTGAAGCAAGAAGAGGCACGCACCTTTAGGGGTGGGGGTGCGAGGGAATAAAGAAAGAAAAATGTTACAAAAAGCGAAAGCTTTTAAAAATCAAAACAAATCAGTGTACTATTCTAAACCGGTTACAAAAGTTATTGAGAAAAAGGAATTATGTTTGAAAAATAAATCATACAATAATGAATGAAATAAAATCTTTTGCCAGCGATAACTGGTCGGGTGTTTGCCCGGAAGTGATGGAAGCTCTTGCAAATGTAAACCACGGTCATAATGCTTCATATGGAGAACTGGATGAACCTATTACAGCAGGTGCTGTTGAGAAATTCAAAAAATATTTCGGTAATGATATTGCTGTGTTTTTTGTGTATAACGGAACATCCGCCAATGTTTTGGGAACAAGTCACTTAATACGTCCATATCAGGCGATTGTGTCGGCTCATTCTGCCCATATGAATGAAGACGAGTGCGGTGCCCCGGAAAAATTCAGTGGTTCTAAAATTCTGGAGCTGGAGACAAAAGACGGAAAAATCAGGCCTGAACAGGTTTTGCCATTTTTAAATAGTATTGGTTTTCAGCATCATTCACAACCTAAACTAATTTCTATTTCTCAGGTTACAGAATTGGGTACGGTATATAAACCTGAAGAAGTTAAAGCGCTGGCCGATTTTTCACATCAGCATGATATGTATCTGCACATGGACGGCGCGCGAATTAGCAATGCGGCAGTTTCGCTGGGTCTGGATTTTAAAACTTTTACTGTTGATGCCGGAGTTGATGTCTTGTCATTTGGTGGCACTAAAAACGGTTTGATGTTTGGTGAAGCAGTTGTTTTTCTCAATAAAAATCTGGCTAAAGATTTTGAGTACGCCCGGAAGCAGGGCATGCAACTTCACTCCAAAATGCGTTTCATTTCAGCGCAGTTCGATCGTTATTTAACGGATGAATTGTGGAAGAAGAACGCTTCGCACGCAAACAAGATGGCGAAGCTGCTGGAAGAAAAGTTACAGCCTTTCGAGCAGGTAAAAGTGACTAGGAAAGTGGAAGCCAACGGGGTCTTTGCCATTATTCCCAAAGAAGTACTTCCCAACGTTCAAAAAGAATATTTTTTCCATGTCTGGGATGAAAATACTTCTGAAGTCAGGTTGATGTGTTCCTGGGACACCACTGAAGAAGACATTGATGGACTTGTTGCTGCACTGAAAAAGTGGGTGAAATAGGGGAGAAGTTGTTTTAAGATT